>NZ_CAMZMZ010000001.1:0-338826 GCF_947311905.1 Alteromonas sp. CyTr2 | reverse complement strand
GCTGATTCACCTAGCGGTCATATCCCCGATACAGCGACATCCAATATCGTGTTGTACGATTATCACAATAGTCGCGCTGGGCAATGCGCAGTAGATTTCCTTAATGGTTATAACGGCTACTTACAAGTGGATGGCTATCAAGGCTACGAGCAAACGCAAGCAACCCTTATCGGTTGCTGGGCCCATGCACGTCGTAAGTTTATGGAAGCAAAGAAAGGCGCGGGTAAAAAAGGCAGCGGCAAAGCAGACTGGGCACTCAATCACATCCAAAAACTCTATCGCATCGAAACTCAATTAAAAGATAAAACGGTGGAGGTGCGCTACCTTACCAGACAAGAAAAGAGCCTGCCGTTGCTCAACCAGCTCCATACATGGCTAGAGAAATCAGTACAACAAGTGCTACCGAAAACCAAATTAGGTGAAGCGATACAATACTGCTTGAACCAATGGGAAAAGCTTGCACGCTACACACTCGATGGATTACTGAATATCGATAACAATCGCGCTGAGCGCGCGATTAAACCGTTCGTGATAGGCAGAAAAAACTGGCTGTTTAGCCAGACCGCTACCGGCGCCAATGCCAGCGCCATCCTCTACAGCATCATCGAAACCGCAAAAGCCAACGACCTCAATGTGTTCGAGTATGTGATGTCTTGCCTTGATGAACTCAGTCGGCCCAACGCCGATATCGAGCAACTTCTACCATGGCACTTTACGAAGCGTTAGGTGGGATTGCCAGACGCTTACGATGTGTGGGTTGAACCTGGCGCGCCTCAACGCTTTAGGCTTACCGCCGCCTATCGCTTTTAAGGTCTAGAATTTAACGTAAAAGGAAGCGGGACTTATTACCGCTTCCTTACTACGACTTTTGAATGTTTAATTTTTGTGTAAATTAAGAGTTTTGTAAAGTCTGAATCGGCTCGATGTCAGACGTATTATTCTTGATAAATGACTCTATATCGTTAATTTTCTCTTTAGAAAATCCGAGTCTTGCTTCTATACCAGTAGTTCCGTCAGCGTTTTCAATGATATCAAACTCGTTTACACCTAAGGTGCGCGAAAATGCAGTGTGAACCTGATTATTGTTGATATCGACAATTTTAATTTTCGTCGATGTTCTGTATATAGCCAGTGGACCTGACTGCGTTTGTACCCAATTGATTGACCAGAAATAGTGACTGTAATTAGGTAAGCCAAGTTTTGTGTACAGCGACTCTTTAAAATCCACGTTTTCGCACTTGTTCATCACAGCATTTTGACGTTCGCAGTTTGAGTATTCTGCAACATCCTTACCTCCTAATCCAACATCCATTGGAACGATGGTCTTCCCGTCTAGGCTAACTAAAACATAGTCATCAAACTTGTTAAGTCCAAACGTATTACCTATTTCTTTAAAGGAGTCTAGCAATCCGCCCACACTGTCGCCTTTGTCTCGAGGATCTTTCTCTAACAAAATAAAACCTGTAGATGCAGCATCGCCCTTCTGATGTTTAGCGATGTGATAGTTATCTAAGAGTGTTATATTTTTTACGTTATCATTGTCTATAAAATAGCGAAAAGCAGACCCCGGACGGCCAATAATAAAACCGTCTGAAGTAGGAATTACACTGCTACCTGTTGCAGTTTTTCCGGTAACTGTTTTTACTTCATACCGGTCACCACGCTTCCACACCGTTGCAATTTTTATAGGTGCTTCAGTTGATTTTGCTTTGTGATATTTGAGTGTAAATGAGCCATCGAAATTTTCTACCGCATAGGTAAACTCACCAGTAAACCTATTACCTCCGAAGTTGGCAACTTGTCCTTCGAAGTCATGAAACATCTCCCCATCTATCATGATGCCATCTTTCTTACGATAAAAAATCGCTGCTCCGCCGGTTTCGTCAATTTTCTGTTTTTGTGCTGTAAGTTCAGTCGCACTGATAACGATTTCCGGCTGGGGTGCAGCTTGCTGTTGCTGTTGGGCAGCAACAGGTAAGGACATGCCTTGAATTTTCGCAAGAAACGCTTGCTTCATTTGGTTCGCCATTGCCTGCTCTTCTGGCGAGGGTGGTGTACTACCACACGCAGTAAGAAGTGAAACTGCTAATAAAGATGGAACTAATAGTTTTGCATTCATGTGTTTTCTCTGTTTTTCGCTTTAGCTAAAATATTTAGAACTGAAGCTTTTTTATGAAAACAAAGGATTGCACATGACGAGACTTCACCATGCCGTCCTGCATAGTTGAGTGTACTATTGAAATGTCGCAATCCCTTGCGAGCACTATTAAAGGATATTCCAGTCTTTTTTTCAATTATAAGATTCTGTTTTTAGTTTATTTTTTAGTCACTTAGCATCGAAACAAATGAGTATCTAAAAACGAGCTCAAATTTCATTGGAGACAGGCCACTCTCGCTCCGTCAAAATATATGTATTGATAAGACGTTGACGCTTACTTTCAATAACCTGTTTTAGTTCATCTCTAATTAATCTTACCGCTGGCGTAATAAGATGCCGGCTAGGCAGCATGAGCCACATTTCAGTTAGCGGTACGTGGTAACCAGTCAAAATACGCTGCAGCTTTCCGCTCAGTAAATCCCCCGCAACGTCTATACATGACTTTTTAGCGATCCCCTCTCCATCTACGCACCAGCGCCGAACAATATCACCGTCATTCACAGCGCGATTACTGTTCACTTTCACTTTAACCCTCTCGCCCTCGTTGATAAGTTCCCACGTATTGTGGGTTTGGTCGTAGAGCTTATAAAGAAGTGCGTTGTGCTGCGCTAAATCAGTCAAAGTTGTAGGCTCACCGTTTCTTTCTAAATAATCGGGAGACGCGCAAATCACATGCGGAATATTGCACACTTTAAAACCATACATCTGCGATTCTTTAACCGCTTCTTTTGTCATGGCTCTAAGTGCTACATCTACACCATCGCGGTAGAAGTCCACCCGACTGTCGCTCACATGTAATCGCAATGAAAGTTCTGGATTTTCGCGTTGCACTTTATTTAGCAGTTCACGCATTAAGTTGCGACCCATTTCCGAAGACATCACCATGCGAAGCTCACCATGAATGCTCTGCTTCTGCTCTGTCACTAGTGCAAGGCCCTGCTGTAAGGTGTCGAGTGCCTGCTTTGCCATAGGCAAATACTGCTCTCCTTCAGGTGACAATCGAATTTTGCGTGTACTTCGCACAAATAGCGCTACGCCAAGCTGCTCTTCTAAACGTTTAACCGCCATACTTGCAGCAGATGAGCTAATATCAAGTTTTATCGCAGCAGTGGTTATCGAGCCCACTTCAGCCACCTTTACGAACACAGACAGGTCTTCGGTTTTCATACTTCCCTCAACGTTTATTTCACTCTTTTGATTTCAAGGCGAAAAAGACAAAGCAAAATTGATCACCTCTATTATCCACATTTTCAGGAAAGCCTTTATTGATTTTGGTCGTTTATGAGACTTATTCGAAATAATAGACTGTGCCTGTCTGTTAAATAAAACCTACGACCAACAATTAGGAGGTTTGAATGAAACCAACGAAACGAAACAAACTTACAATAGCATCGCTATTATTGAGCACCTGTTTTCTTCTTGTACCCGGCGCACAAGCACAAGACAAAGTTATTGCAGCTAAAGATGTCGAATGGGGTTACTTGAACCCAGCCCGTGGCGACAAAAGCCCCGGGGCAGCAGACTTGTGGGGAGACAGAACAAAAGACACGGCAACGGGGATGTTAGTGCGATTTAACAAAGGCTTTGAATCGCCACCGCACATTCACAACATAACCTATAGAAGTATTGTGATTGAAGGTGAAATGCACAATGACGATCCAAACGCAGCAAAGATGTGGATGCCAACAGGTTCGTTTTGGACTCAACCTGCAGGTGAAGATCACACCACTGCGGCAAACGACAAAACCAACCTGATTTACCTGGAAATTGATGAAGGCCCATACCTTGTAAAGCCATCAAAAGAACATTTTGACAACGGCGAAAGGCCAATCAACGTTCACGCAGACAATATGGTGTGGCTGCAAAAAAGCGACCTTGTAAATATAGCGGCCAACGGTGTTTCTGTTGCCTATTTGTGGGGCGAGACAAGTAGTGTATACGGCACCCTTGTCAAGCTTCCAAAAGGATTTAAAGGTTCAATAAAATCTAATGGTGATGAATTTAAGGCAGTGGTTATCAAGGGAAGTATCAATTATACCCAAAACAATCCCCCCAGACAGATTGAATTAAACGCAGGAGGTTACATTGAATCATCAACTGCCGCACACCATTCTGTTGAAAACGCAAACCAAAGCGAAACCATTGTATACGTAAGAACGTCGTCAAAATTTAGCGTTACAGATTAGTACGCTTTTTTCAGCTCACTTACGCGGGGCATTTCCACGCTTGCTTCGCGTATTTTCTAGGTATTCAGCAATCATAGTCAACAAGCCTTTGCAAAAGCAGTACGTTAAGGAGGTTTGCTAAGACTTTATGGGTAATTGCCCTAATGCCGCTGCGCATGCCAAGCCAATGGCAAACGTCATCGCCACACTGGTGAAGGTGCCCAAAAGTACATATTCAGTTAGCTTTCTGTCTTGGTGTTTAGTGAGGTCGCCGAAGCGAAATATAGATTTAGCCGCAATAAGAAAACCTATGGCAGAAAATTGATTTAGCAATACAAAGGTAAGCATGAGCACACGCTCTAAATAGCCAATTCGTTGACCTGCCAGTGATAAAGTTTGTTGTGCCTCTGTACTTATTGTCGGCGGATCATTGGGGTGAGAAGACGGCATTTTGTTAGCTAATACTTCATCGCTCCAAGGCGACAGCAGCTGTTTAATAATAACTGAACTGGGCTTGAGTACCGCCAAATAGGCCAAGACCACTAATAGGTGCGATGTACCTACCTGCTGAAGTAGTCCCACTGCCTCGTGCCACTGATTAGTGGCATACAAAAATACGCCTAAGATCACGACAATGTGCGCTATTTGATCGACAACAAAAGACGTAGTGTTTTGCTTACAATACGATTTAATAACGTCAATTTTGAAGTGAGAAACGGCGACTACAATTGCCCCAATACCTATACTTGCGATACTTATCGTTGATGAAAACAAGAACATTGCTGCTGCCGCAAGTATACCGTGTATGATTGCGTGTAGGTATAAGGGCAAAGCCAGTGCGTGTCGTTCGTTTCTTTGCTGTACCCAGGTAAACGGTTGAAAATAAAAGTCTGCTAATAGATGCGCTAACACAAGTGCCACCAGCAGTTGAGGTTCAGCAAGCACGTGGCTCTCCTGTCACAAGCATTATGTTTTTCGTGTTATTCGTCATCACATTAGTCTTCCTTGGTCAATTGTTCCGTTTTTAATGAGGTTCCACCTTGAACCCATAAAATAAGCGCTCTCTCCATATAGTCGAGATATTCTGCTATCAGTTTATAGTTACTGGCATTGAGAATTCGACTTACATTACTGCGATTTTTATCTAGTATGGCCGCTACACTTTCATGGCTCTTATCCGTTGCTTCAAGATACGCGAGTAAGGTTTGCGACTGGGTTTGTGTCAGTCCATTGATATGCGCGTCGGCAAAACGTGTTAAGAGCTGCGTTTTGTCGTCGAGTGTTTGTTCACCGCTACAAAAAGTAAGATGGTGCGGCTTTATGTTATCTAACCCTCGTCCTGACAACACAAACGCGTCTCCAGTGCCAGTTTTTACTTCTGAAGGGCGAAATTGCGCTTCTCCCACAGCAACACTCATTCTCACATCTACTCCTGAAGCATGCGCCTTAAGAGCTAGCCGCAATCCAACTGCGGCTGCAATGCTATGCTGTGGTTGTGCAACAACTAGCTGGAATGCGTCTCCTCGATAAATATCAAAGTCTCCACCGTAGTACTCGGCGTAGTATGTTAAACGCTCTCTCAGCGTAGCAATTATCTCTCTGAATTCAGCATCAGAATAAGACTGAGAGTTGGAGACGTCACCGGTAATCACACCAGCGCGCTTTTTTGTATTGCTTGTTAAAGCACTCTTTCTTGTCATTTCACTATGCGCCGCGTTGTCTTTTCTGCTTTCAATAGACACTTTTTTCCGTTTAGAGGTCCACTATGACACGCTACTACCTCAAATTCAAAAACAATCACACAGCAAAATGTGATTATTATTAATCACAAAACTACACGTGAATGAATTGGGTAACATGAAGCAAAACATGCTGCACAGAGCAAACGTAAAAGCAGGTGAACGGGCGAGCCTAAGGCTATCTATCACTAACATAAAGCCAAGGCATTATAAGAAAAGCCACTGTAAATCACGTTCACACTAACAATTTGCGCATTTAACGCGTTTGCTGATAACTGTGTTTACAATTGGTACTGACCGCGGCCACCAAGGTCCTTAGGTGGATCTAGAAAATGCGGTGCGTGATGTGGTGAGAACTGGGCAAGATGTTTATGTGGTTTCTGGACCGTTATATGAATGGTATTTCGCTACTCTGCCAGAGGCAGATGAGTCGCACAGTATTCCTAGTGGATATTTTAAAGTCGTCATTACCGATGTTAACAGTTAGCGCATAGCGATAGCCCTTATATTTATCTTTAGCAAGCTAACAAGATATGACGGCTACGCTTTTTAGCATTTAACTTACTGTTTGGCAGCAGCATACAGTTGCTGCCATTCAGCCTCTTCTACAGGCATGATTGACAGTCTTCCACCTTTTTTGACCAATGGCAGTTCAGTAATACCGTCCATCGTTTTAATCACTGAAAGCGGCAGAACGCTTGAAAATTTCTCTACAAATTTCACGTCAACGCGATACCAGCGGGGGTTATCCTGACTTGATTTAGGGTCGTAATATTTTGATTCAGGGCTAAACTGCGTGGTGTCCGGGTAGCCGTCTCTTACCACTTCAGCAACACCTGCAATGCCCACCAGCTTGCAACTTGAGTGATAGATAAATACTTTGTCACCCCTTTTAACGCCGTCTCGTAAAAAGTTACGCGCTTGGTAATTTCTTACGCCGTCCCACGGTTCCATTTGTTCTGGGCGGTTTGCCAAGTCATCGATTGAAAATGCATCAGGTTCTGTTTTAAATAGCCAATACGCCATAGTCGTCGTTAATTCTCTTCGTTGTAAATAGACAAGCCTTTCATTCGCTAAATGCGGGCATTTGAAGCGCTTATAAAAACCTGCACTCATGGCTAGCTTTGCAGCTTGTTGCTTTAAGTGAGTATACAAAGCTCTTTAATTTAATGACAGTGCTATACCTTAGCTTGGCCAACACTGCTATAATTACGCACTTATTCTGAGCTACAGCCTTATTTAAGCTCAGCAACTCTCTGATTTATCTAGATGTGATTACTATGCAAGCCACCATTAAGGCCGATCGCGGTCTGTTTTCTTACCCTAAATATTGGCCACACTGCCTGGGTACTGCGCCGTTTCTCCCCATGTCGAAGGAAGAAATGGATGCCTTTGGCTGGGACAGCTGTGACGTTATTTTGGTAACGGGCGATGCGTATGTAGATCACCCTAGTTTTGGTATGGCGGTGATTGGCCGAGTACTTGAAGCGCATGGTTTTCGCGTGGGTATTATTTCTCAGCCAGACTGGACCAGCAAAGACGATTTCATGAAGTTGGGTAAACCCAACCTGTATTTCGGCGTAACAGCCGGCAATATGGACTCTATGATCAACCGTTACACGTCTGACAAAAAGCTTCGTCACGATGACGCTTACACGCCAGGCAATGTAGGTGGCAAGCGCCCTGATCGTGCGGTTACCGTGTATTCACAGCGCTGCCGTGAAGCGTTTAAAGGTGTGCCTGTTATTGTTGGTGGCATAGAAGCCAGCTTACGTCGCATTGCGCACTACGACTATTGGAGTGAAAAAGTACGCCGCTCTGTACTGTTCGATTCCAAAGCGGACATGCTCTTTTTCGGTAACGCCGAACGTCCTCTTGTTGAAGTCACTCATCGCTTAGCGGCAGGTGAAAATATTGCCGATTTGCGAGACATTCGCGGTACTGCGATTATCGTTAAAGAAGCCTTACCAGAGTGGCAAGGTGTTGACTCGACCTCTCTAGACAGGCCCGGCAAGATAGACGCCATTCCAAGCCCCTACCAGATGGAGCCCGAGTGCGATTCGCAGGATAAAGACGCCAAAAGCAGTGAAGCGCCAGAAGCTGCGCCCATTGTTATTCAGCCTGCGCAAAAAGAGAAAGAAAAGCGTAAGCCTTGGGAAAACGTGTACGTTAAGCTACCTGCGTACGAGACGGTGAAAGACAACAAGGTGTTATACGCACATACGTCGCGTATTTTGCACCAAGAAACCAATCCTGGTTGTGCTCGAGCCCTCATGCAGCGCCACGGTGACAGACACATTTGGATTAACCCACCGGCCATGCCGCTTGAAACCGAAGAGATGGACGCGGTATTTGATTTACCCTATCAGCGTGTGCCTCACCCTGTCTATGGCGATGCTAAAATCCCTGCATACGACATGATCCGCTTCAGTATCAACATTATGCGCGGATGCTATGGTGGCTGTACCTTCTGCTCTATTACTGAACACGAAGGGCGTATTATTCAAAGCCGTTCTGAAGACTCTATTATTCGAGAAATTGAGCAAATACGCGATACGGTACCGGGCTTCACTGGTGTTATTTCAGACTTAGGCGGCCCGACGGCGAACATGTATCGCCTGCGCTGTAAGAGCCCTAAAGCAGAAGCTACATGTCGTCGGCCGTCTTGTGTGTACCCTAGCATTTGTGCGCACATGGATACGGACCATAAGCCAACTATCGACTTATACCGCCGTGCTCGTGAGTTGCCTGGAATTAAAAAGATATTGATTGCTTCAGGCGTACGTTACGACCTAGCAGTAGAAGACCCGGAATACGTGAAAGAGCTGGCCCTTCACCACGTAGGCGGCTACTTAAAAATCGCTCCAGAACACACCGAAGATGGTCCGCTTTCAAAAATGATGAAACCGGGCATGGGCAGCTACTACCGCTTCAAAGAGCTGTTTGATAAGTACTCACAAGAAGCAGGTAAAAAGCAGTACTTAATTCCTTACTTTATTGCATCGCACCCGGGTACCACCGACGAAGACATGCTAAGCCTTGCGATTTGGCTTAAAGAAAACAAATTTAAGCTCGATCAGGTACAGAACTTCTATCCGTCGCCAATGGCAACGGCTACCACCATGTACCATACCGAGGTAAATTCCCTTCGCAAAGTCACTAAAGACAGTGAAGAGGTGCCTTCTGCAAAAGGTGAAATTCACCGTCGATTACACAAGGCGATGTTGCGTTATCACGACCCGAAAAACTTTGCGCAAATTCGCGAAGCCCTTACGCGTATGGGGCGTGAAGACTTAATAGGCCGTGGTCCTCAACACCTTGTTCCGCCAGAAACGGCAGATGAAAAACGCCAAAAAGCGCAAAAAGGCCGTCGTGGTGAACGCGCACTGACTAAACATACTGGGCTTCCTCCTACCTTTCAGGGCAAGAGCAGCAAAGGCGGTAACGGCGTAAATAAGAGCCGACGTAATTCCAACGCTAACAAGCAAGGTCATGGAAACACAGCACAGCAGCGTAACGACACCGGCGGGAATAAGAATAGAGGCAACGCATCGAAAGGAAATAATAGCGGCGGCAACAGTCGCGGCCGCACGCAAAAGCAGCCAAGCATGCACAAACGATAGCAGCAAAAACGCCCAGAGCTTGTAGACTCTGGGCGTTTTTTTAAGGCCTATTGTCAACGATGACATTGCGCTTTCGTCGATTTATCCCGACTTATGCCTCGTCCACTATATAACAGGTCACATTTTCAAGCTTGGTAAGTTCCCCACTTTGGTCGTTACGCAACACGCACTGTTCACCATCACTTAGCAGCGTAAAGCTATAAACAGGGTTGTCGTGCCTTCCGTCAATAGGTAATCCCCTGCCATCTACCTTTGCTTTACGCTCAATCGTTATGCTCGCGGTTTGACTAAATGCATCATCGGCTATCGTTATGTTTAGACCACCAAACCAGTTGCTGATCTTACTTTCAATAGCTTGCTTTTGACTCACACTAATGGATTTGGTTACTGCCTCGTGTAACTCAGCCTCCTGCGTTGTCGCGCATCCGCTCGCCGAGAGCAAAAGTATGGCGAGAGGTGCTGCTAGCAGTCTTCCTTTTAGCAGTTTTCCTTTTTTATTAAGAAGCGACATTACTTGCGCTCCTGAATAACAGGCTGATTTATTTTGTTGTGTAAAATAAAGTTCTCTTTGCGTTGTTCAGGCTTGTCGATAGGAATGAGCTTTTCGTCCCCTAACGCACTTTGGTTACTGCGCAGTGCTTTGACATCCGCCACGCCGTTTGACGTGACAACTTCGGGACATGAGCCTGTAGCAGCATATTCCAATGCAGCTGACAGCATCCCTTCATTTGGATCACCCAAGCTTGCGGTAAAGTCATCTTCAACTTCACACCCCGGCAACTCAAAATCGAAATTAGGCGTGGTGGTAGGCATGAAACCATCAGCATAATCACCAAACCCTTTGTTATTCACCCCTTGGAACTGGATAGTAAAGTAGGTCTCACCGCAATTGTCTGTTGGGTAGAACCCATACGGCTTACCACAAGTAGTAGAGCCAATTTGCACTACTTCTACATCAATACCACGAAGTGCATTCATTACCGCTTCACTTGCTGAACATGTTGCACCCGTGGCTAAAACGTAAACCTTCGTCAGCGAAAGGCTAGGCAGAAGCGTGTCGGTAAGTTGCCCTGCGTTATAGTCAATAACATTGCGGTAAAACGGTGTTGGACGAATGGTCTCTCCGGTGACAGGGTTGGTGTTTGGGTTTTTATCGTTAAAACGCAATGTTTCAAAGGTTGCGTTATTGGTTTGGTTCGGACCCGCTATCATATAGGAAAGCTGTGAAGCTAGCGCCAAACGTCCTCCGCCGTTGTAGCGAAGGTCAATAACGAGCTCGGTCACATTTTCTTCAACAAACATATCGAACGCATCAATTAATCCTTCTTGCGCGGTAACGATAAAGGTATTGAATTGGAAGTAGCCCGTTTTGCCGTTTTCGGTATCGAGTACCTTTGCGTTTTGAACCGGCGTTACGCTGATATCGCCGGAGGTGATGTCTACTGAGAGAGTTGAACCATCAACCTGCACAAACTCAAAGCTTGTAACCGTACCTGCGTCTTCCGGAAACAGCGCAGCATTAATCGCATTGACGCCCTGCTGCGTGTTGTCATTGACGAAGTCGACGCCGTTTATACGCGAAAGGGTCGCACCGCGAGGCACGCCAGCAGTAGCTGCAGGTGAACCCGGCTCAGTGAATCGCACTGTTAGTACTCTCGGCACGGTTGTTGAACCAAATTCCCAATCAAACCCATAGCCCGATGAAATCCCCGATTGAGACAGTTCGTTATATTCGGCAGTGTCTTGTGAAAAGTGGAAGTTATCTTTTGGCGTACCGCTTGGCGTTAGCTCATTGGTTTTAAGCTGATCAAAATATCCCAACACTGAGAAATTTGCAGGGTCATTGTCATCTACTTCGTCGTACCACAAGTAAGTGTCATTAGTCCAAGTACGTAGCCACAGCTTTTCATCCATGGCGGTACCTTGTGTATCTGGGTATGCCCTATTAGTAAAAGGATCAATACCGCTTCTAGGAGTCTCACATTTCGCTAGATATTGAGATTGCGGTTCATACACCCCCGCTTCCCATTCTGGCTCTGTTGTTACAGGTGTCGTTGGCGTGGTAGGCGTTGTCACCACAGGAGGGGTATTAGACGAGCCTGAACCGCCTCCACATCCAGCTAGAAGAGAAATCGTGACTGCAAGTGCAACAGAAGAATACGTATACGCTTTCATGATTTAGAAAATATCCTTTTAAAACGGCTAGCCCAAAACTACTAAACTTGTGCTAAAAACAACTTTTATTAGCATAGCCGATAGTGACATATCCTTCTAAGCGTAACTACATAACAAAAGTTTAAAATGTTTCGAAATGTAAGAAAACGTGTTGCAGAGTTGATGAGTAAGTTTCATTCGTGACGCGTATCGCTCTATCGCGGTAGAAAAGAAGACTACCTACTCTGCCGTAACAATATGCTTATTATCGTCTCTAGTTTAACTGCAACACACCTACCGACCGTGCAGTTAAGCTACTCACATATACACCTTCATCTGTCTGTATTGCGCCTGTAACAAAGGGAAATGCACCACTAGGGTCTTGATAACTTTGTAAAACCTCTCCGCTTTCGCTTATTTTAACAAGGTGCCCGTATGCTTGACCTTGTGGGCGCATGAACTGTGGCAGACGCTGTACAATTTTACGAATGAAAGGCTTGTCAGATAGAGCGTCAACGGGAGCGGAGCGAGGCGAAGCAAGACCCAGAAAGTACGCGCCGCTCGTTGCCTG
Organism: Alteromonas sp. CyTr2; assembly: GCF_947311905.1. Lineage (NCBI taxonomy): Bacteria > Pseudomonadati > Pseudomonadota > Gammaproteobacteria > Alteromonadales > Alteromonadaceae > Alteromonas > Alteromonas sp. CyTr2. The sequence goes on along the minus strand of NZ_CAMZMZ010000001.1, from coordinate 326,416 downwards.
GCTGATGTTGTCTGGGAATCCGGGCAAATTATCAATCACGACCTCCACTTGACCCTGTTTTGGCCCAACTAGCCAATAGCGCAACACGCGATATTTACCGGTTTCGTTGACCAACACTGAATTTTGATCATGGCTTATTGCGACACCATTCGCAAAAACCAAACCATCCATCAGTACATTACTCGTTCTACGTACTGGGTCGTACTCTATAAGCCTGCCATTGCCTCTATGTTCCAAAATTTCTAGCAGGCTCGCTTGCAGCGTTCCCCCATACTCTTTGGCAGAGAACTTGGTAGTTGCGTCAGTGAAGTAAATATTGCCGTTGTCGGCAATATCCACATCGTCCGCATATACAACGTTAGTGTTTTCTACTTGGTTAACCAATACCGTTAGCTCACCTTCAGGGTCTGCAATTAGCAATCCGCGATGAGCATCGGCGATTAATAAGTTGCCGTTGGTATCAAACTCGATACCGAGCGGACGTCCACCAGTGTTAATCCACGGAGTAAATGTTGCCTCACCTTTTTTCTTGAGTAATACCGCACCAGAATGAGTGGCGGTTGCAATAGTTCCCGCAGCGTTAATCGCAAAATCCTCCGGCCCTTTATCTTCGCCTAATTCAATAAACGAAAGGCCCGCCAAACGGTTGTTTTCAATAAACTCCCCCGAAAATCCGCTACTGCTCGGTGCTTGCCAGCTTATTGGCGCAATGGGGACTGGCCACAATAGTAAATACCCTAAGACAAGAATGACAACGCCACCGAATACCTTCATTTATGCTCTCCTGCAAGCAACGCATGTTGTGTATCTATCAACCATAGCAAGCAACCGTCCGATACTCTGCTTTCGTTTATAAATAGAACACTATCATCCAGAGCTTTCTAAATAGCGCATATTTGAATATGCATTACAAATTCGTTAGGTAGCATCCATTCCCCCCTTCAGATCGTTTGTTTATAAAATGCTACAGAGGTACGTCATGCCATTTTATGCAAAAACACTCGGAGATAATCACGCTAAGCAAGTAGACAAAGAACTACGTGCGAGCCACGCGGGAGAAACGGGAGCCGTTTGGATATACCGTGGTGCTCTATTCGCCGAATGTGTTTTAAAACTGGTTAATCTTTCTGGCACAAAAAGCGAGGCACAACCCTTCATACATGAGCACCTTAAAACGGAAAGACGACACCTCGCCGTCTTTGAAAACGAAATGCCGCTTTTCAGGGGAAGTTTTATTTTACCTTTATGGATAGCTTCTGGGTTTATCACCGGCTTTATTCCAAGACTTTGCGGTATAAATTGCTTTTACTACACCATTTACCGAGTAGAGCAGTTCGTAGATTCGCATTACGAAGAACAATGTAAGCGCATTTCTGCGTTAGCCATCCCCCCTTCAAACGTAATAAATCGGTTTAGACAATGCCAAGCAGATGAACAACATCACAGAGATGAAGCGCTGCTCCTAATGACGAAAAGGCCGTCGTTATTAATGAAATTATGGGGCGCAGCCGTTGAAAAAGGCTCTTCAATTGCCGTTGCAATCGCAAAAGTGATTTAAGTTTTTGAGCTTATGTGCGGTGACCTGTAATTACAAAATAGGTATCAGAAAGTCTGTTAATTAAAACGAAAGAGACGTGCTTGAAGTGGGGAAAAAGAACAGAGTTAGGCCATCAAAGCCCTGTGACAACTGCGGTATCAATGCCGACACACAGTTTCGTATTCGATGTGGTGATGAAGACACGTGGCGTATAGTATGCAAAGCTTGTCAAGAACGAGCAAAGGCCAGCAATGGCTATATGTATGGCGGTACGTGGAAAAGAAAGAAGCGTAACTAAGGGGCTTCCTGTGAGCCCCTAATAGTTACGATAAGATTTACGCATTCACTCTTTTTTCTTGCGCTGATTGAGGCGCGTTGTTACTCGCGTCGGCTTCAATCTGAGTTTCTGCATTTTTAGCTCGCTTAATCAGCGTATTAGCACGATAAACACTCCACACCACGTACACCGCCATAGGTATATTAAGCTGAAGTGACGCAACCGATAGCGTCGCGCTTTGGTGCACAGCCGCATAGGCTATGAGTAACACCATTACGCTTAAGCCTGATATAAGCAACCATATCGGCTTTGTGAGTGATTTAACTCCCACTGTAATGCCGGTATTAAATAGCATAAGGCACCAAAAAACGGCGATGAGCGAGCCTGTAAAAAACATATCTGCTACAGCAGTTAATGCGAGTGCACTCACACTCCCCCACACCGTGCTGTACCAAAGCCTGCTTGCTAACGGCGGATGTGCCTTCTTAGAAAGCCAAATCTCCATACCCGACACGCAAAGCATGGTCAGCATTACACCAAGAACAAAGTACAGCCATTTGCTGGTAAGGCCGGCGAAGTCACCGAAGTGCAAACGGTACATTGCCCATACCAACTGCTTACCCCATTCACCGAATTCATAGCCGGCCACACCGATAAAGTTACCCGCCGTATCGAATCGATAGCCTTCGGCGTAGATCATTCTATTGGGCGCCTTGGCATATATTTCGATGAACTGTTCTGGTTCACCAACTTCGTGTACCGTTAAAAATATTGGCGACTTTTCTGGCGCTAGCGTTTCCATTTGTGCAAACGCCCTACCAATAGCCGGTTTACCTTCCTGTGGCGCTAATACAGGGTCTGGCGTAAAGATTTTCTGGATAACCGCGTCGCGATCGCCTTCGTAATTTAGTGAGGCAACAACCACCAAAATGATCCCTGCCATACCAAAATATGCGCCTGTTATACCTATAACTAAATGAAAAGGCGCTGCCCATAGTCCAAAACGGTTGTGCAAATCAATTTGAGCTTGCTGACCGTTGCCACCCCGTCGAAGTTTAAAAGCATCTTTTGCTATTCGTTTGTGAGCAATAATTCCAGTGACGACAAGGGTACAGATGATAGCGCCCAAAGCGCTGACCAAAATCATTCCCCAACTTTGTGGCAAATTGAGATACAAGTGCAAGTTCACAAGCATTTCGGTAAAAGACACGCTTTCTTGCTCTAATAAGTTACCTTCACTGTCGGCAAAGTAAGCAGCATGATCGTTTTCTACCACCAACCGAGGGATATCTGATGTAGGGAAAACCACATAAAGATGGTGAGACTCTTGCGTATTCTGAGCTAAAAAGGTGTCCATCGCCTTTTCAACAACATCAGGAGAAACATTCTTCATTTCTTCAATTTGCGGCTGTTCCCACCTTTCAAACTCTAAGTGAAAAACCGCAACGGTCCCAGATAAGCACACCAAAAAGAGAAGTACACTTAGAAAAACGCCTACCCAAGTATGTGCATTTAATGCATTTTGTTTTGTTATTTTATCCATCGATATTCACCTACATGGGGAAGAAAATAAGTATTGGTAGGCAAAGCGCAGCCAAAACTGCGTAAGCAACAACAACTTTAATTTTGTGGGCGGTAGCAAGGTAGTGATAAACAATAAGACCCCAAAAAATTGGCAACAGCACGATACCTGTAGCCAACTTCCCTGCTATTGAGAATGGAAGTAGCGCACATAGTCCTAGCGTCAATAACACGCTCACAACCAATAAAACAACCAGCACCACGATGTAGTTTGCGATGTTCCCTAGAACTGTACGTCGCGAGAAATCAAAGCTCCTCGGCTGAGGTACATTTTTTGGCTGAGGTAAATGCGTTTGGTTAAACGCAATAAAAGGCCACACTAAAATGGAAGGAATACACAGCGCATATAGCACGCCAAACTCCCACCCCTGAGCATAAGACCAGCACACTGCTGCAACCAGCCATACGACAAGACCCAAATAAAGATACGTTGACGCTTGAGCGCGCCAACTTTTATAAATAACACCTAAGGCTGCAAGTGTTAAACCACCCGCTGCAACTGAAAGCATGATAAATCCTTAAAACGAATAGGTTAGCGACGCGTTCACTGTTCTGCGTACACCAGGGAAACAGTCACCTCTGAATAAGCAAGACGTGAGATATTTTTTATCGGTCACATTTCTTACATTCAGCTGCAAATTCAAATTATCTGCTAGCTCGTACGACACCATCAGGTCACCAAGGGTGTAGCTAGGTGTGTCGTATCCGATGACACCATTCTCAGAAACTGATTCTCCCACGTAGCGAATACCAACTCCTACCGTCAGCGCTTCAAGCTCAAGTGGAGAATAATTTACCCACAACGACGCATTGCTGTCTGGCTGTGCTGACAACGAAAAACCGTTAGGATCTTCTGCATCCAAGACCGACGCCGCAAACTGCGCTGTTATCTGGCCAAAGTCTACGCGCCCTTCTAGCTCAATCCCTTCAATGGTCGTTACGCCTTGCTGTTGCGCCGCTTCGTCTGGTAATCCGTTAGGATTAGGAAGGTTTGAAACTTCAATATCGTAATACGCCAGCGTGATAAAACCAGGAACTGACGAGAGTTCATACTTAATCCCTGCCTCGTATTGACGGCCTTCTTCTGGCTTAAGCTGGTTGTTATTATTATCTAGTCCCACTACCGTCTCGAACGACTCAGCGTAACTAAGGTAGGGAGAAATGCCGTTGTCAAAACGATACAAAATTCCAGCTGAGTATGATGTTTGCGTGTCATCCTGCTCAGTTACGCCTGTATCATTATCAACGCGGTCGTGACGTAGGCCTAGCGTTACCCGCCAGTTTTCATAGGAAATTTGATCAGACAGGTATAACCCCGTGTCCGCGACTGTCTGTTCAGGCGCATCGTTGTAAATTGCGTCGAAAATGGCTTGCTCTGGTGCGCCTGTGTACTCAGGGTTAGCCAAGTCCAGAATGTACCTAAAATCACCTTGTAATACCCCACCACCAGCATAGTAAGCAGAGTTGGCGTCAGTTTTAACATGTTGATATTGTACACCCGCTAATAACTCGTGTTCGAAAGCGCCTGTTACAAAGCCCTTGTTTGCACGAATATCAAAAGCGTGTTGATTAAACGTATTGTCTGCTTGATAAAACGTTCTCGGCACAAAGGTATCGGTAGGCGCGACCGGTGCCCCTACAAAAGCGTTTAGATAGCGAGTACCGCCCGTAAAAGTGGGCCACGCTTGGTGGTAGTCTGCCTCACCATCTCGCCATAAGGCAGTAAATGAAAGTGACGTTGTATCGTTAATCAAGTGCTCGCCAAGCAAAGTAACTTGGTTCGACTTAGTATCAAATTTATTAAACCCTGGTTCACCTGCGTAAACATCTTGGTCGGGTAAATAAGTGCCGTCAGCCAAAGGCAATAATGTCCCTTCCACAGGAATAAACTGCGCTGCTGTATCACTATCAGTATCTTGGAATAACCCGATTAGCGTTAGCGTTGTATCGTCAGAAGGCATGAAGGAAAGTGACGGCATGAATACTTGGGTGTCATCGCTAACATAATCAACCTGAGAGTCAGCATTACGATATATACCAACAAAACGCCCCATCCACCTATCATCTTCAGACAGGCTGCCGTTTACATCCACCCCAACTTGCGCGCGGTCGAAGTTTCCGTAGGACAACACCACTTCGCTTCCTTTGCCTAACGTGGGCGTTTTTGACACATAGTTCATTATGCCACCGGGAGAGCCCTGACCGTAAAGTACAGAGGCAGGCCCCTTAAGCAACTCAACCTGTTCCATTGTGTAAATTTCAGCTCGCGTAGAATTATAGCTGCCAAACAACTCTTGAATTGAGTCGCGATAGCGCGGAATACTTAATCCTCTGGAAGAGATTGAATCGACTCGGGTGGCGTATCCGTATGACTCCCCCGTCACGCCCGCCATATAGGTGGCAGACTGAGAAAGATTTAACACACCTTTTTGCTTTAAATCTAATGCGGTTTCAATGGAAATTGTACGGGCGAGTTCAACAATCGGTGTATTTGTTTTTGTTGCGCCAAACGGAGAACGCATGCCCACTACTTCAATCTTTTCTACTGCATTCGCTTCTGCTTTTTCCCCTGTTGCTTCTCGCTTATCTATAGCTAAGCCAGCGCCACTTTCATCTTCCTGAGCATGTGCGTGAGACACTAAGATAGCCGCTACCGCCAAGCTGAGTAATTTCTTATTCATGTTGAGTGTTTTCTGTTATTAATTTTTAAGACCCATCAATTCGCCTATTACAAGAATGAAGTGAACTGAAGGCTGCATTAGTACTTTCGTCTAATTTAGCAAAAATTTACACAAATGATAACCAGTATCATTCACATTAACATCAATAAGTAACAGAAAACGCGTTAACCGAGGTTGTTAAGTAACATAAAGATACGCGCATACAAAAAAGCCGAACTAACAGCGTTAGCTCGGCTTTAACTCTCATGAGAACTGAAAGGCTAATGACTATGCCGCTTCACTTTCCTGTTCAGACTCAACCACTTCATGGCTTAATAAGTATTCAAATGCAGCAAGCGATGCTTTCGCGCCCTCACCCATCGAAATAACAATTTGCTTATACGGTACTGTTGTTACGTCACCGGCTGCAAATATACCCGGCTCAGATGTATGACACTTAGTATCAACAATAATTTCGCCATACTGCGTCATGTCTACCGTGCCCTTCATAAACTGACTGTTTGGTACAAGTCCAATTTGAACAAATACACCTGCAAGTTCACGGGTGTGCACTTCGTTAGTTGAGCGATCTTGGTATTCAATTGCGTTCACTTTGCCATTTTCAGCAGTAATTTGGCGCGTTGCCGCGTTCTTGATAATGGTAATATTATCGCGCTTTTGAGCTTGATCGATAAGTACCTTGTCCGCTTTTAGTTCTGGCATAAATTCAAATACCGTCACCGATTTTACAATGCCTGCAAGGTCAAGTGCCGCTTCAATACCTGAGTTACCACCGCCAATGACCGCTACGTCTTTACCTTTGAAGAAAGGGCCGTCGCAGTGTGGGCAGTACGCAACACCATTACCGATGTTCTCTTTTTCGCCCGGAACACCAAGTTCTCTCCAGCGGGCGCCTGTCGCAACAATAACCGTACGAGTGCGGATCTGTTCGCCAGAAGAAAGCGTAATGGTTTTAATATTGCCTTTCTCAATGCTATCAACGCGTACGTGCTCTTTGAGCGTAATGTCGTAATCGCGTACGTGCTCCATCAAGTTACCAACAAGCTCAGGGCCCGTTGTTTTAGGTACTGAGATAAGGTTCTCGATACCCATGGTATCTTTAACTTGGCCGCCAAAAGTTTCAGCAACAATGGCAACTTTAAGGCCTTTACGGGCACTGTAAATCGCCGAAGCAACGCCTGCTGGACCACCACCGATAACCGTTACGTCTTGAAGTGGTAACGCATCGCCTTTGTTTGCTTCTTTAAGGCTAGGGTCGCGTTCAATTAACTTGTTGATAAGCACAGAGGCATCAACTTTACCATTCGCGAATAGCTCGCCATTAAGGTATACGCTAGGAACACCTTGGATGTCGCGCTCTTGAATTAGATTTTGATATAACCCGCCGTCGATCATTTCGGTCTTGATGTTAGGATTAATCAAAGCAAATTGATTAAGTGCCTGTACGACTTCAGGGCAGTTGTGACAGCTTAAGCTAATGAACACTTCAAAATTAAGTGGTTCATTCACCGCTTTCACCATCGACTTAACGCTATCGTCTAGCTTAAGTTCAGTACCCGCTGCATGCAGCATGGCAAGTACAAGCGAGTTAAACTCGTGACCACCAGGGATACCAGAAAAACGAATTCCCGTATCTTCGCCGTCAGCTTCCAACAAAAAGCTGATTGCACTGCGCAACTCACCATTTGTGTCACGCTCTTCTACGTTTAATTTTTCGCTTACTGAAGCAATGTCGGACAGAAACGTCACAAGCTCTTCACGCTTGCTATGTTCACCGGTCTGTACGACAAAGGTTACGTTTTTTTGCATTGACTCTGCATATGATTTCAATGCTTGTAAAATTTCTTTAGTTAACACGGTTATTCTGCCTTATTTTCGACACGCCGATCCCCGCCAACCTTTTGAAGGGTCAACAACATAAGCGGAAATTGGAAATTAATATCAGGGAGTGGAGACCCACTCCCTACAAATTATTTGCTTAATACTGTGCAATGCACGAAGCGCTGAGCTTTCATATATTAAGCGCTAAGCGTGCTGCTTAGATTTTGCCTACTAGGTCAAGTGAAGGTGCTAGAGTTGCTTCGCCTTCTTTCCACTTAGCTGGGCAAACTTCACCTGGGTTGTTTGCAACGTACTGAGCAGCTTTAACTTTACGTACTAGGTCATCTGCGTCACGGCCGATACCTTCAGAAGTGATTTCCATCGCTTGGATGATGCCTTCTGGGTCAACAACAAATGTAGCGCGGTCAGCAAGACCCATAGTTTCACGCATACAATCGAAGTTACGAGTGATTTCGCCTGTTGGGTCGCCAATCATTGCAAATTTGATCTTGTTGATCGTGTCAGAAGAATCGTGCCATGCTTTGTGAGTGAAGTGAGTGTCAGTAGATACTGAAAATACTTCTACGCCACGTGACTGAAGTTCTTCGTACTTGTCAGCGATGTCGCCAAGCTCAGTTGGACAAACAAATGTGAAGTCAGCTGGGTAAAATACGAAAACTGCCCATTTACCTTTGATGTCTTCGCTGCTTACGTCTACGAACTCGCCGTCTTTAAATGCAGTTGCTTTGAAAGGTTTGATAGCAGTATTAATCAATGCCATGTTTAATTCTCCATTTGGTTTAAATTATTTTCGCACGTTAAACACATACGAATACAAACTTTACGTTTATTGTGTCGACATGGTTTTGCAGTTTTGTGAAGATAATCACGTAACGCAAAATTCATGTCTCTCGAAACTGGTGATAAGAATAGCGCGCACAATCACAAAAAACTAATTGGTAAAAATGAATCGCTTAATCAGGTTATTTAATTGAACGATGAAAATTGAGCCAAAAATAGATTGATTGTTTTGCAATACGGTTTCACCGGCTAAACTCTGCTGAATGAGAAAACTATGACCCATTCCCGACTACAGCGCATCTCCCACGAAATAATGCTAATCGATGGACACGCGCCATCTCGCACTTTGGCAAAGCATGCAAAAATGGAGGCCAGCCCCTTTGTTTTCTACAGAGGCAGTGCGCAGTTGTTTTACGCTGACATAAAAGCTGGCCTTATCAATTTTCCTAAAGAATGCGAGACAGTTCCCCTCACCAGCGTGATGGGAGACTGTCATACTTCCAATTTTGGCTTTCTCACAGAAGAAGGGTCTCACGGAGATACAGTGATCTTCTCACCCAACGACTTTGATGATGCGTGTGTCGGCAAAGCACACTGGGATGTGCTTCGTTATCTCACTTCATTGCACCTTGCCCAGATACATTGCCTAGGCACCGTTGATGGAAAGTATGCGTGCGATAACATCGACATCACTAAACCTGTTGTCAGCCACCAGCAGGTTATTAATGCGCAATACGCATTTATTGAGCGTTATGTAGAAACCTGTAGCCAAGTAGTAGAAAACGCCATGGTGATTAACGAAGCCGTAGACTACTGCCCAGATGCCGTGCCAAGCAAGCTGACCAAACTATATAAAAAAGCCAAAGCCCGCAGCGCAGGAGGAGAAGACTTCACGGTTAAAAGTGCGCTGGCTAAAGCCGTTCATTTTGATGGCAAGACCTTGGGGTTTAAGGCCAACAGTGAAAAATTTTCTACCCTAAGCCCACAAGAATACGCCACGCTACTAGAAGCTTTTGCTCCCTACATGGACGATGCGGTAGTCGATATAGTGAAACGCCTGGACGCGGGCACCGGGTCGGTAAATATGGCGCGCTACTACTTTTTAGTAGGACCAGCAAAACCACATAATTCAGCAAGCTTTGCGCATTGTCATATTGTAGAGGTTAAGCAACAACGTGTTGCGGCGCCTATTTATTATTTTCCAGATTTTAACCCGGTTAATCGCCTAAATGCGGCACACCTTACAGCTCGATGCCAACGAAGAATGCAAAGAAAACCCGACTTAGTGCTTGATGAAGTTAAGTTTGAAAATGCGCATTACCTGGTTCGCTCCCGACATCACGCTAAAGTGGGAATCGACCCACAAGATATTGCAATGGGAAATAAAGCGATAAATGGTGGCTTTGAGTATAATACCAATGCACACAGATAATCGCCCACTCAGAAGGCGCTGGCAAGTTTCCTAGCGAAGCGTGGGAATGCAGGAATGGCTGTTCCCTTTCAAATTCCCAGAATGAAGCTAGGAAGCTTGCCAGACCTTCCCGAAGGGCGAGTTTAAAATGTCCGTACTCTTTGTTGTGTTACCTTGATGTAGAGCCACTATACCTGCGGCAACACGCCGCGATTACGAACATTTTAAATCTCGCTGCGTGGGTGATTATCTGTGCGGATTGGTATCTTGCCGAATTGTGCGGGTATAGCCTTGCGCTAGCTCACTGCCGAGGCGGAAGAAGAAGTACACGATTCGCGTCGTCAGCATCAACGTCTTTTTCTCAAGTAAAAAGCCTGCTCGTAAAAATAGCAAATCTTTATACAGAACAAGTAGTTGATGATCATGCGCTGTTCACTCGTGCGCTGAAATAAAGATATCAATAAAAAGCGTATTTTTTACCAGGCGAACTGTTGTCATAGACGTGTCGTTAGCATTACTTAACACCTATATTAGCTTTTGGTTAAGAGTTAAAGGTATGAGTAAACTTACCTATAGATGATAAGAACTTGATATTTAAGTAATATTTTAAAAACAGCTTGAATAAGGTTAAGTCATTCCTATCCATTACAAATGCCCTTAGTGTAGTTCAAGCAATAAGAAAATTGCGCTTCACATATCACTCTGTTTTTTCTATTTCGGCAAAAGCAGAAGCAGTATTTATGTGAATTAAAAATAATGAAAACTACAAAGGGAAAATGACGTGAAAACATCATTAACTTTACTATCTGCAGGAATCATTTCTGCACTTTCTTCAACCGCCATCCAAGCTAACGATTTAGTCATTAGTGGTGTTATCGATGGACCGTTAAGCGGTGGTGTTCCAAAAGCAGTTGAACTTTTCGTAGTCAATGACATAGCAGATTTATCTACCTATGCCCTTGGAACTGCAAACAACGGCGGCGGTACTGATGGCGAAGAGTTTACGTTTCCAGCTGGTGCGTCTGCAAGCGCTGGTACTTATATCTACGTAGCATCAGAAATTGATGGATTTACTGCGTTTTTCGGTTCTGCACCAGACTACGATACTTCATCAATGGGTATTAATGGTGACGACGCTATTGAGCTTTTTAAAGATGGCAGCGTTATTGACACGTTTGGCGATATCAACACCGACGGTAGTGGCACCGCGTGGGAGTACCTAGACGGTTGGGCATACCGTACGTCAGGTCAAACAGCAAATGGCGGCAGTTTCGAAGCATCTAACTGGACTTACAGTGGTGTTGACGCGCTTGATGGCTCGACCACTAACACTGACGCTGCAACGCCGTTTCCAGCGGGTACATTTACCACTGAAGGTGGCGGTGACGTTGTAGAAGTTCCAGAAGAGCCTGCTGTTGAGCTAGGTATTTGCGGTGCAGACGCGACACTTATTAGTGCTATACAGGGCAGTGAAAGCAGCTCTGCTGAAGTTGGCAATAACGTTATAATTGAAGCTATTGTAACTGGCACACGTGCTGGCGGCTTCTTTGTCCAAGAAGAAGCGTCTGATTACGACGCTGACGACGCCACGTCTGAAGGCTTATTTGTAGAAGGTTCTGTCGACGTTGAAACAGGTAACCTGGTTCGCTTTTACGGTGAAGTAGAAGAAAACTACGGTATGACCACACTTGCTATGGATAGTGATGTGGCTGCACTTGATTGTGGTACAGCGGATGCTGTAGCAGCGGTAGAACTTTCTATGCCGTACGAACTTGACCTTGAAACCGTTGAAGGTATGGTTGTTAGCGTGACTGATGCAACAGTGACGAGTACAAACAACCTGTGGCGTTTTGGTGAAATCGTTGTTAGCGATACAATTAAACGCCAACCAAGCGACGTAGCTGCGCCTCTGTCAGAAGCTTATACTGCGGCAGAAGAAGCGAGCGAGACAAGCCTTCTTACAATCGAAGATAACAGCAGCTCGCAGTACCCAGATGCACTTAATTACTTCCCTACTTTCAGCTACGCTAATGCCATTCGCATTGGTGATTCGGTTTCTGCTGCTGGCCCACTAAACTACAGTTTTGGCACTTACAGAATTAATCCAAGCGACGTTATCGAAGTAACGTCTTCTCGCGAAGCAAACCCAGTGGTTACAGAAGGCAACCTATCTATTGCTACGTTCAACGTGCTTAACTACTTTAATGGTGAAGTAGATGCAAATGGCGACGTAAATTTCGATTATGACGAAAACCGCGGCGCAGACGATGAAGTGGCGTTTGAATTGCAACAGGGTCGTATCGTTGAAGCTATCGTTAACCTTAACGCAGACGTTGTCGGTTTGATGGAAATCGAAAACGATGGTTTTGGTGAAGATAGCGCTATCCAATCTCTAGTTAATGCTATTAACGCCGAACTTGGTGAAACCGAGCAATACTCATTCATCGCAACCAGTGATGGCAGTGAAATTGGTACGGATGCAATTACTGTAGGCTTGTTATACAAAGCTACAGTAGTGACGCCAGAAAATGATGCCATGGTAGTTGCTATGCCAGAGCAACAAATTGATGAAGATAGCCTGGCACGCATGCGCCCAAGCCTTCTTCAATCGTTTGTACACACTGAAAGCAGCAAATCGTTCCTTGTTGCCGTGAATCACTTTAAATCAAAAGGTTCACAGTGTGCAGAAGATGTGGCAGAAGCGCCGTCTGAAATTACCACGATTCAGGGTAGCTGTAACGCACTTCGTGTATCGGCGGCTATCACATTAGGCAACGCGCTAAGTGATGAGAGCCTGCCAGAGCGCAAGGTTATCTTAGGCGACTTAAACGCTTATAGCGCTGAAGATCCAGTAGCTGTACTTACCGATTACACACCTGAATCTCGTGGATACACTATTACGACTGCGGTCAATACAGGTATGGATGAAGGCTCGTCAGTGGACGTAGAGTCTAGCTTCGGCTATCACAACTTGGCTGAAGAGTTTGATGCAGAAGGCTTCTCATATTGGTTCTACGGAACTGAACAGGTGGGTAGTTTAGATCACGTACTAGCAAGTGAAGCTATGCTTGCAGACGCCATTGACGGTGCTCACTGGAACATCAACTCAGTTGAAGCTTACCAGTTGCAGTACGATCAAGCGCTTCGTTATTACCCAGATGAAGACGGTTACGCCTTTACTGATGTTGGTCCATTTAGAAGCTCAGATCACGACCCATTCATCGCAACCTTTGACCTACAAGCAGACGTAGTTGAAGAGGAAGAAGAAGAAAACAATGATAGCTCAGGTGGAGCAATGGGAGGAATTCTTGCCCTGCTAGCTGCAGCGATTGGCTTTCGTCGTCGTTCGACTACTGTTAAGAAGTAAAAAGTGAAAGAATGAAGTACACGCTTAACGGGTGTGCTTCATTCACGTAAAAAAAGCTGCCTCAATGGAGGCAGCTTTTTTGTTGGTACTCTTTTCAATAACAGTCTGTGTAGTAACCGTTATGCTTTAACGGCTACCACACCGACTAAGTCAGCAGCGTTACTGTCATCCACCTCAATGCCGATTCGGCTTATATACTGATCGCGCTTTTCAGCCTGGGTTGGCGACAAGTCACTACTTAAAAGAAGCTTCGCCGCTTTATGGGCCGCTTCCATCTGCTCGTCTGTTAAATTATCCCCTAAGTGGATTTGAGTAATAACTTTTAACAAGCTCAGTGCAACTTGTTTGTCTTTAGGGGACAGTGTTAGTGCCTGGCGTAAATTGTTGAAGGCTGGCGACAACCGATTCTCTTTGTAGTTAACCGCAGCCATTTGCTTAAGCTCTTTTGTGGTAAATTGAATTTCAGTACGTTCAATCGACTCTTGATTCAGGTATTCATTTACCACTTGAGAAGTAAACGTGTCCCCTTCAATTTGCTTTCTAAGCTTATCTAAAATACTCACACAGTGTTCACGCATTCCTAACTCGTGAAATGCTTTCATTTTATCGAGGCTATCTTCCATCGAGAGTCCGTCGGTAGATGCCGAACGATCCTTCATCAACTTTTCAGCCCCTTTTTTGTCGTCTCGCAAGCACAAGACACGCGCTTTTACGACGTCAATCTGCTCGCCAAGCTGAGACTGCATGCCCTTTTGTTGTTTCAATTCTTCTAGTTCAGATTCTGCGCGTTTCATATAGCGTTCGCCTTCCGTACTGCCAAGGCTTGTGGCTAAATCAATGGTTGAACGAATAACATTGAGCGTTAGATGAGGTGAGTCATGGATAGAATTTTTAGCAAACTTTGCCATATTTTGAACGGCTGAAAGTTGCCCTGCCTTATCGTGGTTCAATCGAGCAAGATCCCATAACCGTTTGTTACGCTCAATATTGCGAGGTGCTAGCTTACTCGCCTCTTTCATTTGTTCGTAGGCAATATCGAACTGCTCTTTCTCAATAAAATACTGAGCAAGCAAGTCAAAGGTTAAGAATCGCGTGTCGTGGCGCTGCAATAAGTCATCAACCAGTAGCTGGGCTTCTTCTAATTCATCTTGTCGAAGCAACGACCGGGTTAAACCAATGTGAACCCACGCATGATCCATGCTCTGCAATAAGCTTCTAAAGTAGTCTTCCGCAGTTTGATAATCGCGAAGCTGCAATAAGCAATCACCAATTAAGCGTTTAATTCTGGTGTGATACTCCGATAGCGAAGGATCTTTTAACTGGCGCTCTGCATAGTACATAGCGGTGGAATAGTCCCCCACCTGCATACAATGAAGCATTTTATGTAGCTTTAACCTTATTTGGATAAGGTATTCCAAACGCAGCTCAATTTTGTTGCGCTGAAGAGGTTTGACCCAAAAGTCATCCGGTTGCAATTCAACAATACAATTAACCAATTCAGGCGATGTCTCTGCACTGAGAAAAATGACCGTGGTGGTGTCGTTGATGTGATTAAGGTGTTTTAATTCTTCAAAAAGGTGAAAGCCATCTTTGTCGTGACTGACGTTAAACGCCAGTAAAACAAAGTCGTATTGTCTTGCAGCACATAACCTTTTCGCGTGAAAGGCATTAAAAGCACTGCTTACGTTTTTTATTCCAATTTCATGCAAAGCTGATGACACTACATCATGTACAAGCCCCTGGTTATCGATAACCAGCACATGTAATTCTTCTCTTGGGGTTGGGGCAGGTATTTTTTCCAGCATTTACCAATCACTTCTAACGTCTTTTCCCTAAGCGTCGTAATAGAATACTTGCTATTGCGACGGCACAATGTTGCGCGAGCTGTGCGCGAGAGGAGCTGGCCCATAATTCAAACCAGTTTTGTAATAATAGCGCGCATACAGCCTAAACTTATTATACATAAGTCTTGGTTTTTAGATACACGTGCGTTTCACAACGTGATTAGTGCTTTTATCGAGGCGGATCAATCGCGTCGTTAACGCTTCCGTTAACCCTAAACCAACCTGCAACCGAGTGACGGCTGCGGGCAGCAGGTAATACTTCATGAGGGAATTGTTCGCTCAAAAAGACAACGAAAGTACCTTTCGTTGGCAGCACTCTTGTTCCAATTAGATCACTTTCATCAGCGTAGAGCACGAGTTCTCCCCCATCTTCTGAAGTCCAGTCGTCATTCAAATAGGCGACTAAAGACAACACGCGATTGCCCTGGCCTTTAAACGCATCTACATGGCGTTTGTAAAATTTACCCGGCTCATAGCAGGCAAAATGACTTTCAAAAGAAAAAAGCCCCATAAAGAGCGAACGATTTACATACTGCTGCATGGCTTCACACCATGAAAGCCACAAAGCGCCTTCGCTAGATGAACCTGTAATCCAGCAAATCTCGTCCCCTCTAACTTTTTCAGCTTTTTGATAATTCTCTGCGCGACCAATACCTGCCGCTTGATATTCAGCTTCAGAGATCGAACGCTGGCAGGCCAAAAGTGCTTGTGTAATGAAATCAGGTAAACCATGCTCTTGAATAGAAAAGCCTTTCGTGACTAAGTCATCGACGATATTTTCAAATATGGCTTCATCGAAAACGTGAAGAGGCTGATACGACGCAAGTTGTTCTCTATTCATCAGAGCATTTCTACCTTTGAGCGGTTAACTAATCGTGTAGTTAGGAGCGGGTTGTGTATGTTAAAAAACTAGCGAACTTATACGCGGGGTTGAATCCTATAGCAATTGCATCACCACGCATTTTCCGCGCTATTTTTTTATCGATAAAAGAAAAATTATTTGTCGTTAAGAAGTCGCACGCTTCTTGCTTATTTAATATCAATTTTAAAGTGAGCAAATGACGGTAAAGGTAAACTAAATCAATAAGTAAACCGAGGTGTATATTTTAAGAGGGTTGATTGAGAGACTTTTCTTCTGCCCTTGTTTCCGTTGCCATTACGTCTGCACATACGGATTGTAATTAACAGTTGAAAAACGCATGGCAAGGCGGTTTAGTAAAGATATATGCAATGTACGTACTAAAATTTTTAGCAAAAAGAGTAACCCATGAGTCAAGATCAAACACAAATAGAAGAAACGGAACATCATCTAGACTTAAGAAATTTGAGACTGGACGACTACAACGATGTTAAAGCGTTAATGGATGAGGTATACGCCAACGTTGGAGGCGCATGGCCTTACTCTAACTATAAAGCCCAAGTTACTACATTTCCCGATGGGCAAATATGTATTGAAGATAAAGGCAAAGTGGTCGCTTTCGCCATTTCAGTGATTGTAGACTATGACCAGTTTGGGGATAAACATAGCTACGATGAAATTACGGGTGATGCTTATTTGACCACACACGATCCTAACGGTGATGTGCTTTATGGTGTTGAGGTAATTGTTTCACCCGAGTATCGAGGTCTACGCCTTGGTCGTCGTCTCTACGAAGCGCGTAAAGAGCTCTGTCGTAATTTGAATCTAAAATCCATTATGGCGGGCGGTCGAATCCCGAACTACAAAAACCATGCGCATGAGCTGTCGCCTTATGAATACATTGAGCAAGTCAAGCTCAAAGACATCTACGACCCCATTTTAACTTTTCAACTTTCAAATGGATTTGAAGTCAAGCAAGTCATGTCGGCTTACCTTCCAGAGGATGAAGCCTCACAGGGTTATGCGACGCTACTTCAGTGGCACAATATTTATTATGAACCGGGCACGCCTTCCCTCATCGCCAGCAGGAAGACCAGCGCGCGAATCGGATGTATTCAATGGCAAATGCGTTACTTCAATAATGTAGAAGAGCTTTTACAACAAGTAGAGTACTTCGTCGATGCCTTGTCTGACTATTCTTGCGACGTTGCCCTGTTCCCTGAGTTTTTCAACGCGCCATTAATGGGCCTGAGCCCGTCAGATTCATCCATTGATGCAATTTGGCATTTAGCGACCTATACCGATGAGATTTTAACTGCCGTGTCTCATTTGGCCGTATCGTACAATATTACGATTATCGCAGGTTCTATGCCTGTGGTAGAAGAGGAAGAGCTCTATAACGTCAGCTACATTTGCAAACGCGACGGCACGATTGAAAGCCAGTATAAGCTTCATCCAACACCTCACGAAAAAGAAGATTGGATAATGAAAGGCGGAAACAGCCTTAAGACATTTGATACCGACTTCGGCAAAATCGGCGTTTTGATCTGCTATGACGTGGAGTTTCCAGAGCTTGCGCGTATTCTTGCCGATCAGGAAATGCAAATTTTGTTTGTCCCCTTCTGGACAGATACCAAAAACGGTTATTTGCGCGTGCGACGCTGTGCGCAGGCCCGCGCTATTGAAAACGAATGCTACGTGGCAATTGCAGGTAGCGTAGGTAACTTACCCAAAGTGGACAACGTAGATATTCAATATGGGCAAACCGCGGTTTTCTCGCCAAGTGATTTCGCGTTCCCACATGACGCAATTGTCTCTGAGACCACGCCAAACACAGAAATGACGCTCATTGTTGATTTGGATTTGGATAAACTCACTAAGCTTCAAAATGAAGGCTCTGTGCGGAATTATCTTGATAGAAGACGAGATTTGTATCGCGTTGAATGGATCGGCGATAAGCAGTAGCGCTACGCTTTAAGGAAACTCTCGGATTTTATGGCTTATGTATAATTGACATTGAGCATAAGCCGTAGAATTTCCTTTAATTTAGCGATAACATGCTTTAGCGCGCAAATATAAATGTGCTGTCTTCTTATTGAGTTAAAGCATCTAAATGCGATGAAGTTAGTACTACATAACGAGATTATAAATTTACTATGGCAAATAATTCGAAAAACGACGAGTTTCCAACCATTAGATTGGATGAAGAAGACCGTCGTGATTACCAAACAAAACGTCAGGCGGCGCCAACAAAAGCAACGCCTCCACCTTCATCTGCCCCATCAGCAAACCGCCAACCCTCTGGTGGTGGAAACGGTAATGGAATCTGGGTTGTATTCGTTGCCGTCATCGCCTTAGCCGCCTGTGGTGGTTGCTATTACCTGTACACCATGCTTGAGCAACAAAAAGTGGTTGCTGAGCAAGCGGAGCAGCGCATATTACAGTTAGAAAACAAGTTATCTGCTACAGGTGAAGAAATTGGTGAATCTACTGTTGCCCTGCAAGTTAAAGTTACTGAGCTAACCAACAAGACAAACGAGCTTTGGGAACAAATGGATAAGTTGTGGGCGTCAGCTTGGCGTCGTAATCAACAAGAGATTGCTGATCTTGGCGACCGCGTAGGTAACGTTCAAAACGCCTTGAATAAGAACATCAACTCAGTTTCAGAAAATGTAAAATCGCAAGCAGCGGCCATTGGCTCGGTTAAGAATCAACTTGCTTCGTTAGCTGATGAACTGCTCGCTGTTAATGTTCAACTTGAGCAAGCAGCAAGCGATAAACAAAGCGCTCAGCAAAGCGTACGTAATTTAACCGACAAACTGTCTGTGTTAGAGCAACGCAATACGACCTTATCTGGCCGCATTACCAGTTTGGAAAACGAAATTCGCGATATAGCAACCAAAGTAGTATCTAGCGGTGGTTCAACGGGTGGAAGTGGTTCGGCTCCTTCAGCTGCAGGTAACCAGTAAACCAGATTAAATCTGTTGCAATAGTATACAACCGAGAATAAAAACCACGGTTTAACGCATAAAAAAGAAAGGGGCGAATCGCCCCTTTCTTTTTGCCGTGATAATATTGCCCTCTTTTGAAATCTATAGGACCTAATGCGCAATGAGTGAGCAAGCGCCCAAACGTTTAAATAAATATATTAGCGACACTGGCCTGTGTTCTCGCCGTGAAGCGGATAAACTCATTGAGCAAAATCGCGTTACCGTTAATAACCAACCACCTGAACTGGGTACGAAAGTGGGGCCTGGTGACACTGTAAAGGTAGACGGTAAAGTTGTAGGCGCAGTAGCCTCAGACAAGTCAGATCGCGTATATATTGTCTATAACAAACCCATTGGTATCACCTGTACAACTGAGCGTCATGTCAAAGGCAACATTATTGACGCTATCGGTCACAAGGAACGTATTTTCCCCGTAGGAAGGTTAGACAAACCATCGGAAGGCTTAATCATTTTAACCAGCGATGGGGACATCGTGAACAAGATCCTGCGCGCTGAAAATGCTCATGACAAAGAATACGAAGTTACGGTTAACCAACCAATCAGTGAGCGCTTCGTCAACCGTATGTCTCGCGGAGTACCAATTTTAGGGACGGTGACGAAGCCTTGTGTGGTTAAACCCACGGGCAAAAATACATTTACCATTATTCTAACTCAGGGTCTTAATCGACAAATCCGCAGAATGTGTGAGTTTTTAGGGTACGAGGTCACCAAACTAAAACGAACCCGAATCATGCACCTTGAACTCGGCTCACTAAAACCTGGCCAGTGGCGTAACCTAACAAGCCGTGAACTAACTATTATGCAAAATGCAGTTCGCTCTTCTACAAAAACAGCGAGCAAAGTTGAGTTGCGTAAATAAATGAAACTACTACATTTAGTAGTAGTTTATTGATAAGACAATTTAAGACTTTGAAAAACGGACATTATCATTTTTTTTCGGTAAAGGATTTTCCCCCTAGTGCTGAAATATTGGCTAACTACGATGTATTTTTCGTGGTGGCTTCTGTTGTTATTGCAATATCTGCTTCCCTTATCTCTTTCGTTCTTTCTGCAAAGATGTCGCAAACAGAATTACAAAATGAGCGAGCATTATTGCAGATGAGCGGATGTTTGAATACAAAACGCAAAACATATCGTCGAACTAACGCGTAGTACAAACACAAAGTTAATTGGATGGCTTCATACATGTACTAGGGTGTATTGCACTTCGCTGTACATTTTTGCAAAAAAAAAGCGCCCATTGGGCGCTTTTCTTGAAACCTAGTCTTATCGACGTAGACCTAGACGCTTGATAAGGTCAAGGTAACGCTCTGCGTTCTTGCCTTTAAGGTAGTCTAGAAGCTTACGACGTTGGCTAACCATACGTAGAAGACCACGACGTGAGTGGTGATCTTTCTTGTGATCAGCAAAGTGACCTTGAAGCTTGTTGATGTTGTGAGTAAGCAAAGCAACTTGAACTTCTGGTGAACCAGTGTCGCCTTCTTTAACGCCGTACTCAGCAATGATTTTTGCGGTTTCTGCTTTAGTTAGTGACATATCATTCTCCTAATATTAATGCTTCGCCGATCACTAATTCAGCAAAGCGGAATGAGCGCCGTATTATAATGACGTTTACAGACTTAGCAAGCCATAAACCGTCTTTATTTACCGGCGCAGCTACAATGGATAAACAACTCGACGTTTTGGGTTAACAAACACTTCTTGTTTAGGGATACCTTGGTCTTTCGGGTCAAGAACCCCTTCCCCTACACCTAAGAAAACACCACTGGTATCGTCGCCATGGTAAACGCGGTAAGACACGCCTTCACCCAGCGCTTCGCTACAAACCCCTTTTACTGATTGGCCGTTATCAAAACGGTTTCTTTCAGCGTCGTTTATGGTCACAAATGGCAAACGACTTACAGCGGTATCCATAGGAATTAATAAGTCATCCAGCGCTTTAAAGTCACCTTCTTCCAGTGATTCCTGAATTTCAATTAACTTATCCAGCGAGACCATTTTATCCGTAGGATAGTCTGCTACTTCCGTACGGTGTAAGCGAGTCACGTAGGCGCCACAGCCAAGGTTCTGACCTAAATCATCTACGATAGAGCGAATATAGGTGCCTTTGCTGCATTTAATGCGCATTTCTACAAACGGCAGTTCAATACGCAGTACATCCAGTTCATACACTTCAATATCGCGGGGTTCCCGCTCAATTTCTATGCCTTGACGTGCATAGTGATAAAGCGGCTTACCTTGATGTTTAAGCGCTGAGAACATGGATGGAATTTGTTTGCTCTTACCTAGAAACGCCAAGCACGCATCACGTACTTGTTCTTCGCTTACATCAACAGGCTTTTCTTCAACCACTTCGCCATCGGCGTCAGACGTGGTGGTGCGAACACCCAGTTGAGCAGTTACCTCGTAGGTCTTTTCTGCATCCAGAAGAAACTGAGAAAACTTCGTAGCTTCACCCAAGCACAGCGGCAACATGCCACTGGCAAGTGGATCAAGTGCGCCTGTATGCCCGGCCTTCGCAGCTTTGTACAGCCAGCGCACTTTTTGAAGCAATTGGTTAGATGACCCACCAAGCGGTTTATCAAGCAATACTATGCCGTTAATCTCACGGCCTTTACGACGTCTTGCCATTTACTCCTGCTCTTGTGGATCGTCTTTATCGCGCTTTGACTCATCTTTTGCGATGGTCTGAGACACAAGATTAGAGATACGCATACCTTCAACAATCGATTTATCTTCAAAGAAGTGAAGATCAGGCACTGAGCGCATGCGAATACGTTTAGCTAGAATACTGCGAATAAACTTTTTGTATTCTGCCAGTTGTTTAATTTGCGCTTTACCTTCTTCTTCGGTGCTGTTGTAGATAGTCACAAAGATTTTTGCATGCGCTAGGTCACGCGACACATCTACGTCAGAAACCGTGATCAAGGGCATGTCGCCAACGCGGTGCTTGTATTCATTTTGCAGAATGCTCGCCACTTCTTTATGGACTTGCTGAGCGACTCTGTCGGTACGTGAAAATTCACGGGCCATTATACTCTCCTTTCCTTATTTAACGCTGGGCATGCGTGAAGCCTGTTTACTGTATACAGACAAAAACGGGAGCACTCGGCCCCCGTTTTTCACATGCCGAATTAACTAAGGCAATTAAATTTCGCGCTTAACCTCAACGATTTCGAAGACCTCGATTTGGTCGCCTACTTTCACGTCGTTGTAGTTCTTAACGCCGATACCACATTCCATACCGCTACGTACTTCTTGTACGTCATCTTTAAAGCGACGCAGTGACTCTAGTTCACCTTCGTAAATTACTACGTTGTCGCGAAGTACACGGATTGGGTTGCTACGCTTAACGTTACCTTCAGTAACCATACAGCCCGCAATTGCGCCCAGTTTCGGTGACTTAAATACGTCACGTACTTCTGCAAGACCAATGATTTCCTGCTTGAATTCTGGTGCAAGCATACCACTCATGGCCGCTTTCACTTCGTCAATTAGGTTATAGATAACGCTGTAGTAACGTAAATCAATTTCTTCAGCTTCTAGTACGCGACGCGCTGTTGCATCGGCACGAACGTTAAAGCCTAGTACGATAGCGCCTGATGCAGCCGCAAGGGTTGCGTCAGTCTCAGTGATACCACCTACACCACTACCTACAATGTTCACTTTTACTTCAGAAGTAGAAAGCTTAACAAGTGATTCAGAAATTGCTTCTACAGAACCCTGTACGTCAGCTTTAAGTACGATGTTAAGTTCGCTAACGTCACCTGATTCCATGTTCGCAAACATGTTTTCAAGTTTCGCTTTCTGCTGACGAGCAAGTTTAAGTTCACGTTTCTTCTGATGACGTTTCGCTGCTACTTCACGCGCTTTACGCTCGTCTTTAACAACGGCTGCGTCTTCACCCGCTACCGGAACACCAGACAGACCAAGTACTTCCACAGGCGTAGAAGGACCAGCAATCTTAATTTCATTACCGTTTTCGTCACGCATTGCACGAACACGGCCGTATTCTTCACCACAAAGTAGAATGTCACCAGCGCGTAATTGGCCTTCTTGAACCAATACAGATGCTACTGGACCACGGCCTTTATCAAGGCGAGATTCAATAACAATACCGCGACCTGGGCCTTCAGCTACTGCTTTAAGGTCTAGAACTTCAGCTTGTAGAACGATAGCTTCAAGCAGTTCGTCTACGCCCATACCTGTTTTCGCAGAAACGTTACAGAACTGGTGCTCACCGCCCCACTCTTCTGAGATAACTTCTAGTTGAGATAGCTCAGTTTTAACGCGATCCGGGTCAGCTGTTTCTTTATCCATTTTGTTCACTGCAACGATAAGAGGTACGCCAGCAGCGCGAGCGTGCTGTACCGCTTCTTTCGTTTGAGGCATTACGCCGTCATCTGCAGCAACTACAAGAATAACGATATCCGTCGCCGTAGCACCACGAGCACGCATTGCGGTAAATGCGGCGTGTCCAGGTGTATCTAGGAACGTGATTTCGCCATTTTCTGTTTCTACTTTATATGCACCAATGTGCTGGGTAATACCACCGGCTTCACCGTCTGCAACTTTCGCGCGACGAATGTAGTCAAGCAATGAGGTTTTACCGTGGTCAACGTGACCCATGATGGTTACAACAGGTGCACGAGTGGTTTTTTCACCGCCAGTGCCATCTGCCAACAACTCATCTTCAAGCGCATTGTCGTTAACAAGCTCGTACTTATGGCCCATTTCTTCAATCACTAGTACCGCAGTATCTTGGTCTAGTACTTGGTTAATGGTTGCCATCTCGCCCATCTTCATCATCGTTTTGATAACTTCGTTAGACTTAATAGCAAGCTTACTTGCTAGTTCGCCAACGGTGATGGTTGCGCCAAGCTTAACAACACGCTCTACAGGTGCAGCTGGCTTGTTAAAGCCTTGCTTAAGGTGCTCACCCGCGTTTTTCTTCGACTTACGACGACGGCGTGATGAACGCTCAACCTGCATGTCTTCTTCGTCTTCCGCTTCTTGCGCGTAACGGTTAGAGTGCAAGTGAACTTCTTCAGCTTCTGCTTTTTTACGACGCTCTTCTTCTTCTTTCCAGCGACGCTCGTTTTCTTCAGCAAGCTTGCGCGCTTCGTCAGCCGCTTTCTTCGCGTCTTCTTCAAGCTTCTTCTGCGCTTCTTCTTCTTGCGCTTTACGCAGACGCTCTTCTTCCTGACGCGCAGCTTCAGCTTCAGCTTTTTCAGCTTCAGTCAGTTCTGGCTCGTCTGCCTTACGTGCTTCAGCTTCTTTCTTTGCTTGTTCTGCACGGCGGGCACGCTCTTCTTCAGCGGCTTTCTTCGCTTCTTCAGCTTTACGCGCTTTCTCTTCAGCGGCTTTTTTCGCTTCAGCTGCTGCTTTTTCTTCCGCTTCGCGCTTCAGACGAGCTTCTTCTTCAAGACGCTTCGCCTCTTCTTCCGCTTGACGCTGCTGTTCTTCAACATCGCTACGCTTAACGTAAGTGCGCTTTTTACGTACTTCTACTTTCACTTCTTTAGACTTACCAACACTTAACGTGCTTGTTGTCTTACGCTTAAGTGTCATACGCGTTGGTTCAGCTGCGCTGCCGTGTTGCTTACTTAAATGATCCAATAGTTTTTGTTTCTCGTCTTCGTTTACCTGAGCGCCGGCACTCTTAGTGATACCCGCGTCTTTAAACTGGCCAACCAATCGGTCAACGGTCGTACCAATGTCGCTGGCGAGCTTTTCAATAGATACATCTGCCATTACGTAATTTTCCCCCTGTTGACCTTACTCTTCTTCACTGAACCATACGATATTACGAGCCGCCATGATTAACGCACCGGCTTTCTCTTCGTCTAGTTCATCGATATCACTGATATCATCGGTACCTTGTTCTGCTAATTCTTCCAGGTCGGTAACACCGCGGCTGGCCAACACATAGGCCACGTGTTTACTCATACCTTCAAGATTTAATAAGGCTTCTGTAGGCTCTGCACCTTCAAGCGATTCTTCGTTCGCCAGTGCACGCGTGGTTAGGAAAGCGCGCGCTCTGTTGCGCAGCTCTTCAACCATTTCTTCATCTAACCCTTCAACCGCTAGAAGCTCACTTGCAGGCACGTATGCCACTTCTTCTAACGTTGTAAAGCCTTCATCTACCAAGACAGACGCGAATTCTTCGTCAATGTCCAAACCAGCAGTAAATAGATCAAGTACCTTCGCGTTTTCTTCTTCGTGCTTCTTGTTGAGATCTTCAACCGTCATCACGTTAAGTTCCCAGCCTGTAAGCTGGCTAGCTAGGCGAACGTTTTGACCACTACGGCCAATCGCCTGTGCTAGGTTGTCTGCTTCAACCGCTACGTCCATGCTGTTGCTGTCTTCATCAACAACGATTGACGCCACTTCGGCGGGAGCCATAGCATTGATAACGAATTGCGCTGGGTTTTCGTCCCATAACACGATATCAACACGTTCACCGCCAAGTTCCCCTGATACGGCTTGTACACGTGAACCACGCATACCAACGCACGCACCAACCGGGTCTAAGCGTTTGTCATTAGTTTTAACCGCAATCTTTGCACGAGAACCTGGGTCACGCGCTGCAGATTTAATTTCTAGTGTCTCTTCCGCAATTTCTGGTACTTCCAGACGGAAAAGCTCAACTAGCATGTCTGGGTGCGTACGGCTAATAAATAGCTGTGCGCCACGAGCTTCTGGACGAATAACGTAAAGAAGGCCACGTACACGGTCGCCCGGACGGAAAGTTTCACGAGGAAGCATGTCATCGCGGTAGATAACACCTTCAGCGTTGTTACCTAAGTCGATGATGATGTTGTCGCGGTTTACTTTCTTAACCGTACCTGTAACCAGCTCACCTACTTTGTCTTCGTACTCAGCAATCATTTGCTGACGCTCAGCTTCACGTACTTTTTGTACAATCACTTGCTTTGCGGTCTGCGTAGTTATGCGGTCGAATTTAATAGATTCAATCTGTTCTTCCACATAATCGCCGAGTTGTATCTCTGGTTCGTCGATTTGTGCAGCAGAAATCGTAATTTCAGCAAATGGGTTTTCCTGTTCTTGATCATCAGGGATAACCAACCAGCGACGGAATGTATCAAAGTCACCAGACGTTCTGTCGATGCTTACACGAACTTCAATTTCGCCTTCGTTTTTCTTTTTTGTTGCACTAGCGATCGCAAACTCTAGCGCTTCAAAAATTTTCTCTCTAGGCACTTGTTTTTCATTTGAAACGGCTTCCGCCACTAACAAAATTTCTTTATTCATTTTCGCCTCTCTTTTGCTTTCGTCGATGAAAGCAGAGCTGTTCCGTTAATCGAACGTGGGAACAACGTTACCTTTTTCGATATTCGCCACAGCTAACTGGAACTGCTGGCCATCCACTTCAATACTTACGATGCCATTTTCGCACGCGAGTACTTTGCCTTTAAAATTACGTCTGTCATCCATTGGCATAGACAAACGAATTTGAACCACTTCACCCACAGACTCGATATAGTGCTTCTCTTTGAAAAGCGGTCTGTCCATACCCGGTGATGACACTTCCAAGTTGTATTCAGTGCTAATTGGATCTTCAACGTCCAAAATTGCGCTAACCTGATGACTTACATCTGCACAATCATCAACGGTAATACCGTTTTCATGATCAATAAAAACGCGAAGAATAGAATGCTTCCCCGCTCGTACAAACTCGATCCCAACCAACTCAAAACCCAGTGCTTCAACACCTGGCTCTAGCATTTCGGTTAGTTTCTCTTCAAGTTTTGCCAATGCAAACCTCCAAAAACGAAAAAAGGGCCTAAAGCCCACCTGTCATCACCCGGCTCAGCGAGGCTGACTCCAGGTTTTAATACAACAAAAAGCCCCGGACTAGCGGGGCTTTTATTAAAATTCTGAACCCATACCTGCCAACAAGGGCAGTTGCAAACCTATGGGTAAAACCACCGTTAGGTGATAGCTTGCTAATGATAAGTGCGTTACTTTCCTGTACTGAGGGAGCCCGCTCTCATCACTTAATGAGCACATTATACGTATAGCCGTCGCATTAAGCAACAGCCAATAGGCGCACACACTGGAGGGTATCGATTTTTTCTGTGTAAAATTCGGCCTGCATGAAAGTATTTTAATTGCCGTTTAGTCCAGCAGACTTAGTCTTCGTCTTTAAATGTCGCTTTAATATCAAGAATTTTAGGCATAATTTCTATCATCAAATCGACAAGTCTGGGTTCGAAATGCTTTCCCTTTTGGCTTTGAAGAAAATCTACCGTTTTTTCAATACTCCAGGCGTCTTTATAAGGACGTTTGCTGGTTAAGGCATCGAACACATCAGCAATGGCGCAAATACGCCCCTCAATGGGAATATCTTCACCCGCAAGCCCTTTAGGATAGCCTGACCCGTCCCATTTTTCATGGTGGGTAAGCGAAACAGACTTTGCAACTTTCAACAACAAAGAATCGCCGCAATCACCAATGATTTCCGCACCAATCTCAGGGTGGTTTTTCATGGTGGCAAACTCTTCGTCTGTCAGCTTCCCTGGTTTCAACATTATACTATCAGCAATACCAATTTTGCCGATGTCGTGCATCGGTGCAGCATGAAGCAGAATTTCAGCCTGTTTATCTGTAAGTCCATAGGCAAGCGCAAGCTCTTTCGAATAATGGCTCATGCGCATGACATGCATCCCCGTCTCATTGTCTTTATATTCCGCCGCTCTACCTAAACGCTGTACAACTTGTAAACGGCTATCAAGTAGCTCGTCAGCTTGCACCAAACTGAGGTGGGTTTTAACCCGCGCTTTTACGATGGCCGGAGATATAGGCTTAGTAATGTAGTCCACAGCGCCCGCTTCGAAGCCTTCCGTTTCTTCGTGTTCATCATTTAAGGCGGTGACGAATATAACGGGAATGTGCCTTGTATCTGCTTGCTGTTTAAGCTGGCGGCATACTTCAAAACCCGTCAGTCCTGGCATCATAACGTCAAGCAATATCAAATTTGGCTGTCTAGTCTCAGTGAGCTTTAACGCTTCTTCGCCATTTCTCGCAAAAATAAGCTGATAATCATTAGCGAGAAGTTGCTTTAAAACCCTTAGGTTTACTGGCTCATCGTCAACGAGTAATAAAGTAGGTTTTGTGATTTCAATATTTAACATGCCGCGTCTCTTGGCTACTTTAATTCTTGTATCAATGTAGAGATGCGCTCATGCGCCAACTCGAACTCAAAATCATCGATATCTAAGAGAATTTGAGTTATCTGTTCTTTGTGACTAGAACACCCAACCTCGCGTAAAAATGACAATTCATCTTCATCTACCATGTTTTGCTCTACACTATCGAGCATAGCTTCCAGATGACTAAGCAGCAACGCATTGTCGATACTTTCATTAATTGCATTCTCGGCGTACAGTGGCGATTCACTTAGCATTAATTCGATTCTTTCTAGCGCATCGCGAAGACGATTGATCTCTTCAATATTCACTGTCGATTTTAAAGCCTGCGCTTCAATTTCTCTGGTGGTATGGTAAAAAGTGGTTAAACAGAGGTTACCTGACGTTCCTTTCAATCCGTGGGACAGCGTAGCGACAGCTTTGTAATCTTCACGAATAGCCGCTCCCATTAGCTCATCTATCTTATCTCTGCATGTTGATGAGAATTTATCAACTTCTTGTAAGATGGCTTCTTCACTTCCCCACAAATCCACCGCTTTTTTCAAATCCAATACATTTTTATCGACTTTATGCGATGATTCAGATGTGCCAATTACTGGATTTTCCTTGGCATTATCTATCACGTTTGTATCTATATTGAGTACGCGAGCCACCTCTTCCATCAGCTGTGCAAAATCGACTGGCTTGTTGGCAAAGCCTTCCATGCCTGCTTGCTGTGCAGCATGCTTATCTTGCACCAATACGCTAGCTGTCAGCGCAACAATGGGCGTAGGAGGTAAGCTATTTTCCTTTTCAAATTCTCGACGCTGTTTGGCTGCTTCCAAACCGTCTAGCTTGGGCATCTGTAAATCCATTAGCACAACATCATATGACTGTGATTGCATTTTCTCAAATGCAATCAAACCATCAGTTGCGGTATCTACATTATGACCAGCCCGCTTCAATAACAATGAAAGAAGCTCTAGATTTTGTTGGACGTCATCGACAACAAGTACATTTAATGTGGTTTCTATTCGCGTAGCTTTTGACGTTGTGTCACTCGAAATATGCTCATCTATTTCCACAACTTTCAGCGGAAGTCTAAATGTAAATGTTGTGCCTTTGCCTTTTTCACTGCGTGCGAAAATACTCCCGCCCATCAGTTCGACCAACTGCTTGGAAATAGTAGTGCCAAGCCCCGTGCCACCGTATTTTCTACTCATTGACGCATCGGCTTGCGTAAATGGATCGAATACGCGTTCCACTTGCTCTTGCGTCATGCCAATACCCGTATCTGACACATCAAAGTACACAAATTTATCGTCGCTTTTTACGTTAATTGTCACCTCACCTTCGTGGGTAAATTTAACTGCGTTACCAATAAGGTTGTTGAGTACCTGACGCATGCGCTCGGGTACGCCTCTATACCCATTAGCTACTGAATCGTCCACATTGAGTACAAGTCCAACTTTCTTGCGTTTAGCTTCTAACCAAAATGTAGAAATGACCAAATCTAACTCTTCGCGAATAAGAAAATCGCGATAATCCAAGTCGAGCTTTCCTTTATCTAGCTTAGCACTATCGAGGATGTCGTTAAGAAGGTGGAGTAATGAACGAGCAGAGCGATTAATGGTAGTAAGGTGGGATTTCTGCTCTTCCCGAAGCGACTCGCCTAACATCAAGTCACTAAAACCAATAATTGCATTCATTGGCGTTCTAATTTCGTGGCTCATATTCGCTAGAAAAGCAGTACGTGCGGCGGCGGCTTGTTCAGCTTTTTCCTTTGCTGCTTTTAGCTCATTTTCCATGACTTTTCTGTGCGTAATGTCAGATATGAAGCCGTCGACATACAGTACCATGCCTTCGTCATCTTTAACCTGAACGCCATGCTCTGTAACCCACTTAACTTCGCCAGATTTCGCAATAATTCTATATTCATGTGAAAATTCTCCTACCTCAGGGCTTATGGTAGAGAGACGTTCAGCATCCTCAGGATGGTAGAGATCAGCAAATGAGCGTTTCGGATTAGGTAAAGTAAAATCCTCCGGCGGGTAGCCAGTGACCTCTAATACAGCGTCACTGATAAATACCATAGGCCAGCCTGGCATATTCAAGCAGCGATACGCCATACCGGGAATGTTTGAAATAAGGCTTCTAAACTTAGCCTCACTTTCACGCAAAGCATCTTCCATTTCTTTGCGTTTACGCAAATCAGAAGCAAACGCCACGAAAACAGGCTTCCCTTCAACTTTTGCATAACCTACCCCTACACTAACGGGTATTCTCTCGCCATCTTTACGTAAAACTTCAACTTCCCTGCCAGCGCCAATAATTTGTTCTGTTGGTACTACCCGCTGACTAAAAAAGTCATCACCGTATAAGTGGCGTCTCTCAGGCGTCACAATGTCGAGCGCGTGCATACCGATAATTTCTTGCTGAGTGTAACCATAGATACGTTCAACAGCAGGATTCGCGGTTTTGATAATACCTTTATCATCTACAGTAAGGATAGCATCGACAGCAGTATCTGTTATCGCGCTTTGAATGCGCTCACTCTCGATGGCACGAACCATTACATCGCGGTATTTAAAGAGCAAGCTAATGCCCAGTACCATAGTGATGAGTATCAAAGTAACAATAGCAATGGAAATAGCGAGGAAAACCGCTATATCTGAGGACTGACCGGAAGTTTCCATGCCAGGTGGTAACACGAACCTAGCAGCTGCCATACCGGTATAGTGCATACCAGAAATGGCCAAGCCCATAATAATACTGGCTAGCAATACATGTTTACCTAACAGTCTCTTAGCTTTAGTCGCAGCAGTAATACCAAACTTAATCCAGAGTGACAGCATGGCTAAACACACAGCGACTACAATAGAAAGAGCAAACATACCGAGGTCATAACGAAGAAGCGGTGCCATTTCCATAGCGGCCATACCACTATAGTGCATGGTGCCAATACCGGCACCTACCAGTACACCGCCTATCATTATTTCAGCGAGGCTAATACGGGACTTAGTTAAAAGGTGAAGCGCCACCCAAGCAGCGGCAAACCCGGGAACGGCAGAGAGCCCAGTAATGAGTGGATCATAGTCAACGGGCAGACATAAATCAAAAGCGGTCATCCCTAAGAAATGCATAGACCAAATACCACCGCCTAATGCAACGCTGCCGGTGCCTAATAAGGTATTTCGTCGAAGTTTGTGTTCGGTGATCGCGGCTTGCCCTGCCACATTAAACGCCATATATGAAGCAAACACAGCCACCATAAGCGATAGAATGACCAAAGGAACATGATAAGCACCTTCTATTAAGGTGGCGTGTTCTTCAAAAGTAAAAAAACGGGATATCATAACGCGGCCATACTACCTATTAATCTAATTTCTAATGGTGCGACAGCTATAACTTAGCACATTCACATATGAAGTGCGGTTATCAATTCGTAGCAATTAATTCAAGATTATCGTGTAAAACAAGAAGTCAAAGTGTTTTTTTGCTGAAAAGAAAAAACCCAGCAAAAGCTGGGTTTTTAAAGTGGTTGCGGGAGCAGGATTTGAACCTACGACCTTCGGGTTATGAGCCCGACGAGCTACCAGACTGCTCCATCCCGCGACTGTACGGTAAAGCTTGCGATTGCAATGCTTTGTAATTCTGGTTATTTTCTTGGTTGCGGGAGCAGGATTTGAACCTACGACCTTCGGGTTATGAGCCCGACGAGCTACCAGACTGCTCCATCCCGCGCTTGTACGGTAAAGCTTGCGATTGCAATGCTTTGTAATTCTGGTTTTCAAATTGGTTGCGGGAGCAGGATTTGAACCTACGACCTTCGGGTTATGAGCCCGACGAGCTACCAGACTGCTCCATCCCGCGATTGTACGGTAAAGCTTGCCTTTGCAATGCTTTGAAATTCTGGTTTTTTTATGTGGTTGCGGGAGCAGGATTTGAACCTACGACCTTCGGGTTATGAGCCCGACGAGCTACCAGACTGCTCCATCCCGCGCCAGAAAATTATTGTTGTAAGCGCGTCATTTAATGCCTCGCTTCAACGTGGTGCGTATTATACATAGGGACTTTCGCAACACAAGTACCAGCATGCGAAATATTTCATTTTTCTGACTGTTAGCGGTTTAATTGACCAACATGAACAAAGTTAATACGAATTAACCGATTTTCAGCTCCTATTTACACACGTAGATTCAAGCTATTTAAATTTTTCCATTTTTTCAGCCAACGAAAAATCTAATTCTGTTAGCCCACCAGCGTCGTGCGTAGTCAATGTTACTTCTACTTTATTATAAACATTGAACCACTCCGGATGATGCTTTAGCTTTTCCGCCCAAATCGCAATTTGAGACATCCACCCAAAAGCTCGGATAAAGCTCTTAAACATAAACGTCTTTTTGATAGTGTCTCCACTTTGCTCCCATGGTGTGTCATCGGAAACCAGTTCATTGAGCGCTTTCAATTTTTCGTTAATTTCATTATCAGACAGCTTCGTCGCCATTCTTATCTCCTTCAATCACTGATGATTACGTAAAAGTCTTACCTACTACGAGATACTTTAATCGATTGGTTTAACATTAGAAGAGACTGGAGACAAAATCACAAAGAGGAGTGGAGGCTAAGGTTTACAAAAAGCCACCCTTTAACTTCTATAGTCAAAGGGGGGCGATACTTCTACCTTATTAACAGATTAGAACTCGATAGCTAAGCGCGCATAGATTTGACGACCTCGTGGATCGTGAACCTTAGAGTCAAACCCGCTGTTAGTGAATAGCTGTGGAGGCTCTTCGTCGAACATGTTAATTGCGCCTAACGTCAATACATAACTTTGTTCTGTATCATATAAGCCACCTAAGTCGATGTTGTATTGAGCATCTACCGTCAAGTGACTATCCACTTCGTAATAGCCACCTGAACAACCACCCACGTTAGCATTACCGTCCGCGCAATTTTGATCATCGTCATACGATGAGATGTAGCGAAGGAAGATATTGGCTGCATGAATATCGTTTTGCCAAGCCAGCCCCAAGTTCGCACGTAATTCAGGTGAAGACACTCCAATGTTATTGAAGTTACGGCGTCCAGCACCATCAATGTTTCCTGCCTGTGGGTCCATCAAGTCATACTTAGTGATGTAGGTCGCATTCAACGTAGGTGTAAAGTTACCGAAGTCTGTCTCTATTTTATAACTGGTTACAAAATCAATACCCGATGTTTCCATAGAACTCGCGTTAACATACGTGTTATTTACTTGAAGAACAGGCCCAGTCATCGGGTCTCCAGCACGGATAACGCGGTCTGGATTAGTCGGGTCTTCATTTAGTACCGCCTGCGCGTTCTCTTGAATGATTAGGTCTTCAAACTCGAAATTCCAATAATCAACTTCAACAGAAAAGTCTCTGAAAGGCTCGTATGAGAAGCCAATATTATAGGCTGTCGACTCTTCGGGTTTTAGCTCTTCATTACCCGATGTTCTAACAGCCACAAATGCCGTAGCACCTTGAACGGGGTCAATAAGCTGTTGCAACGACGTTGCGCCACCTTGTGCTAAGAACACTGTTGGCGCTCTAAACGACGTAGATATCGAGCCGCGAAGTGAAAACTCATCAGTCGCACGCCACGATATCGCTAACTTTGGATCCACCGTACTTCCAATGGTACCGCCGTAATCTTCATAACGAACCGCTAGTTGAACATCTAACTCGTCATTTATTGGTAATGCAAGTTCACCGAACGCTGCCCATACATCCTGGCTACCATCAATATCAGGGTTGCCGATAACGAATGTGAAACTGTCTTGGTTAGCAAGATCATCGTAATCTTGGCTAAGCTGGTTTTCACGATATTGAACACCCAAAGCTAACGCCGCAAAGCCACCGCCCATTTCGAACACATCAAACGATGTAATCGCTTCGAAAACTTCAAGGTCCGCTTTAGAGTCAATCACTTCGGTTCCCGTAAAGGAGCTAACCACATAATCAGAGTTAGGTGCCGTTGTGTAAGACGTTGCAAATGGATTGAAGAATTCGCAATCCCCTACCCCTGGCGTTCCTGCGATAGGATCACAATTAGAGCCACCTAGACCGTATAGCGCAAGCTGAAACTCGGTATTTAGTACGTCAGGAACCCTAAATACAAAATCGTTAACCGCACGTGTATAGCTTACTTCCCAGAACCCAGTATCTGTCACACCTTGTAAACTGGTGCTAAAGCGAAAGGTATCTGATTCGGTATTAGCTGGGTCACCAGGGAAGCCGTTACCTTCAGCGCGGCCGAAGAAAGCAACAGGCTGACCAAATGGATTCTGCGGATGGTAATCCGGAACAATTGGAGAGGTTAAAATTGGGAAGCTCGGTGCTCCACCACGTTCTGCACGGTTTCTCGCTAAACTGAATTCAGCCGACCATGTAATATCGTTATCGAACTCGTAGTCTGCACGTACATAAGCATTTGTTCGGCTCTCATCGGCAACATATGAATAGAATTTACCGAAATCAAAACCGCAAAAACCAATTTCTAAACCTGGCACTGTACCACTTGGCGCAAGTAAATCGGGTGCGCCACCAAACTCCTCACATCCGTAAGGGTCGATAATAGGCAGTGCCCCTGCACCTGGGATATTTAAGAAGAAAGAGCCTGGGTTACCCAGAGCACTTGTATCGTCTTGGGGACGACTTAGTCGTCTATCGCTGAGAAAAAGCGGCGAACGGTTGGTATAGCTTATCGCCGCTAGTACGCTTCCGTTATCTCCGGTTGCGCCCCATAAACCTTGTAAAATGTATTCTTTGTTGTCGCCATGCGCACCATCTTGATAGTCAAGGCTTACCATTGCTCCGTCATAATTGCGTTTGGTGATAAAGTTAACGACACCTGCAACGGCATCCGAACCATATAGAGCCGACGCACCATCTTTAACTATTTCCATACGATCAATGGCAATCATCGGTACAAGCGAACTGGTATCGACGAAGTTCAGGCCTTCGTTCGTTGGTTGCGCTGTAACGACCTGACGCTTATTGTTAAGTAAAACCAGAGTAGACGCTACGCCTAAACCACGAAGGTTAATATTCGACGTACCCGCTGTTGCGTTTTGCGTAAATGCATCCGGGTTGTTTTCAGCACCCGTGTTAATAGTGAGTGTTTGTGTAATATCCGCAATATTCTTTGCGCCAATCGCGTCGATAGCCACGCTATCTACCACGGCTAGTGGAGAAGGAGATTCGAAGTTTTCGCTACGGCGAACAAAACTACCGGTAACCAAAATGAGTTCTACGTCTTTCTTAGCTTCTTGCTCACTTTCAACGTCTGCTTCTTGGGCTGATGCGATATAAGGAGAGCAAAATAAAGCAGTACCGACCATTGCCGCCACTGCTGTCTTACGCGTTTTAAATTTCATAGTGTGATTCCAAATCTGGGCTTATCACTACCGGCATTACTACCCACACTTTCCGCTAGCGACAGGCTGTTCGATTTCGTGTTGTTATTGTCTGAGGCCATGAACAAATATTGACCTACGCAATTGATACTATGCTTGAATTTCACCTTTGTAAATTTATTGTGAATAATATGTTTACATTAATTTTACACATGGTCTGACCAGATATCCTTTAGGATAAATTGAAGCCTCTCCACTGAATTTAGCCATATCCCAATTGAGAATATGTTTCCCAATATGGGAAATTTATTCATTACGCTTGATTGATCGCGCACCTCAAAAATCAGGCATACCCTCTAACTTTCAATACGTTACAAGATTATTTTGAAAGGAATGATTCTTGAAACATCAGGAACACTTTATATGAAGGTGCACGAGGTCTATGGAGTTTCCAAAAATAGATGAGGTTTATAAATTACTCAGCGAAAAGCTAGAGTCTTGGGTAGAGAGCGGCATTACGCTTCTTCCTAACATTGTTGTCGCATTTTTTATTGCAATAGCCTTTGGCATTATCGCCAAAGTGATCGGCAACGTTGCTGGCAAGATTATGCGCAGAACGTTTGAGTCTCGACAAATTGCAAGCCTCCTCACCTCCATAATCAAATCTATCGTTTTAATAGCGGGAATTTTCATTGCGCTAGACTTTGTTGGCCTCAAAGGTACTGTTACCTCTTTACTTGCAGGCGCAGGTATTGTCGGGTTGGCCATTGGTTTTGCGTTTCAGGACATGACGGAAAACTTCATTGCCGGTGTGGCCATGGGAATTCGAAAACCCTTTGAGATTGGCGACGTCATTGAGGCAGAAGGTGTATTTGGTAACGTAAAGGAAATAAACCTTAGAAACACCTTAGTTGAAACCTTTTATGGTCAACTTGAAGTTATACCCAACAAGATTCTTTTCCGAAATATATTGACCAATTATTCATATCTTGGTTATCGAAGAATAGAGGTCCCTGTAGGCATTTCTTACGCTGATGATATAGAAGAAGCCGCCAAAGTTATTACGGATGCTATGAATGAAAAAGATTATGTCATTAAAAAAGAAGAAACCGCGGTATACGCAGAGTCTTTTGGCGATTCAAGTATCAACCTATTACTGTGGTTTTGGATTCGATATCCAGGAGAGCCTGGATTTATGGTCGTACGCCACGACGCGATTAGTACAGTAAAAACGGTATTAGAAGAAAACGATATTCTTATTCCTTTCCCTATCAGAACATTGGATTTCAATGCTAAAGGGGGAGATAAGCTTAATAGCATGCTTAAAAAGCAGGATGAGAGAAGTTCAAGTAAAGGTAATACAAATTCATCAACTGAGCAGTCTGATGTGAAAGCGGGTGATAACCCTGAGCAACCCGCAGAAGAATGAAACTAACGGAGATGCAAATGGAAATGTTAAATTCAAAAACACTTAAACACGCTTTTTTAGTACTTATACTCGCAGCCAGTTTTGGGAGTTTAGGCGGTTGTGCAACAGTCGAAGGGGCCGGTAAAGATATTCAAAGTGCTGGAGAAGCCATTGAAGAAGGTGCCGAAGAAGCGTCTAACTAACTCGTTTCTGTCGATATAGGTCTTGCCGATAAAGTAGGACTGTGTAGGTAAAAGCCTGACGATCGCTAAACTAGGCCCTGTTGACCTTTGCTATATATCAAAGGTCAACAAACGCCAGCATCTCAGGCTTTTTTATTTTGTGGCACCATGTTTTTGCAATACACGGTGCGACGTATCAACTAGACAACGACATAGTACACACACCGTAGAACGCATTCGGCAATATGCCGTACTAGTCTGTACGGCCACTTTTACTGCGTAAAACAGCAATTTATCAAGGCTTAAGTACCGCGAGCATGAGAAAGCCACCTATTAGCGCTGGGTTCCCATTCGACTTAAGCAGGCAACTTGCCTCTACTTTATAAAGCTTCCCTTGCGCCTTTTCAGTGATTTCGACAAGTTTGAATTGGTATTTAACGGCGTCATTACTTTTTACTGGTTCAAGAAAACGTAACTTATCAATGCCATAATTAATCATCGACGCAATACGTTCGCTTGGCGCGATCACTTCAGCGAATGCTTTAGGCATGAGACTGGCAGTCAAGAAGCCGTGAGCAATTGTTGTTTTAAAGGGACTTTCTTTTTCACAGCGCGCAGCATCTAAATGTATCCACTGGTTATCGCCGGTAGCGTCTGCAAATTGATTGATCATGTCCTGCGTAACCGTCAGCCATTCAGGTTGTTCAAGGATATCTCCCACTGCTAAGTCTAAAAGTGTTTTCATTTTTCAGTCCAATCTCCATTTATTGACGATAAAACTACTATTATTACCTTGAATGTTTCAATTAACTTTTAATAATAGGTATTTATAAATATTCTTGTTACACTAACGTAAATTATTCGTAGATGCTATGTAGCATTGGATCACAGCTTTCGATTAAACGCACCGTGATACAAACTAGCGCCTCTTCATCTATTGGCTTTTTTCAGGGCACTCGCTCTTAAAGGATTAGTTATGAATCTCAATAGAATCGATTTGAACCTTTTTGCAGTATTCGACGCCATTTACACGGCAGGAAGCTTAACCAAGGCAGCAGATGTCTTATGCATTACTCAACCAGCGGTAAGTAACTCTTTAGCAAGGCTAAGAGAAATGCTTAACGACCCGCTGTTCGTTCGTACTGGCCACAGTATGACGCCTACCCCCGTGGCGCAAAATATTATTGTTCCAGCTCGACAAGCCTTAGCCTTACTACGCAGAAGTGTGCAAGAAAGTCATACATTCGACCCTCTCACAGCCGAGAAATCCTTTAACTTTGCCAGCCGTGATTTGCTTGAAGTAAGCATTATGCCTCGACTCATTTCACGTTTGCAGAATCTGGCGCCAAATATCGGGTTAACCAACTACGAGATTCCTAGAAGCCAAGTTGTTTCGGCGATGGCATCGGGCACGTTGGACTTTTACTCAGATGCATCGACATTTACAGACCCTCATTTGTGTAAAGAAAAAATCGCCCAAGACAGACTTGTTGTGTTAGCGCGTAAAAATCATCCTGCGCTCAAAAACGGACTTAACTTAGATACCTTTCTACGATTAGGCCATATTAATGTGTCACAGCGTAAATCTGGTGTGGGCCCAATAGATATTGCGTTAGATAAAATGGGCAAAAGACGCAAGGAAGTTATGCGAGGTCAACATTTTTTAACCGTACCAAGTACGATAGTGAAGACAGACTTAATCGCGTGCCTGCCGTTTCACCTTGCTAAACATTACGATCTAGCGTTGTACGAGGTTCCTTTTGATTTACCGCCTGTAGAGTATTTCCTTTATTGGCACGTAAGCGCCGACCATGATCACGCTCATATGTGGATGCGTGAACAAATAATGGAAGTAGCGAGCAACTATAAACCTCACTAACGCCACTTCTCCAAACAGCGCTCGTTATGGGCGCTTTTTTGTCTCCACATACTTATAAGACCACATACCTAGGTATCGCTTAGAACGTTTTCAAGATTTCATTTTTGTCGTTTAATCCTCTCGAACAAACAAACAAACAATCTATAGAAGTACTTGAGGAATTAACCATGTTGAAAATTGTTAAAACTTCTCTTGTTATCGCAGCGACATTAGGTGTGTCGGGCGTAGCACAGGCTGATGTTAACGAAGCACTAGCGAATATTTGCACTATCGTTCAAGCGGACGATAAAGGCGAACTACGTAAGAAAATGCGTTCAGTCGAATCAGACTACCGTATGAAACTTAAGGACTACTACTCAGCAATTAGCTGTGGCGGTAACAGCCTAATTCGTACAGCACTGCTAAACAATGCTTTAGAAGCTGGCGAGTTACTTGTTAAGAAAATGCCAAAAAGTGATTTAGAAGCACCTGAAGCTGATGGAAAAACACTTCAAGCTTGGGTTGCGGAAAACGGTCTGCAAGACAACCCAATTGCTGCGGTTATCAACGACCGCCTATAAAACAGTTTCACACCATGTGAACCAGTTCAACATGGTTGCAGAGAAATCTGCACTTTAGAAAGCGACCCTCGGGTCGCTTTTTTCTTTTGTATCAGTTGATAAAATTCAATGCATAAAAAAGGAGAGTATTCCCTACTCCCTGAGCCTTTAACGTTGCGATATCGTCATTTGTGGATGCAGGCGTTATTCTGTCTACATACATGGCTTCATATGGCCGATGAAAACCACCAACATCAATGTGAACAATACCCGTTTGAACGTTCTCCACATCATAAGCTGGATCTTTAATGAAGAAGGTGCGCTGATTAGTTGCGATATTAACGAGAGAGTAACGAGCTTTAAGTTGAAAGCAACGCCAGAAAAGCCTGTAGTGGGTGTTGCAGCGGGCGACAACAAACTGCACGCTATAAGAGGCGCTCTGCGATCGAAATTGCTCAATGGGCTCATCACGACAGAACGTACTGCCTCAGCACTGCTTACTTCTTAATTTCGTTCTTTTCTTATTAATAAAATGCCTATTGCGTACATTTTTAATACGCATTAACTTCAACAAAAAGCAAAAAAACAGCATTAACGTTGTTTTTTTGCACTTTATTTGGCTATTTTTTGATCTTCGATTGCAGTTCAACTTAGTTTGCCTACGCCCTTTAATACTAAAGGCTACAGCGCATTTTATACCTGTTACATCTTTAGTCTAACGTATTATTCGATATACCTTGTTATTTGAATGAATGTTTTTCATTCGACCTGATTGTTTTTTAATTAATCCCGAACAGACAAACCGATTAATTAAACAAATATAACGAAGGAAATTTAACCATGTTGAAAATCGTTAAAACTTCTCTAGTCATCGCAGCATCAACATTAGCTTTTTCAAACGCAGCACAAGCAAATGACGTAAACGAGGCACTAGCAAACATCTGTACTATTGTTCAGGCTGACGACAAAGGCGAATTGCGTAAGAAGATGCGTCGCGTACAGTCTGACTTCAAATTAAAGTTACGTGATTATTACTCAGGTGTTTCATGCGGTGGTCAAAGCCTTATCCGCACGGCCTTAACGAACAACGCAGTTGAGGTAGGT
Source organism: Alteromonas sp. CyTr2 (assembly GCF_947311905.1). Taxonomy (NCBI): domain Bacteria; kingdom Pseudomonadati; phylum Pseudomonadota; class Gammaproteobacteria; order Alteromonadales; family Alteromonadaceae; genus Alteromonas; species Alteromonas sp. CyTr2. The sequence goes on along the minus strand of NZ_CAMZMZ010000001.1, from coordinate 285,581 downwards.
ACACTGCTTGTTAAGAAAATGCCAAGCAAAGACCTTTCTGAGCCCGAATCAGACGGCAAAACACTTCAAGCGTGGATAGCAGAGCAAGGCTTACAGAGCTCGCCAATTTCTGCTGAGCTTAACGATAGAATCTAAGCACTAATTCACATAGCCATGTGAGTCGATTCAACATGGTTGCAGCGTCAGCTGCAATGAAAGGCCCCGCTACGGGGCCTTTTTACTTTCTGTCTCTTTAAATTTTCACGTTCTTCAACCCAGTGACTTAGGTAATCAAGCTACGGTATGCGTGAGCTCGTAACGCAAGCTCCCCCTTTAGGTATGGTTTGACATACCATGTTATTTTACAACATGTTTTTCAAATAGTTAGATTCGGGTTTAATGCATCTCAACGAACGAACACAATCTTAATAACAACAACCGAAGGAATTTAACCATGTTGAAAATCGTTAAAACTTCTCTAGTAATTGCAGCATCAACTTTAGCTTTTTCTAACGCAGCTCAGGCTAATGACATCAACGAAGCACTTGCAAACATTTGCACGATTGTTCAAGCAGATGACAAGGGCGAACTACGTAAGAAAATGCGTAGCGTTCAATCAGACTACAAACTTAAGCTTCGCGATTACTACTCTGGCATTTCTTGTAACGGCCAAAGCCTAATTCGCACTGCTCTTACTAGCAATGCGGTTGAAGTAGGTACTCTACTGGTTAAGAAAATGCCAAGCAAAGACTTAGCAGAGCCTGAGTCAGACGGTAAGACACTTCAAGCGTGGATTGCTGAACAAGGTCTTCAAAGCTCTCCTATTTCAACAGAGCTTAACGGCAGAATCTAATATAACTAATTAATCACACCATGTGATGTAACGATTCAACATGGTAGCGGCAGGACGCCGCACTGGAGGCCCCTTTTAGGGGCCTCACCCCTTTCTAGAACCCTATAAAATTTATCACTTCTTTTTGTACCCATTCAGGTTTTTCCCTGTGTAACCAGTGCGACGCGTTCGGGATAAATAATGAAGGCTGGCTCCCTCAACATTCACGTACTTTGACACAACCACTGTGCTCACTTCCTCTATGTTGTTTTTAAGAAACAAAAAAGCCGAGCAAAATAACGTATCCAAATGATTATTTGGTTAAATCATTTTCTCGGCTACATTATTTTCTCGGCCTTTCGTACGTCTTTTAGTAACGCACGTGTATTACTTTTATGTCGTTACTCGATAGCGAACATACTCTCTGGCATAGACATCAAGTTGTCTGCGCCTGATTGCATTGCCGAAACCAGTGAGCGAGTACGGGTTAACAAACGGTCAAAGTAGAAGCCCGTTGTTAAGATTTTACTCTTATAAAACTCGGTTTCGGTGCTACCTGCATCAAGCTGTTCTTGTGCTTTCACTGCCATTTTTAGCCAGAAGTAAGCAACGGTGACATAACCTGAATACATTAAGTAATCGACAGACGCTGCACCAATTTCATCTGGGTTCGATGCTGCTGCCTTCCCGATATCCATAGTGATCTGCTGCCACTCGTCAAGATGAGAGTTTAGCGCGTTAGTCCAAGCACTAAACTGAGCGTTGTCACGCAATGAATTACAGTAGTCGCGCACTTCTTGAACAAACACATTAAGCAATTCGCCATTAGAGCCCATTACTTTACGACCTAATAGGTCAACGGCTTGAATACCTGTAGTACCTTCATACATGGTGCAGATACGGGTATCGCGAGCTAGCTGCTCCATACCCCATTCTTTGATAAAGCCGTGGCCGCCATAAACCTGCATACCGTAACTTGTGGCTTCTTGCGCGGTTTCAGTTAAAAAGGCTTTTACGATAGGCGTTAAGAATGCAAGTTTTGCATCCGCAAGTTGCTTCTCAGCCTCGTCGCTACCATACAAAGTAACGTCAACTAACTGCATACAGTAAGCGGCAAGCGCTCGGTTGCCTTCCGCGAACGCTTTCTGCGTTAACAGCATACGACGTACATCAGGGTGCACTATAATAGGATCAGCTGGGCCATCAGGATTTTTACGCCCTGTTAATGAACGGAACTGAATGCGGTCTTTTGCGTAGCGAAGCGCACCTTGGAATGCTGCTTCAGATGATGCCAAGCCTTCTAGACCAGTGCCAATACGTGCGGTATTCATGAACGTAAACATGCAATTTAGGCCGCGGTTTGGTGGCCCAATCAAATAACCTTTTGCACCATCGAAGTTGATCACGCAGGTTGCGCTGGCTTTGATCCCCATTTTATGTTCAATGCTTCCGCATCCTACTGCGTTTCTATCTTGCTTTTCGCCATCTTCAGACACGTTAAACTTAGGCACAACAAATAGTGAAATACCTTTGGTACCCTCTGGCGCATCTGGCAATCGAGCTAACACAATGTGTACGATATTTTCAGACAAGTCGTGTTCACCTGCCGAAATAAAAATCTTCGTTCCTGTTAAGCTGTAGGTACCATCTTCTTGAGGCTCCGCGCGACATTTCAACATGCCAAGGTCTGAACCGCAGTGTGCCTCGGTCAAACACATAGTACCTGTCCACTCACCGCTAACCAGTTTTTCAAGGAACATTTTTTGTAGCAATTCAGAGCCATGGGCTTTTATTGTTGCCATACAGCCCTGGCTTAGACCTGGGTACATCGCCCAAGAATGGTTTGCGCCTGAGAACCACTCAGCAATGATAGATGACAATGAATATGGTAGTGCCTGACCGCCAAATTCCTCAGGGTGAGACATTCCTGGCCATCCGCCCTCAACATACGTTTGATAAGCTTCTTTAAAACCTTTAGGCGTTGTTACTTCACCATCAACCCACTTACACCCTTCTTCATCACCTGATGCATTGATGGGCGCCAGTACGTTCTCTGAAAACTTTGCAGCTTCAGCGAAAATCGCCGACACCAGATCTTCAGATGCTTCGTCGAAACCTAGCTTTTGATAGTGATTTTGATAATTTAGTAGCTCATGTGTTACAAACATGGCGTCACGTTGTGGAGCTTTATAACCTTCCATACCCAATACCTATATTACTTCAAATAGACCAGCAGCGCCCATGCCGCCACCGATACACATGGTGCAAACAACATATTTCGCACCGCGTCGTTTACCTTCGATGAGTGCATGACCCACCATGCGAGCACCGCTCATGCCGTATGGGTGACCAATAGAAATGGCACCACCGTTTACGTTTAATAATTCGTCTGGAATGCCTAACTTATCGCGGCAATAAAGTACCTGTACCGCAAACGCTTCGTTAAGCTCCCATAGACCGATATCGTCCATGGTCAATCCATGCTGCCTTAATAGCTTAGGAATGGCGAACACTGGGCCAATTCCCATTTCATCTGGCTCACAGCCTGCCACTGCAATACCGCGATAAATACCAAGAGGTTGAGCATTGCCTTTTGCCGCTGAGTGCTCATCCATAATCACTGTCGCGCTGGCTCCATCAGAAAGCTGGCTTGCATTACCTGCGGTAATACAACCACCTTCTATCACTGGGTTAAGCGCTTTAAGCCCCTCTAGCGTTGTTTCTGGGCGATTTCCTTCGTCTTTCGACAAGGTCACTTCACGCTCAGAGGTTTCACCTGTTTCTTTATTAAATAAGGCTTGCGTTGCTGTGATAGGTACAATCTCATCATCAAACTTGCCCGCTTCTTGAGCCGCTGCTGTGCGCATTTGGCTTTGGTAACCGTATTCGTCTTGTACGTCACGGCTAATGTTGTAGCGCTTACCCACCACTTCCGCAGTTTGAAGCATTGGCATATAAATATCTTTGTGCTTAGCAACCAGTGCAGGGTCTACTGCACGAAACATATTCATATTTTTGTTTTGCACTAAAGAGATAGAATCTAAGCCACCCGCAACCATAATGTTGGCATCGCCTGTACGAATTGAATTCGCTGCGGTAGCAATGGCATACATGCCAGAACTGCATTGGCGGTCGAGTGTCATGCCCGCTACGGTGACCGGTAAACCACCCGCTAAACCAGCCAAGCGGCCAATATTCATGCCGCCACTGCCTTGGGTTAACGCTGCGCCCATTACCACGTCGTCGACACTGGCAGGGTCGATCCCTGCGCGTGCTACTGCGTTTTGAATAGCATGGCCACCTAATGAAGGGGCTGGTAAATTGTTCAGTGCACCTTTATAAGCGCGCCCGATTGGCGTACGTGCTGTACTTACGATAACTGCATCGCGCATTTTCATATTCCTTTCAGTTGGGCTGAAAGTTCAGCCAAAGTTTAGCTAGGCCTATGTGCTTCCTCTCGAAGTTACCTAGCTTTACCAAATTCGGATGTCGGGTAACGAGAGCTATCGCTAGCTCTCACCGTCGATTAACTCTCGCTAACGAGAGCCTTGTCTACTTCGCTTTATAGCTTTTAAACGTGCCGCCGCTTTGGGCTAATTTCACCAACAAATCACTTGGTTCAAGCCACATCTTTCCGTAATCACCCAATTGATCACGATAGGTAGTCAGCTTATCTAAAATAGTGCCTAGCCCTACTTCGTCGGCATATTGCATAGGGCCGCCGCGATACACAGGGAAGCCATAACCGTAAACATAAATCACATCGATATCGCTAGATTTAGCTGCAATGCCTTCTTCTAAGATGGCAGCACCTTCGTTGATCAATGAGTACATGACGCGTACTAGAATTTCCTCATCGCTAATGTCTGAACGCTGAACCACGCCTAAACGTTCTGCTTCTTGCTTGGCAATTTCTAGTACTTCTGGATCTGGGACAGGAACTCGACTCCCAGGTTCATAGTTGTAAGCTCCGCGTCCGGTTTTGAGTCCGTTGCGCCCCTTTTCTACCAAGCGATCTGCCACTGCACCGTAAGCGGGGTCGTGTGCAATGTGCTCTTGTCGAGACTGTCGTACATAGTAACCAATATCTAATCCAGCCATATCACCCATAGTGAACGGCCCCATTGGCATGCCAAACTCGGTTAAAACACGATCAACTTGCTCAGGTGTTGCTCCTTCAAGCAGTAAGCGGTTAGCTTCACGGCCGTAAGGCTCAATCATGCGGTTACCTACGAATCCGAAGCAAACGCCTACCAACACCGCTACTTTCTTGATGCGTTTAGCCATCTTCATGCAGGTTTTAATGACTTCAGCAGATGTCTTCTCTGCTTTAACCACTTCTAGCAGTCTCATCACATTCGCTGGCGAGAAGAAGTGAAGACCAATTACATCTTCAGGACGGGATGTGGCTGTCGCTATTTCGTCTATATCCAGTGTTGACGTATTTGAAGCCAAAATGGCGCCTGGCTTACACACTTTATCCAGCGTCGAGAATACGGTTTTCTTTACTTCCATCTTCTCGAAAACGGCTTCGATGACGAGATCAACATCAGCTAAGTCGTCATACGACGTAGTACCTGAAAGCAGTGCCATGCGGCTCTCTACCTGCTCTTGGGTTAACTTGCCTTTTTTCGCTGAGTTTTCGTAGTTCTTTCTAATAAGCGCTAATCCCTTCTCTAGCGCTTCTTCTTTGAGCTCAAGCATTGTGACTGGAATGCCGGCATTGGCGAAGTTCATAGCGATACCACCGCCCATTGTTCCGGCGCCGATAATCGCAACTTTATCAATGTTGCGCTCAGGAGTATTTTTGTCGAAATCGCTCACATGACCTGCTGCGCGTTCAGCAAAAAAGAAATGCTGCTGGGCACGCGCCTGTGGCGTATTCATACACTCCATGAAAAGCTTGCCTTCATTTTTAAGGCCATCTTCAAAAGCGAGCGTGTAAGCGCCGCGTACCGCTTCGATACATTTTAATGGAGCAAAGAAACCACGAGTCGCTTTTTTAGTTTGTGCAGTTACTGCATCAAACACCGCCTGCGTTTCGTCAGACATGGACAGCGTGATATCACTGGTGCGTTTAATCGCTTTATCTGGCGTTAATGCTTGTAAATACGCTTTTGTATCTTCAAGTAAATGCTCAGGCTTATCAGAAATTTTGTCGAAGACACCTGGAAGTTTGACCACCGACGTAGGCTTGCCTGTTACGATCATTTCTAACGATGTTTGTGCGTCGGCTAAACGAGGAAGGCGCTGAGTACCGCCTGCGCCCGGTAATATGCCTAGATTTACCTCTGGAAGACCCACCTTATTGTCGGCAAAGGTGATGCGATGATGGCAAGCTAACGCCACTTCTAAGCCACCGCCGAATGCTGGTCCAGGGAGAACAGCAACAACCGGCTTAGACGCATTTTCAATCTTGTCTAGTACCTCAGGCAGCATGGGAGACAAATCGCCACCAGAGAATTCGCTGATGTCAGCTCCACCCGAAAAAATAGGTAGTGAAGAAGTAATAACAATGGCACGTACGCTGTCGTCATCTAGTGCATTGTTTATGCCTTCTATCAACCCTACTCTGATAGCGCGTGACAGCGCATTAACGGGCGCACTTTGCATTGTCAGCGTGGCAACACCCTGTTGTACTGCATATTCTACGGCTTTATTTTCCATCTCAGTCATAACCATGTCCTGTTTATCACGTTAACTGGATGTTATTGCAGTGTTGTCAATCATCCAAGTTTATTGGTGTTATAGACATTTATCATAATATTTAATATTGACCGCCAGCCCCTTTGTGAATTCATTTCTCTGCGCAGAGCCTGTCCTACCTTGCCTAAGGTTTATTTGACAGAAAATAAAACCGGTGTTTTTGTTAATCAGGCAACACTTGTAATTACATTTTATTTACAAAAGGATGATTGGCTATGCAAGTGCTTAAAACACCGGAAAGCGCCTTCGACACGATCACTGACTTTCCCTACTCCCCCTGTTTCACTGAAGTAACAGACACAGTAAGCAGTGAAATAACAATGGCCCATTATCAATGTGGACCGAAAGATGGACATACCGTGCTATTAATACACGGCGAACCGACGTGGGCTTATTTATACCGCAAGATGATGCCCATATTGGCTGATGCGGGATTCAATGTCATCGCGCCGGATCTCATTGGTTTTGGGCGCTCAGATAAACCAGTAAGAAAGGAGGACTACTCCTACGCTCGTCATGTGATATGGCTAAAAGACTGGTTTTCACAGGCTACTAAAGGCCCCGTTACACTATTTTGTCAAGACTGGGGAGGTCTACTAGGCCTGCGACTTGTCGCCGATATGCCTGAGCGTTTTTCGGGTGTAATGGTGTCTAATACCGGTTTGCCCACTGGAGACCACCCGCCAAGTGATGCTTTCATCAAATGGCGCCGATTCTCACAGGATGTCGCCGTATTTCCCACATCTACGATCATTCAAAACGCCACAACCACTGTTCTAGATGAGGCGACGCTTGCTGCTTACGACGCCCCTTTTCCAGACGAAAGCTTTAAAGCAGGTGCACGTATGTTCCCTATTCTTGTTCCTACAAGCCCAGACAATGCTGAGGCACAGGCGAATAGACAGGCATGGGAAAAGCTAAAGCAATATAACAAACCTTTTGTTACGGCTTTCGGTGATAGCGACCCTGTCACTAAAGGTGGCGATAAGGTATTTCAAAAGCTCATTCCTGGCAGCAGCGGCATGGCTCATACCCTTGTAGAAAACGGTGGTCACTTTATCCAGGAAGACCAAGGGGAAATGCTAGCCAAATTACTCATTCAATTTATAAACCAAACGCAGCTGAAATAGCCACGTTTCAAAAAACATTAAACAGTTACCAATAGGAGATTACCATGGATGCTCTACTCGACTTTTCAGGGCAAGTTGTATTAATTACCGGCGCAGGCAGTGGCTTTGGCCGCTTGTTATCGCTAGGTCTTGCCAACCGAGGAGCAAAACTCGTTCTTTCAGACATTAACGAAACCGCCCTTGAGGAAACGAAAAAGGATGTAAAAGCACTCACTGATGTCGTGGTGCTAGCGGGTAATATTGCTAGCGAGTCGCTAAATAAGGCGCTGGTTGAAACAGCCATTGAAACCTTTGGCAAACTGGATATAGCCGTAAATAATGCAGGCATAGCGCATAACCCTGCACCAATTCATCAAATGACAGAGGAAATCATGGACTCGCAGTTCGCTGTGAATGTAAAAGGCGTTATGTTTGGAATGAAGTACCAAATACCCGTTATGCTTGCACAAAAGCAAGGGCACGTTTTAAATGTAAGCTCACTTGCAGGACTAGGTGGAGCCCCTAAAGGCGGTGCTTATGCTGCAGCAAAACACGCGGTTTCGGGGATAACCCGCACAGCCGCGGTGGAATACGGCCGAAAAAATGTTCGCGTTAATGCAATTTGCCCATTCTATAGTCCTACCAATATTTTGAACGTAGACGGGTACAACACCCCTGAAGCGCGCGAGCAACTAGGCATGGGAAGTCCTATGAAACGTCTAGGCGAACCGCAAGAAATCGTTAACACCATGATGCTGATGCTTTCCCCTGGCAACTCTTACATGAACGGGCAAACCATAGCAGTAGATGGTGGTGTTACAGCGTGGTAATTTTTATCTCGCAGTTTCGAAATACATGCAAAGGTATTTTTTGACATACCTTTGTATGACTCATCATGTTTCTCTTTCGTTCTACTTAAGGTGTAATGAAGAGGAACAAACAAAATCGATGAATGAGGCGAGTGCAACCGCCTCTGCAATCGAACCCCTATCAAGTAAAACCCAATAATTTTATTTAGCGATTAAGTTGAACAAAAAGAGAAAAATGTGATGAAAAAGCCAAGTAAAAACATTTTTTTAGCTACCACACTTTGTATAACCTATTCGTTGATTAACGTTAGTATTGCGCAAGAAGCCCAATCTACGCTTGTAAATATGAAGGAAGTGCCTTCTTCGCAACTATTAAAGAAGCAACGTCAAAATAAACCGCTAGCACTAAGCACGGTGAAGCGCGGTACTGATGTTTCGCTTCAAACCACCAAACAATCCAAAAGCCAATACCTTATTCATAGCGCACTGCCAAGTCACCGCTTCAGCGCTAAGTAATTTTTAGGCGAGTACTCGTCTATCAGGTTAATCCTTTATATAACGTCATTTCTTTGCGTTTATTATTCTTTTTTACTCAATCGCACACGCAGCAATAGTATTCTACGAATCAAATATTTATACCATTAATCCGCATAGATAAGTGCTAACCGCCGACATAGCGCTTTTGAAAAAATAACGCCCTCGTAACGACATTAGCGACATATGAGTTAATTATACTAATTGTGAATAGCGCGACACCTATTTGAAAACTACCTTCAAGATTACCACAGGTAGAAGAAGTCACAGGAAAGAGGTGAACATGCTTTTAAAACCAAAACACATCGCGTTATTGTTCACGCTGGCAATTGCAGTATCTGCAATGGGATAAGCACGAAGGCGTTTCAACATGGAAACGCCCTTCGAAAGCGCTCGTCAGTAGTAGTTTTTCTTGCTAGACGTGACGTAGGATTCTTTAGGTTAACGTTTAAAAAACTCAAAGCTTAGCGGATACACCCACAACTCTCCTTTGTTCGCTTTGACTGCTGCCACGATAGCAAAGACGATGTTCATTAATCCAAGAGCGATGAAGCCTAGGGCTCCTATGATAACCAGCGTCAAGACAAAACAAATAACAGAGTATATGAGCAAGCTTATTAACCAATTCGCTGTCACCCTGCCGTGCTGATTGATGTCTTCGTTTTGATCTTTGTGAGCAATCCATAGCACGATAGGCAATATGATACCTAAGCCAGGTATAATGAAACTGGATAACTGAGAAACATGAATGAGTGTACAGTAGCTTCGAGCGTTCAAGCCCCAGTAGAGTGGTTCTTCCGTTGACATAATGGTCCTTTTTATTGTGTTGGTTTGATTTGATAAATATGGGCGTTTTCAGTGTGACCGGCATCAAGCTTAACAGGAACAATGACCCGCTCATATTGAGCACCTTCAAACTCATCCAGCATGGCCCAGTTTTCGGCAAGTTGAGTAGACGTTAGCATCATGCCCTTCACCTCTTCTTTTGCTTCACTTAGATCAGAAATAACAATTCCTGGAAACCCCATAGTTGCTCCCCACCCTTGTTGAACTAAGTGCCCTTCTACCGTACCAGACTGCCACTGGCCATCAATATGAGCGACGATATGGTGATTTGGGCAATTAGGAGCAAGGCTTCCGTAGATAAACAACCTTTCTAAATCAGGTGTAGCAGACGTTACATTGTCATTGTTTTGCATTACTTTGACCCATTACTAAAAAACTTTTCGTCAGGTGTTGAGGCAAATTTAAAAACAGGCCCCAACCGTTCGCATTGCTAGTTATAAATTGCCTAAAAAAGCCAGTGCTTTTGTGAGAGTAATATCGAATTTGTTTTACAAAAGCAACACAGCGTTACACAATGCAAGAGCATGTCTATGTGAACGTCGATTCACGTAAAAAACACAATAATTAAAGGACAAAGTATGCTCAATCACAAACGTACTCTAATAGCAGCATTGGTAAGCGTTTCGCTTATGGGATGTGGCGAAAGTACAACACAAACAGAAACTAAACCACAACTCACTGCACAAGACGCAAAGCAGTTTTTAACACAGGCGCAAAATGATATTGCAAAAATGCAAGTTCCTGCCGCGCACGCCGAGTGGAGCTACGCCACGAATATCAATTTCGATACAGCAGCAGTCAGTGCTTATTTTAATGAAGTGCTTTCTACCAAGGTTGCAAAGTTAGCTAAAGAAGCGGCGAAATTTAACGATGTAGACGTAGATGCCGACACCCGCAGACAGCTTGATCTACTTAAAAACAGTTTAACAATGCCGCCGCCGGCAGATGCCAAAAAAGCAGAGCGGCTTGCGAAAATTGGTTCTGACTTAAGTGCCATGTACGGCTCTGGTGAGTATTGCAGCGAAGATGGTACGTGTAAAAGCTTGGTTGAAATGAGCTCGGAAATGGCCACCCTACGCGATGCTGACAAGCTATTAGAATATTGGACAGGCTGGCGTGAAGTATCTAAACCAATGGCAGGACTCTATGCAGAACAAGTATCGCTTACCAATGAAGGCGCTGCAGAGCTAGGTTTTGAAAACGTCAGCGCCTTGTGGCGTGGAAAGTACGATATGCCAGCAGATGAATTTCCCAAGGAATTGGATCGCTTATGGACGCAAGTAGAGCCTTTCTACGAGTCACTACATTGCCATGTGCGCGCTAAGCTAGGTGAACACTATGGCGAAGACGTAGTACCTCAAGACAAACCAATCCCAGCCCATTTATTAGGTAACATGTGGGCACAGTCGTGGGGGAATATTTACGATATCGTTAAACCTCAGCAAGAAATGAAAGTGCCTGATGTTACAGGCGCATTAGCTGAACAGGGCTATGACGAAATTGCCATGGTTAAACAAGCAGAGTCATTTTTCTCATCGCTTGGCTTTGAAGAACTTCCAGATACCTTTTGGGAACGCTCTATGTTTCAAAAGCCAGAAGACCGTGACGTTCAGTGTCATGCCTCTGCGTGGGATTTAGATGACAAAGACGATCTTCGTATAAAGATGTGTATTCAAAAGACTGGCGAAGAATTTAACGTTATTCACCACGAATTAGGTCACAACTACTATCAACGCGCTTATAAAGACCAACCACTTCTTTACCGTGGTTCGGCAAACGACGGCTTCCACGAGGCTATTGGCGACACCATCGCTTTATCAATAACACCTAAGTATCTTAAGCAAATCGAGTTAATTGATGAGATCCCAGACGCATCAAACGATATCGGTATGTTAATGCAAGTTGCGTTAGACAAGATTGCCTTCATTCCCTTTGGTCTGATGGTTGACCAATGGCGCTGGAAAGTGATGTCAGGTGAAGTAACACCTGAACAATACAATCAACTATGGTGGGAATTGAGAGAAAAGTATCAAGGTGTGATGGCCCCTGTTGAGCGCAGCGCTGACGCGTTTGATCCGGGTGCAAAATATCACGTGCCTGCTAACGTACCTTATACACGCTATTTCCTAGCGCATATCCTTCAATTCCAGTTCCATAAAGCACTGTGTGACATTGCAGGTGATGAGGGCCCGCTTAACCGTTGTTCTATCTACGGCAGTGAAGAAGCCGGTAAAGCACTTAACGAAATGCTAGAGATGGGTATGAGCCAACCTTGGCAAAATGCGTTAGAAACACTGACAGGCTCACCGCAAATGGATGCCAGTACTATCGCTGACTACTTTGCTCCACTAAAAACGTGGTTAGATGAGCAAAATGCTACACGCCAGTGTGGCTGGTAACTATATCCGTTATGATTAGCCACTGGCTAACATAATTGATGCAGTCCAAAAAGCCTCGAATTTCGAGGCTTTTTTGTTGAATTTAAAGTTTTGTACCATTGTAAGAGCGGTAGATTCGCGTAACGTTAGTGTATAAATTTCATGTGATTTTTGATTATATTATGCGCCCCCTGTTGGTACTTTCGCTTTTCATTTTTTTTGCTTCAACTTGCAGCCTACCTGCGCGCGCGCAACCTATTGCCCCAGCGTTTCATTCCTACAATATGGATAGTGGTATCGCCCACGTAACCATTTCAGATATTGCGGAAGATAAGTATGGTTTTCTGTGGTTGGCATCGCAGTCTGGTGTCGATAAATTTGACGGCTATACATTTCGAAACTTCGGCTTGTGGGGAGAAGACAAGTCAACAGGCCTCCAAACCCTGTTCGCCCTTCAGATAGAGGCAAGCTTAGATGGTCAATACCTGTGGGTGGGGACATACAGCGGGCTGAGCCGTATAGATGTTGATACTGAGTCGTTCAAGCACTACACGTTACCGGCGTCAGAGCCTTTCAATAAACAGGTAATTAATAGGATCAAGACCACCCACAATGGCCAGCTTTGGATAGTCTCTGAACGAAACCTTTACACATACTCTCCAGAATCAGACAGTGTAGAACTGGTTAGCTACCTTCCCAGTACCACCAGTACGCTGACAGACATAGAGCTTATCGGTAACACGCTTTATGTCACTTCCACCTCGGGCCTTTATAAACTTGACCCGTTTAAGAGGTCACTTGAGTTAGTGGCTTTTGAAAACACGAACTTTACTCGACTGGTGGCAGCAGAGAAATCTCGATTCTGGTTGGGTACCGCTACCCGCGGTGCATGTTTGTTCAACCCCGACGACCAAAGCACCACCATCGACAAAGGATGTACATCTGAAACTCACGGATTATCTGATAACTACGTTACAGACATCTTATTAAAGGACAACGGTGATATATGGGTTTCTACTCAGCGTGGGCTGAATATTTTAACGTCACATAACCCTAACTCTGTGCTGCGTGCACCGATTAACGAGAAAGATGCGGCCAAAGAGAGAATTTCAAGCCTTTATCAAACGAAAGCTGGGCTGGTTGTCGTTGGCACCACAGACGATGGGTTTGCGATTAGTAACCCTCTGCTTAGCAACTTCTACTCTCAGGAAATAGGCGCAGGACGTATAATCTCCTCTTTATCGAATTACAAAGATAACCAAGTATGGGTAGCGAACGAAAAGGGCCTTTGGCTTTACGACACGATAAGTAAAACTCAAGAAGGCCCATTTACTTCCCATGGTGCATTGGCGAGTAGCGAAGACACTAACGATAAGCTGTTGAGCGTGTTTTATCATACAAAGAGCGATGCCTTATGGGTAACCACACGCACAGGTCTTGCCAAACTGAACCCTCAGACCAGAAACCTAGAATTCGTTGCGCTGAATGGTAAGTCGGGTTACAGCATTAATATCGATGATGACGGAGACATTTGGTATGGCGGCTACAGCGATGGGCTATTTGTATATCGCCCCTCAGAAGATAGAGTGATAAAACAATGGCCATTGTCGCTGACAACGAGAATTGTTTTGGACGACAATGAAAACGCGTGGTTAAGTACGGTATCCGGTTTATTTGTTGCGAATAAACTGACTGGCGACTTAACCAGCGTCAGTGAGTTTACGGACAAGATTTCAGATCAAACTGTAGTGACGTGGATTTCTCAGTCAAAACGCGGTGGTTATTGGATTGGAACTCAAGCAGCTGGGCTCTTCTTTATGTCTAAAGAAGGCAGTGATTTATCAACGATTAAAGTGACACAAATTAAGCCTGAAAGTCGATTGAGCAATGTATCCATCGGGGCAATTGTTGAAGATGATGAATATGGGCTTTGGATCTCTACAATTAAAGGGATTGCGTATTTAGCACCTGACTTGTCTACCCTTTCTTATTTCGGTGCAGAAAACGGCGCACTGTCTTCGGGTTACTATATTGGCTCTGTCACTGTAACTGAAAATAACACAATATTGTTTGGTGGAACGGAAGGCGTAACACAATTTACTCCTTCACAAGTGGCAAATGTACAGTGGTCACCTGAAGTGCACCTCACAAACGTTGAAACGGTGAGTAGGAACGAGCAAAACGGGACAACCTATCAGCAAAGACAGCGCCTAGACGAGGTAATCGAACTTAAAGATAACGATATTGCGCTCACTATTGAATTTGCCGCCACTGATTATATGAATGCAAACGAACTTAGGTATGCCTATAAACTCGCAGACTTTGAGAACAGCTGGCGCTTTACTGACTACAAGACAAGAACGGCCACCTACACCAACTTGGACCCAGGACGCTACCGCTTCACTGTTAAAGCTATAAATCAAGAGAATGAATGGAGCACCAATGCAGCGCAACTTGAAATAGTTGTGGTTCCACCGTGGTGGGATAAGCCTATATGGCGTGTGACAATTACCCTGCTAGGCATGCTGTTGATTTCATCGATGGTGTGGCTGAGGATAGCGTCGTTGAAAAAGCGCTCCGCTGAACTCGCACTAAAAGTTGAGGAAAAAACCCGAGACCTAGAAGCGGTCGTAGAAAAGTTAACGCAGCTTTCAACTGAGGACGCATTGACGGGTCTCAAAAATCGTCGCTACTTTATACAAAGAGCCAAGGCAGCATGGCAAAATTATAAACGCCATAATCATACTTTCTCCTTGCTAATTGTTGATATTGATTTCTTTAAGCGTATTAACGATGAATACGGTCATCATGTGGGTGACACAGTACTGGTCAAAATCGCTCGGATCCTGGAAGATAGTTTAAGAGAAAGTGACGTTATTGCGCGATGGGGCGGTGAGGAATTTCTTATATTGCTGCCTTCATTAAAGGTTCAAGAAGCATTTTGGGTGGCAGAAAAGCTACGTAAAGCTGTCGCTGATTACGAAATCGATGCTCCCCCCTACTCGGTATCAGCTACCATAACCTGCGGTGTAGCAGATATACGAGATTACGATAGCGTCGAGGCTTGCATTCACGCTATCGATAAAAAGCTATATGTCGGAAAGGAATCAGGCCGAAATACGGTGATAAAATAGCCGCTGGCTGATTATCATACTCATTAGTTTCTCTCTCCCATTGCATTGCCGTTTAAACGGCAATGCATGCAGGCAAACGTTTTGTCATGCATTTTATCGCAGTAATTGATCGCTTTCCTTTTTACCCGCCTATGTATTGTGAATTCTTAAGTAGCTTAAGATGAGCGAAATCACCCACAAGGAGGATGAAAACATGGCAAATGTATTAGTAATCGGCGCATCAGGCCAAATTGGTAAGCAAGCAACAGTGAAATTGTTGGATGCCGGTCACAAAGTCGTAGCGCCAGTAAGAAGCCCAGACAAACTGTCAGATATCCAAAATGCCAACCTCACAGTGGTTGAGCAGGATCTAGAAAAAGATTTTTCAGCACACTTTGAAGGTGTGGACGTTGCGGTATTCACAGCAGGTTCAGGCGGTAGCACCGGCGCAGATAAAACACTTATGATTGATCTTTGGGCGGCCCGCAACGCGGTTAACTATGCAAAAGCGGCGGGTACACCCAAATTTGTTATGGTTAGTTCTATTGGTGCAGACGATCCTGACGCCGTGGAGTCAGCAATAAAACCATATTTGGTTGCCAAACACATGGCCGACGAGCATTTAATTAATAGCGGCTTACATCACGTAATTCTTCGACCTGGCACTTTATTAAATGAACCGGGCACGCATTTAGTACGAACCGATATGCCAAGCAATAGGGACGATGCTGTAATACCAAGAGAAGATGTAGCGACAGCTATTGTCGAAAGCGTTGCAAGAGAAAGTAATGCTGACTTGATCACTTATTTATTTAAAGGTGATACACCAATTTCCCATATTTTCTAGGTGAGCGACTTTTCTAGGTGATCGGCGCCCTCTCATTTGCCAATGCGTTATCGCGTCTATCCAAGCTAGAGAGGGCTTACTTTTTGCTTAGGTCGCCTGTTTGTATACTGCTGACTTAGGTGGTGCTCAGAATAGGCAGTATCACGCACTTAATATGTCCTACTTAGAGACTAGAGGTGGTTACCTACGGTATCAATGACTGGCTAACCCAGTTGCCATTTCCGTCTTTTTGATGCCACTCTCGACTTTGAGGGTTACCTCTCAAATTCAGGTAATCTACGCTATCGATAGCCAGCATGATCACGCAAAAGTGAGGTGGAACTACACCAAAGTCCCCTTCAACCTGAAGTGCCGAGCCATCGTTTCTTGGCGTGCCTGGCTCGCCCCATAAGAACTGCTTTTTGCCCGCATCTGACAATTTATTCCAGTGCTGAGTAACTAAGTCAGCATCTTGATGTAACGTTATTATTGTTGCAGTACAAGAGAAGCGATATTGCTCCCTGGTTTTAGAAAAATACCAACAAACCTGCGAGTGAGGATTCTGGCCAAGCTGGTCATACTTATCTGAGCGGGTGTCAGAAATAACCACCAGTTGGTTGTCGTCGGTGATCCCTCTAAAAACCACGGTACGGCAGTACGGTACACCACTACCGTCCACAGTAGCTAACTGAAAGTAACGACTTTCTGGCATACTGCGGGTTTGGTGAAGACTCTTTGTCAACCCTTGTCGCCACTGGGGCATAACCACCTCCGAGAGTAAAATCGCCTGGTTTACCGCTACGCGGCTTTCTTCTTCGCAGCTAAAGAAAACAGCGTGTAGAAGTTTTGCGTGGTAATTTCCGCTAATTCTTTTACCGTCACGCCTTTAAGCTCAGCAATAAATTCTGCCACTTCTACCACGTAACCTGGCTGGTTTTGTTTACCTCGATGAGGAACTGGCGCAAGCCATGGTGAGTCAGTTTCAATAAGTAGTCGCTCTAAAGGGATCGCTTTTACCACTTCACGCAATTCATCTGCTGAATTAAAGGTTACGATGCCTGAAATAGAGATATAGAAGTCCATCTCTATTGCTGCCAGCGCCATGTCTAATGATTCAGTAAAGCAATGCAAAACACCTTTAGTGTGCGCAGCTTTGTGTTGGCGGAGTAAGTTAATGGTGTCTTCCCTTGCATCCCGCGTATGAATAATTAACGGCTTTTTAGTTTCGTTAGCTACTTTGATGTGGTCGACGAAAGACGTTAGCTGGACTTCTTTACTTTCCGGACTATAAAAATAGTCCAGCCCAGTTTCGCCAATGGCTACCACTTCTTCACGCTGCGCCTTCTCTAACAGTTCTTCATAGCTACACGCTTCATCTTGATGTAGTGGGTGCACACCACAAGATACTGATACATCTTCAAACTGACTTACAGCTGCTAACATGCTGTCGTAATCACCAACAGATACGCACACACAAAGGAAGTGTTCAACACCTCGGGTTCTTGCGAAATTTAAGGTTTCAGCCAGCTCTTCTGGCCCTTGCTTAAGTCGGTCTAAGTGACAATGAGAATCTACGAACAAACTACACCTGTTTTAAAAAATTGCTGTCAGACAAAAGGGCTTCGACAAGCCAGCGTTTGCCTATTAACGTTGAAATTGCTTTAGTAACCCAAAAAGTACCATTGATTTGTTTACACCTGCGTGCTGCAGCGTTCTTACCGCATCAACACACGCTTCATAGCGTTTAAAATCAACAGCCTGTTGACGTTTTATGTATTCGTCATGGGCCATCTGTTGACACCACAATGCGATTTGAGGCGCATTGTCCTGCCACTTATTCGCAAGCGTTTGTACTTGCAAATTTGCATCGCCTGCTAAGAGCGCTTGCATACCATCGCTAAAATTGCGATAGCTAATGTCTTCTTCACCACTGAGAGCCTCTTCTACGCGAAGAGGGGCATAGCCATAAGCTGCCAATAGCGCTTCGCTTGCATCTTCTACTCCCTTAGCGTTTAAGTAGTTCAAACTGTCTGACACTGACGGGAGTGAGAGTATCTGCCGTTCACATCGACTTAATATGGTCGGCATAATTTTATTGATACTGTCAGTGATCAGCAGCAAGAAGGTATTATTTGTGGGTTCTTCTAAGGTTTTCAACAGTGCATTAGCTGCCGCTTCCGTCATGGTATCGGCACGGGGAATCAACAACACTTTATTGCCCCCCATTTGCGCAGTACCTGATAGCTTGCCAATGCCCTCGCGAATTTTATCCACACCTAACTGCTTTTCACTTTCTAAAACATGAAAGTCTGGGTGGTTTCCAGCTTGCCTCAAATGGCAACTTTGACACTGTTCACATGGCCCATCTATGCTTGGTTGCTTACACAATAACGTGCTGCTTAACCCTAGCGCGAGTTGGTATTTTCCAATCCCTTTCGGCCCTGTCAGCAGTAAACCGTGGTGAAGTTTTTTTGCCAAATAGCGCGACAGTAACGTCGAGAACGTTGCAGCAAACCAAGGCAGTACTTGCATTAGCCTTTCCCCTGCATACTTTCGTTTTGCGCTATGTCACTGCTTGCGCTGTTTATGGTCGTCACATAGTCGTTGATAATAGCAGTCACGTCTTGATGAACCTTTTCCATAGACTGCATCGCACTTACCACGACGATAGATTCATCTTGCTTAGCGAGCGACAAGTATTTAGCACGAGTTCGTTCGAAAAAGGCGAGCCCCGCTTGCTCAATGCGGTCAAGCTCCCCTCGCCCTCGGGCGCGCTCTAGTCCGACAGCTGGCTCGACATCTAGGTATAAGGTTAGGTCAGGCTTAAACCCTTTAAGCGCGATGTTGCTGATGGCCGTCATCGTTTTTTCACTGACGCCCCGACCACCGCCTTGATAGGCTTGAGATGACAGGTCGTGTCTGTCACCTACCACCCACGCACCAGCATCAAGTGATGGTAAGATCTTATTGGTCAGTAATTGCACACGCGCCGCATACATAAGAAGTAGTTCAGTCTCCTCACTCACGGTCTCATCCCAGTCGTGTTTTACACATTCTCGAATGGCTTCTGCCATCGGTGTGCCGCCTGGCTCACGAGTTTGCTCAACGCGCTTTCCTGCACCTTTTAATGCTTGAACAATCAGCCCAATCACTGAGCTTTTTCCTGCCCCTTCAAGGCCTTCAACTACAATAAACTTTCCGCGCATTACTTTTTAAACTCTGTTTTTATTTAGCTATAACGTATCGGTTGTCTGCATCAATACGGCTATCGTTTTAACTGGTATTTTCGCACAGCTGCATTGTGTTCAGCTAGTGTCGTAGAAAATTGATGGCTGCCATCGCCCTTCGCCACAAAATAGAGTGCATCCGTTGTCAGTGGGTGCAACGCAGCGTGAATGGCGGCCTTGCCTGCCATCGCGATAGGCGTAGGTGGGAGCCCTTTAATAACATAGGTATTGTAAGGCGTTGCTGTTCGCAAGTGCTTACGGGTAATGTTTCCGTCAAACGTAGGACCGATACCATAAATCACGGTGGGATCAGTTTGAAGACGCATATTTCTGTTTAGCCTATTGACGAAAACGCCTGAAATCATGTCACGTTCCGCAGGCACAGCCGTTTCTTTTTCAATGATACTCGCTAAGATAAGAGCCTCGTAAGGTGTGGCTAACGGCAGTTCGGCATCCCGTAATTCCCATTCGCTAGAGACAAAGTCAATTAGCGCGCGGTGTGCTCTTTTCAATACCTCGCTTGCGGTTGTGCCTTTGGTAAAGAAATACGTATCAGCCAAATATACGCCCTCTGTCTGCGAAACGTTTTCGCAACACCAATCTACACCATTATCCTGAGTGAGCTGGTTTAATTTCCCTTCGTTTAAATCAAACACCAAATCAGTGTTTTGTTTAAGCGCCTCAAGCCACTGTGCAAGGGTTAGGCCTTCGACTAAACTCACTGCGAAGAGATGCTCATCGCCCTCAGTAAACAAGGTAAACACATCTACTAGTGACTGCCCTGGGCGCAGCATGTAGGTGCCAGACTTAACAGACGTACTGCCTGCAAAGAATTTGAGCCACACCTTAGCAACAAAGGGCGACACATCGGTCATGCCTATTTTACGCATGTGTTTCACGGTACGATAAGCGTTACTGCCGCTCTCTATCGTAAATAAGGTTTCACTTTTTAATACTAGTTCATCGGTAACCTTGCTCGAGACATACATTACGCCAGAGGCTGCCCCAACAACGGCAAGCATGACAAGAGATAATAGAATAACAATTACCCGCTTCATGCTTGAACTTCCCCTTTCTTCATTGCTTTACATTCCATTTTATTTCTTTTTACTACTAATCTGGTGAAGCTCGTAAAACGTTGACGAACCCCGTTGTGAGAAGTGCGTTTTAGTTAATTTTGAAGCGCAGTCTGAAGCCGTGTCTTTAGCGCTACAATCGCATCGCTTCTTACATCAAAATCGACATAGGAGAAATCCGGCATTTGTATTTTCTGTACCGGCATTACGCCCATTAGTGCATTGGTAATTACCACTGCACTCGCTTTTCGCAAATAAGAAAGGTCATATTCCCCCACGTGAAGCGAACAATTGTCGTTTAACAGCGAATCAATAAGACACTGCCTGACTACGCCATTGACACCACTTCCTTTCAAAGACGGGGTATACCATTGTTCATTGAGGTAGAAAAATACATTGCCAGCACTCGCTTCAATAATGTTATCTTGGGTATCGCAAACAATAGCATCGTGTACGCCAGCGTCGTCTACTTCGTGCTTAATTAAGACTTGTTCTAGCCTGTTCATATGCTTTACACCCGCAAGCAATGGTTGAATGGCTAACCGCGTTTGAGCGCATATTACCGTTGCACCTTCATTCGCAAGACTATCGTAATGGACAGGGTAAGGGTGCTGGCTAAATCTGACTAATGCTTCACTGTCTTCGCTTCGCGCATACCCCCTTCCGGCTTGACCTCCCGACACGTGAACTTTTAGCACATATTTTGGAGAAGCGTTATCACCTGAACCGCTCTTTATCGTCTTAACCTGTTCAGCAATTGCGGCTTCAAGCGCGCGGATATCAATATTGAGCTTGATGGCTGCCGCATCGTGCTCTAAACGTGAAATATGATAAGGCAATAATTCTACTTGATGTTCACTTACCAACAATGTGGTAAACACACCGTCGCCATAATTAAACGCCCTGTCACTTGATGAAATAGGCGTAGCGCTAGGAATAATTCTCACTGCCTACTCTTGTTCGCCGTTATTGTGGTTGTTGGAAGTATACCAACTTGCGTTGGTCAGACAACGTCTAGCTGAATTGATTTGGCTGTAGCTGTGCTCAAAGAGACCTGAGTTTTATGATATTTACTGCGAGATTTAACTGTATAAACAACAAAAGGCAGCCGAAGCTGCCTTTTAAATATACGTGAAGTTCACTTAATCAGCGATAATTACGCTATATTAATTACGCCGTATTAGATACGCTTGAAAATCAATGAGCCGTTCGTACCGCCAAACCCGAATGAGTTACACAGTGCGTAGTCTTCATTGAATGCTTTTGCTTTGTGTGCAACAAAGTCTAAGTCGCAGCCTTCACCTGGTTCATCCAAATTAATGGTTGGCGGCGCCATTTTGTCACGCAGTGCCAAAATAGTGAAAATTGCCTCAACTGAACCGGCGGCCCCTAGCAAATGGCCCGTCATTGACTTGGTAGAGCTAACAAGTAGCTTGTGAGCATGGTCATTGAACACGCGTTTTACTGCTGCCACTTCGGCAATATCACCTGCAGGCGTAGACGTACCATGTGCGTTAACATAGCCGATTTCGCTTGCATCCAACTTCGCATCATTTATCGCGTTTTGCATAGACGCTGCCGCACCTTCACCATCTTCGGGTGGAGAAGTCATGTGGTATGCGTCGCCGCTCATGCCAAAACCAACCAGTTCTGCATAAATGGTCGCGCCACGCGCTTTTGCTGCTTCGTATTCTTCTAACATTACCACGCCAGCGCCCTCACCCATGACAAAACCATCACGGTCTTTATCCCATGGGCGGCTTGCTGCTTGTGGGTTGTCGTTTCGAGATGACAACGCACGTGCTGCGGCAAAACCAGCCATGCCTAGCGGAGTAATAGACGCTTCTGCGCCTCCGGCCAACATGGCATCAGCATCACCATAAGCAATTGTTCTTGCGGCAATACCAATGTTATGAACGCCTGTTGTACAAGCAGTCACAACGTTTAAATTCGGTCCTTTCAACCCTTCCATGATAGACAAAAAGCCAGAAATCATGTTGGTAATGGTTGAAGGTACAAAAAATGGCGATACGCGCTTAGGACCGCTATTTGTCAGTTTCAAATGGTTTTGTTCAATTTGTTCTAAACCACCAATACCTGAACCAATAGCTACACCTACACGATGCGCATTATCTTGTGAAACAGTTAAACCAGAATCGACCAAGGCTTGCTTGCCTGCTGCTATACCCAGCTGGATAAAGCGGTCCATTTTCTTGGTTTCTTTCTTTTCAATGTATTCCTGCGGATCAAAATCATTAATTTGACCTGCGAAACGGGTTGAATAGTTACTACAATCGAAATGGGTGATTTCACCGATGCCGCTTTCGCCCGCGAGCAATTTGCGCCATGTGTCTTCGCTATTAAGACCTAATGGTGAAAGCATTCCAAGACCAGTAACCACTACGCGACGTTTTGTCACAAAAAGCCCTCGCTTTGGAACTAAGGTAGGAGATACAAAAACGGCTCTGTTAGAAGAGCCGTTTTGTCGCTACTTAAGACTTAAGCGTCTTTGTTAGCGTTGATGTAATCAATTGCTGATTGAACAGTAGTAATTTTTTCTGCTTCTTCGTCAGGAATTTCAGTATCGAATTCTTCTTCCAAAGCCATTACTAGCTCAACAGTGTCAAGTGAATCAGCGCCTAAATCGTCAACGAATGAAGCTTCTGCTTTTACTTCTTCTTCTTTCACGCCAAGTTGTTCAACGATGATTTTCTTAACGCGTTCTTCAATGTTACTCATAATTCTAGGTTTCCCTTAAACGTCACTAGATAATAAAAGTGCCGCTAGTTTATTTTGCAAGGTGCATCCTTGCAAGCACCAGTTTAAACAAATTTTCTGGTCAAACCAGCGACATTCGAAATTCGTAAAATACTATTTTTACATCCAAGTTCGGGTAAATACCACCCCAAACTAAGGAAAATTCGCAATTTTTGCGAATTTACCCCATATACATACCACCATTTACATGGATAGTTTCGCCTGTAATATAGGCTGCACCATCGCTTACTAAAAAGGCAACAGTGGCTGCAATTTCATCAGGCTCGCCTAATCGGTTAGCCGGAATATCTTTGAAAATGGCTTCTTTTTGGTCATCGGTCAGCGCTTTTGTCATATCGGTATCGATAAAACCAGGCGCTACAACGTTGATGGTAATACCACGAGAAGCCACTTCACGCGCCATAGATTTAGAAAAACCAATGACCCCTGCTTTCGCTGCAGCGTAGTTTGCCTGTCCGGCATTACCTGCACTGCCCACCACTGAACCAATGTTCACGATGCGACCAAAACGCTTCTTCATCATACCGCGAAGTACCGCTTTTGACAGTGTGAAAATTGAGGTTAAGTTGGTGTCGATAATATCCTGCCACTCGTCATCTTTCATGCGCATTAGCAGATTATCACGTGTGATACCGGCATTATTGACCAAGATATCGATACCACCGTGTGCTTCATTAATCGCTTTAATCGTGGTATCTACGCTTTCTTTTTCGGTGACATTTAGCGCAAAGCCCTTGCCGCCGAATTCAGAAAGATAATCGCTAATTGCTTGTGCACCATTTTCACTGGTTGCTGTGCCGATAACCGTAGCACCTTGCTGTGCAAGCTGCGTAGCAATCGCTTTGCCTATACCTCGGCTTGCGCCGGTAACAAGCGCAATTTTACCGTCTAATTGACTCATTGCGTTTCCTTATTGTTTTAATGCTTCAACACCATCAGGTGTATTAACTGCAAGAGATTCTAGGCTCTTGTCGATACGTTTGTTCAATCCAGTAAGTACTTTACCAGGACCTACCTCAATAACGCGCTCAACGCCCGCTGCCGCCAAGTATTCAACAGTACGCGTCCATTGAACGGGGCAATATAGTTGTCTCACTAATGCGTTCTTGATTGCATCACCTTGGGTTTCAATAGTGACATCAACATTATTCACGATATTGATTGCAGGCTCATTAACGTTCAATGACGATAACGCGTCTTCTAACTTGTCTGCTGCAGGACGCATTAACTCACAGTGTGAAGGAACGCTCACCGCAAGAGGAAGTGCGCGCTTAGCGCCCGCTTCTTTACACGCATTAGCAGCTTGCTCGGCGGCGTTCTTTTCCCCTGCAATAACCACTTGGCCTGGAGAGTTGAAGTTAACTGGTGCAACCACATCGCCTGTAGCAATAGCAGTTTGCTGACAAATATCCGCAATGGCGGCATCGTCTAATCCGATAATGGCATACATGGCACCAGCACCTGCTGGTACAGCTTCTTGCATGTATTTACCACGGGCTTCCACAAGCTTGATAGCATCAGCAAAATCCATGGCGCCGCCACATACTAATGCTGAGTACTCGCCAAGGCTGTGACCCGCTAGGTAATCTACATCGATGCCCTGCTCGCGAATAACACGCCAAATTGCTACGCTAGCAGCAAGCAACGCTGGTTGAGTGATATGGGTTTCGTTAAGTTTACCGTCTGTATCATTTTGGACTAAATCCCACAGATCGTAGCCGAGCGCGTCAGAGGCTTCTTTAAACGTTGCTTCGATAATCGGAGAAGTCTCAGCAAGTTCCTTTAGCATACCTACGCTTTGAGAACCTTGTCCTGGAAATACACAGGCTGTCTTTGTCATGTCGATTCCTTATTATTTTTAATTTACTAGAAGCGAGAAAACGTCGGAGTTGGAGTGCCCCCTAACAAGGCAAATATCACCAAGGCAAATATCTGCAAGGCTAATAGCGTACAAGCGCCGATGCCCAAGCAAATCCGCCTCCGAAGGCTTCTAGTAATAAGTGCTGTCCGCGTTGAATGCGCCCGTCTCTGATAGCGGTATCAAGCGCTGTAGGCACAGTAGCAGCAGAGGTATTACCATACTGCTCTAACGTAAGCACTACTTGATCAAGAGACATATTCAGCTTTTTAGCTGTCGCTTTAATAATTCTAAAGTTTGCTTGGTGAGGTACTAACCAGTCAAGATCAGATTTTTGCATACCGTTGGCAGCAAGGGTTTGTTCTACCACTTCTGAAAGCTTGGTTACCGCAACCTTAAAGACTTCATTACCACGCATCACACCCCAGTTCTCGTGAACCGACTGCTCGTCACCACGGGTTGGATTACCCACGTACAGCAAATCGCCATGAGAGCCTGATGCGTTGATATGTGTGGAAAGAATGCCAGGTTCATCACTCGCTTCAATAATCGTTGCGCCTGCCGCATCGCCAAACAAGATAACCATGGTTCTGTCTTCAGGGTTTATCAAGCGGCTCAAACAGTCGGTACCGACTACAAGAATACGTTTCGCCATGCCAGACTTAATGTATTGATCAGCAACACTTAACGCGTAGCAGTAACCTGCACATGCAGCAGCTACGTCAAATGCAGGGATACCGTCAATATCAAGAATGCGTTGAATTTCACATGCTGTGCTTGGAAGCGCATAGCGACCACTCGTGGTGGCACACACAATCATGTCGATAGATTTCGGGTCAATGCCAGCCATCTCAATGGCTTTCTTACTGGCTTCTGCCCCCATGGTAGCAGCGGTTTCATCTGCTCCAATAATACGTCGCTCTTTTATCCCGGTACGGTCAGTGATCCATTCGTCACTGGTGTCCACCATTTGCTCTAAATCTGCGTTTGTACGCACGTCGCTGGGATAATAGCTACCTGTTCCTATAAAGCGTGAATATTTGCTCAAAGCTGCTCCAACAATACCGTTTCTATCTTTGTCTTTATCTTTTCAGGTAAATGCATCTTTGCTTCTTTCATTGCTTGCACGATGGCGTAATAAAAGGCGTCTTTTTGTGCATTTCCGTGACTCTTGATAACAATGCCGCGCAATCCTATCAGACTCGCACCGTTATACTGGTCGGGGTTCACGCTGTTATAGATAGATTTCAGTAATGGGAAGGCAATTTTTGCCAATAATCGGGTATAAAAGTTCTTCTGTGACTGGCGTTTTACTTCGTTTATCACTAACTTAGCCAGCCCTTCGCTCGATTTAAGCGCTACATTTCCAGTAAAACCGTCTGTTACCACTACATCGGCATGATCGGTGAAAATGTCGTCGCCTTCTACATAACCAATATAGTTTATACCTGGCGCATCTTTAAAAAGCTGGTCGGCAGATTTTACCTGTGCGTTACCTTTAATATCTTCTTCGCCTACGTTCAATAAGGCAACCCGTGGCGATGCTATGCCCGCCACCTCTTGCGCAAGCACTGAGCCCATAACGCCGTATTGGAAAAGAATTTCAGGCGTACAGTTCACGTTTGCGCCTAAATCTAAAAGAAATACGTTATGGTGCCCTGTTGTAGGCATCATATTAATGAGTGCGGGCCTATCAATGCCTGATAAGGTTTTAAGCAAATAGAACGATAAGGTAAGCAGTGCACCGGTATTACCTGCGCTTACGCACGCGTTTGCCTCGCCACTTTCGACAAGTTCAATAACGCGACGCATAGAAGAATCTTTCTTGTTTCGTAGCGCTGACGTTGGCGCTTCGCCCATCTCAACGATTTGTGAGCAATGCACAATAGTAACGCGGTTTCGTTCAGCGTTGGTAAGGGGCTGTATACCTGCTTTGATGGTATCTTCATCACCGCATAACGTGAAGTGCACGTCTGGGTGAAGTTGAATAGCCTTTACGGCTGCGGGAAGGATAACAGGGGGACCATGATCGCCCCCCATGATATCTAACGCGATGGTTAGTTTAGACAAAATGTAGTCGCCGTATTACGCGCCGATTACTTTCTTGCCTTTGTAATAACCGTCAGCGGTCACGTGGTGACGACGGTGAGTTTCGCCCGACGTTGAATCGACAGACAAAGTCGCGCCTGTCAATGCATCGTGTGAGCGACGCATACCGCGCTTAGAACGCGTTTTACGATTTTGTTGTACTGCCATAACTTACTCCTGGTCTCGCTTAAGTTCTTTCAAAACCGCGAAAGGGTTTTGTCGCTCTTGTTCCGGTTCAATCTTTCCAAACGACATATCGTCTTGCTTCACTGTACACTCCGACTCTGCATGAAGGGGCACAATTGGCAAAGATAACAGTAGCTCGTCTTCAAAAATTTGAAGCAGATTAACTTCTCCGTGGTCGTTGACCTCTACCGGTTCGTAAGCCTCGGGAATGATGTCATCGCTTTCCTGTTCGTCTCCCTGCACTGGAGTAAAACAGAATTCCGCTTCCACGGGATAATCGAGTTCACCATTACACCTTTGACAGATAAGTGTTACCTGCGTGGCTAGATGGCCGTGAAAGACAGTAAGACCCTGCGCGTCTTTTTCGAACTGTACTTCTGCGTCCACATAGTCATTGCATCGGACAACTGCTTCACTCAATCGTTCCATATCTTTAGACGCAATCACGCCCCGGTAATCGGAACGTTTCATGGCACTTTTAGTCGGTTCAACCGAATGAGGGAGTTTCACTTTCTGCATAGGGCGCGCATGATATAGGGTCAACCCCTTCCTGTCAAAGCAAAATTGCGTTTTAACCTACAATAAAACGCTGTATGTGGTACGCAGTGATAATGTAACATTGTACTACTAACTGAAAGTACGCAACATATTGATTTTATAAAAGGAGTAATTGTGGCCTCCCTTGTTCTTGCCTCATCATCGCAATACCGAAAAATGTTGCTCGCCAACATTGGTATTCAGGTAGACACCCACGCACCAGATATTGACGAAACGCCCTTTGCGAACGAAAGCCCTACTGCATTGAGTTTACGTTTAGCCGAACAAAAGGCGCACAAGGTTGCCGCTGAATTAGAAAAAGTAAATAACGACACCATTATTATAGGTAGTGATCAAGTAGCTTTGGTCCAAACCGATGCGGGCCCGCAGCTACTTGGCAAGCCTGGCACGTTTGAAAATGCAGTAAACCAGCTAATGGCATGCCAAGGTAAGCAAGTGTCATTTTATACTGCACTTTGCCTTCACCAACCTAGCGCCAATAAAACGATAACGCAGGTAGATGAAACACGCGTTTTCTTTCGGCATAACAGTGAAACTGCCATTCGCGCCTATGTAGATAAAGAGCAACCACTCGATTGCGCCGGCAGTTTTAAAAGCGAAGGTTTGGGTGTATTACTGTTCGATAAAATAGAAAGCCGCGACCCTAACAGTTTAATCGGTCTTCCGATAATGCTGCTAAATGAATTACTGAGCGCACACTTCGATGTCGATTTATTAGCAATGGCTGCACAGTAAGCCACTAATTCTGTCAGAGCAGTTGTATCAAAGCAGTGCTACAAACCAGCGCTATTTGAATAGCGCTGTTTCTAGTTCACTTATAGAGTGTACAAGTGCTACAGGTAACAACGCTTCTAAATGAACCTGCGCGTGAACGCCATATGACACACCTATCCTATCCATACCAATCGTTTTCGCCATTTGCATGTCGTAGGTTGTGTCACCAATCATCACGGCGTCTTCTATTTTTACACAAAGTTCATCAAGTAACTGTAGGAGCATGTCGGGCGAAGGCTTTGATTCTGCCTCATCGGCGGTACGTGACGCACTAAAGAAAGGTCCCGTCCCTGTTTGTGCCCACGCTCGATCAAGACCGCGGCGCGCTTTACCTGTCGCAACGGCCAATGTGCATCCCGCTTCTTTCAAATTGCTAAGTAACTGTTCAACGCCATCAAACAAAGGACACGGCGTTATATCGCGAGTGACAAATGCCTCTTTATAGGCGGCGACTAAACGCTCGGCTAACTCATCGTCTTTGATATTAAAAAGCTGTTTAATGGCAGGCTTTAAACTTATACCAATAATGTGACCTACTTCGTCGTAGGTAGGAACAGGCATATCACACTGCTTTGCAGCAAGCTGCATGCAGCTAACAATTTTTGCCGCCGAATCCATGAGCGTGCCATCCCAATCGAAGATAACAAGTTTGTACTTAGGCAGTGTTTTATCTAACGAAATGAAAGGCTGTGTTTCCACAGCCTGTTTTTTTGAATGCATAACTTACAGCGCTTTAAGTGTATTTGAGAGAGTGTCGTCTAATGGCGCGGTAAATGTTACGCGCTCTTCAGTCGCTGGGTGCAGCAGTGAAATACTGCGAGCGTGAAGGAACAGTCTGTTCAGTCCTTTTTGGCGCATTGCCGCGTCGAAATCCGCATCACCGTATTTTGGGTCACAAGCAATAGGATGACCCGCATGCAAACAGTGAACGCGAATTTGGTGGGTTCTACCTGTAATAGGCGACGCTTCAACCAAGGTTGCACCCGCGTATTCCTCTAATATGCGATAGCGAGTTTCTGACGGTTTACCATCGTCGCTTACACTTACCATGCGCTCACCCGATTGCAGCACATTTTTACGAAGCGGCGCTTTAACTTTAAATCGGGTTTTAGGCCACTCACCTGCAACTAGCGCATTATATCGCTTGTCCATTTTGCCAGTGCGAAGCTGCTCATGCATGTGGCGAAGGGCAGAACGTTTTTTAGCAATTAAAATGCAGCCCGACGTGTCACGGTCTAATCGGTGTACCAATTCCATAAATTTGGCATCGGGACGCAAGGCTCTTAAGCCTTCGATTAAACCAAAACTCAAGCCACTTCCTCCGTGAACTGCCATTCCCGATGGCTTGTTGATAACAAGTATACGGTCGTCCTCGAAAAGGATATGCGACTCTAATGATGCAATTTTATCGAGCTTTGGCGATGGCGCAGGCGCACCTTCCGACACGCGAACCGGTGGAATTCTGATTAAATCGTCGGCTTGTAACTTATATTCAGGCTTAACACGACCTTTATTCACCCGCACTTCACCTTTGCGTAAAATGCGATAAATCATGCTTTTCGGCACACCTTTTAGCTGGGTGCGCAAAAAATTATCGATACGTTGACCAGCCAAGTCGGCTTCAACCGTTACAAAACGTACTTTTTGGGGAGCTTCTTCTTTCATAGAAGCATTATACCCTATTGCAAAGTGCCCAACATACTGAAAGTTACGTTTTACTAAATAATTATTATATCAGCGCTTAGCTAGGACTTAGAAAACCCACCTTTGCGCATACTTTTTATCCAAAGCGCATGTTTTCTGTATTTAACATCTCAATTTATGGGATTTATTCATTCGCTTTCCTTGCTAAAATTTGACTTTTAGTGCGATAATTATCGATGTTTTTAACACGATTAAATTCACGTAAAAAGAAAGGTGTGGAACAGGCATTTCGTTGCCGCACTTTAACAATGTGAAACACAGCGTTATAAAAACAACAACAAGACCGAAAATCAGCACGCATCTGAGTGTGTTGTTTTAACTTGTAAACGATAAAAGCATGGTTTGAGCGTCGGTGACATCAGCAATGATAAGTGTTCGATGAAATAACACATTCATACCGACCCCGCGAGAGAGGCAACGACTACACTGCCGTAAAAAGCGAGGCCATGCTTGCGAACATAAAATAAGTTTGCCGTTTAGCTAACAGAATTAAATGACAATTGAGTGGCAAAAATGATGCCGCTTGAAAAAATGAAATGAGTAATAAGGGCTAGTCGCTCCCGACATCCTTAAAGCAGTGTGAACATGAATGCATCTGTACGATTATACGTGTCAATTCACGATCGTATGGGTTTGCGCTTAAGATAAAGGCGCTTGTTTATTCGCGTGAGTGTTTGCCCACCAGGGATAATGCGACGTTACAACAAGGTCCCCGTCCAGCCGTGAGGTTGCGCGGTGAGGGTTTGCACATGTCACTTTAATTTTGTGTCTTAACGGCTGTACGAAAACAGAGTTAGATACAATGAAAAGAATGTTAATTAATGCAACTCAGCAAGAAGAGTTGCGCGTTGCTCTTGTCGATGGGCAACGGTTGTATGATTTAGATATAGAAAGTCCAGGACACGAGCAGAAAAAAGCGAACATCTACAAAGGTAAAATTACCCGCGTTGAACCCAGCTTAGAAGCTGCTTTTGTTGACTACGGTGCAGAGCGCCATGGCTTCCTACCCCTCAAAGAAATTGCCCGCACTTACTTCCCTAAAGGTTACAAATTCGAAGGCCGCCCTAACATCAAAGATGTGATTAAAGAAGGCCAAGAAGTAATTGTTCAAATTGATAAAGAAGAGCGCGGCCAAAAAGGCGCTGCATTAACTACATTCTTATCGCTTGCAGGCAGTTACCTAGTACTTATGCCAAACAACCCTCGCGCTGGCGGTATTTCACGCCGAATAGAGGGCGATGAGCGTACAGAGCTTAAAGAGTCACTAAGCAAATTGGACCTTCCTGAAGGTATGGGTTTGATTGTTCGCACTGCGGGGGTTGGCAAATCTTACGAAGAGCTAGAATGGGATTTAAAAGTCTTGCTTACCCATTGGGAAGCTATCTCTAGCGTTGCTGAAGAACGTGAAGCCCCTTTCTTGATTCACCAGGAAAGTAACGTAATTGTTCGTGCTATCCGCGACTACCTACGTCGCGATATTGGCGAAATCCTTATCGATAAAACCAGTATTTATGAGCAAGCTTTACAGCACATTCAATTGGTGCGCCCTGACTTTGCAAATCGCGTAAAGCTCTATCGTGGTGAAGTGCCGTTATTTAGTCACTACCAAATCGAAAGCCAAATTGAGTCTGCATTCCAACGCGAAGTGCGTTTGCCTTCTGGCGGCTCAATTGTTATCGACCCAACAGAAGCACTAACCTCTATAGATATTAACTCTGCCCGTGCAACAAAAGGTGGTGATATTGAAGAGACAGCGCTTAACACAAACCTAGAAGCGGCAGACGAGATTGCCCGTCAACTGCGTCTTCGTGACCTAGGTGGATTGGTTGTAATCGACTTCATTGATATGACGCCAGTACGTCACCAACGTGAAGTCGAAAACCGCATGAAAGACGCGGTGAGAAGCGACAGAGCACGAGTGCAATTGGGTCGCATTTCTCGCTTTGGCCTTTTGGAAATGTCTCGCCAGCGTTTACGCCCTTCTTTAGGCGAATCAGCGCATCACGTGTGTCCTCGCTGTTCTGGTCACGGTACCATTCGTGGCACTGAGTCTTTGGCACTGTCTATTCTTCGTATTTTGGAAGAAGAGAGCATTAAAGAAAACACAGGGCAAATTGAAGCACAGTTGCCTGTTCCAGTTGCGACCTATCTACTTAACGAAAAGCGTAAGTCAATTCAGCTTCTCGAAAAGCGCCACGGTGTTGATTTACTGCTTATTCCTAATGCAAACCTAGATACACCGCACTACCAGGTATTACGCAGACGTCCAGATGACGTTATATCTGGAGCGAGTTACGACGTAGAGTTAATGCCTGCGGTAGAAGCTGAGACGGAAACAACGACTTCTGCACCGGTTAAGCGCGAAGAGCCTGCACTGAAGGGCCTTGTTGCCCCAACGGCTGCGCCTGTAGTTGCGCCAAAAGAAGAGCCAGCGAAGAAAGCCGACGATGTGCCTTCGCTATTTGCCCGATTTGGTAAGTGGATTAGCGATTTATTTGGTAGCGAAAGCGAAGAAGAAACCAATAAAGACAAGAAGCCACAGTCTGGTAATAAAAATAGAAACAACCGCAGCCGCAATAATGACGACCGTCGCCGCAAGCCGCGCAACAAGAACAATCGTCGTGGCAATCAGTCTCAAAACAGAGACCAAGGTAAAGACCAAAATCGCGATGGTGAGCAGAATGATAATCGCAAACCGCGCGGCGATCAGCAGCGAGACCAGCGCCAAGATCAAGATGATAAGCGCAATAACAAAGGTCGTAAGCCTCGTAAGGCACAACAACCTCGCGATGAGCAACAAAAGCCTAAGCACGAGAAGCAAGACGGCGAGCAGCAAGAAAACCAAGCGCAGAAGAAGCGTGAAGTTGCTGAACGCAGAAAACGTCGTGACAAGCGCCGCAGCGTCCGTGTGAAGAAAGATGACAACGGGGCAACTACTGTTGAACAAAACGAAGCGCAGGCTGCGCCAGTAGTTAAAGAAGCGCCATCGCAGCACAAAGCTAAAGCTGACACCAAGCCTAAAGCGCCGAAAGCAGAGTCACCGGTTGAAAACACTGCTGAACAGAAGAAGGATGAGCAAAAGCCAGCAGTCAAAGCCGCGCAAAAGCCAGCGGATAAACCTGCTGAAGCGAAGCCAGTATCGGATGCTGTTAAGGGTGAAGGTGACTCATCAGCGATAACTAGTGATGCCGTTGATGGCACTGATGCGAATACCGACGCTAACAGTGAAGAGCATGGTCAAAAACGTGAAGGCCGTGGCCGTTCACGCCGCTCTCCACGTCACGTTCGTGCGGCTGGCCAACGTCGTAAGAAAGAGTCGCAGCAAGTTGACGATTCAGACACGCAAGCTAAACAGCCTGGTGAGTTGTCACCGCAGCAGCCAGAAGCAGAAGTTGAAGCGACAGCTAAGACAGATGCACCTGTTGTCGAAGAAACACAAGCAAAAGAGCCTGGGCAGTTAGCGCCAGCTGAAGAGCAACCTGTTTCTAAGCAAGAGAAAGCAAAGCTTGACGTTGAAGCCGTTCAGGACGAACTTCAGTTTGATGCAGAGCCTTTAGCGGGAAATAAGCCTTCAGCGGATGCAGAGCCGTCAGCGAACGATAAACCTTCGGAAGCTGTAGACTCAACTGATGAAGTAACGTCAGCAGACGATAACGCAACAACTGAAGCTAAACCGGCTAAAGAAGCTCAAACTTCAGTGCAAGAAAGCAACGTTGAAGAAACGGCTCCGGCAGCACAAACGGAACCGGCAGTTGAAGCTAAAACAACGCAAGCTGATACGGCGCCAGAAGCTAAAGACGAAGCAACAGCATCGCCAGAGCAAGTTGAAATAAACTTGGCTGACGCACCTGTAGTTGCAGAACCAGAAGCACAGGTACAAGAAGCGAAAGCAGATACGCCAGCGGCTAAAGAAAAAGCTGAAACAACAGCAGCGCCTTCTTCGAGCCTAGCAGCGAGTGGCAAAGGAAAGCGTGGTGCATCGCACCCTATGGCATTGCCTGCAGCAGTAAACGACGCATTTGTTGATGTAGCGCTTACCGCTAAAACTGACGACACACGACCTGCACTCGCAGTATCGGGTAAAACTGCAGCGATGTCGCACGTAACGTCACGTGCATCAGCAGTAACAACGCTTCCTCAGTCGGTAGATGACGTTACCGAAGTAGCAGCAGTGGCTGAATAATTTCCAGTCGCTAGTGCGCTACTAGCTAATTGACGTAAAAGCCGCTTTCGAGCGGCTTTTTTGTTTGTTAGTGTACGTTTAACATCGAGTCCGAGTTGAGAATAAAATGTCAGATACGGTAAACCAGCAGTATATAGATTGGTTAAGCCAAGTATGTAACGCGCAAGTATTAGACACACAAATGATTCAACCTCTTTGGAGTGGCTACGGAGCGTGCTTTCGTGCCACTTTGGGCTATCCTAATAATACTTTTTCAAAGAATCACGACGAGAGAAGCCCTTTCCAAGAAAGCCAGTATCACCAAGCTCAACAAAACCCACTTGGCGCGCAACAAGGTGAAGACGAAGCAGCGCTAAAAGTAGTCGTGAAATGCGCCACTCCGCCACACAGGCTCTCTCACCCTAAAGGCTGGAATGGTGAAGCTAGCCACAACCGTAAGTGCCAATCTTTTAAGGTAGAGAACTGTTTTTATAGCGACGTTCAAGTCCAAACTGATGCGTCGTGCCGTACAGCTAAATACTTAGGGCACAGCCAACAGGGCGAAGCCTCCCTTCTTGTTATGGAAGACTTAGCACACAGCGGCTATTCTCGCACGGCCTCTTCACTTACCGCTGCGCAATGCATCACTGTTCTAAAATGGCTTGCCAACTTTCATGCACGCTTTGTCAATGTGAGAGATGAATTTGATAGCCGACGTTTACAATTATGGCCTGAAGGCACTTATTGGCACTTGGCAACCCGTGAAGATGAGTTCAACGCCATGTCGGATGGATTACTAAAGCAACATGCTGTCGATATATCTACCACGTTAGGCGACGCTCATTATCACACTTTGGTGCACGGCGATGCTAAAGTGGCTAACTTTTGTTTTACCGAAGATTTTTCTGACTGTGCAGCTGTCGACTTTCAGTACGTGGGTTATGGCGCAGGCATAAAGGACGTGGCGTATTTTTTGGGCAGTGCCCTATCAACCCAAACCCACATGAAACATCGTGATGCATTGCTCGATAACTACTTTCAAGCGCTCGAAGATGCGCTACACACTCGATTGGCTAACAATGATAGTTCGGCTTGTTTCAAGCGTGCTGATATTGCGCTTATCATTGCTGAATGGAAGTACCTGTACCCCTTCGCCTGCGCTGACTTTTATCGGTTCTTAGCGGGTTGGAGCCCCGAACACTGGAAAATAGATGAAGAGCTCCAATATCAAACAGATATTGCCTTGTCTATTCTTGAGCGCACGGCTTAAACGATTACGTTTTCATAGTGATCACGACTTTTATGAACGTACTTTTTCTCTCTCGCGCGCCCTTTTTTACGTTCTATTTCTACACCAATTCAGACGACATGTCGCTGGTAGCCCATCTGCTCTGACTTACTATTTTATTGCCGTGAAACTGCACCATTAAATTACATTTAGCGTATATAGTGACAAATAATCATAACGCTGCTGCCAATGTACAAACGTAAACTCTACCTTTTTGGGCTACTTTCCACTTTTATTCTGTTGATTGCTTTAGCCAGTGCAGCCATATCTGCGCATTTAACGCGCACTAACTTAGCGCAAGCTCAACTCGCTCAATCCCTGCTGTCAGAGCACCAGCAGTTATCAAGTATTTCCTACAGGCTTTTCAAACAGCTAACCGATGAGCTTATTTTTGGCAAGAATGCGAACCAAGCGAAAGTGAGAAACAAACAACAACAAATAGAAAACTCGTTGAACCGTATAAAATCTCTGGAACTTGCCCAACGCGAAGCACTAGGGCTTGAGGCAACATTAGGAAGTGTTGAAGATACCGATGAACTTGAAGCGCTGATTCAAGGCATTGTGGAAGAGTTTAGAGCTATTGCGCTAAGTAACGACAGTACTCCACTTAATCAACAGCAGCGCCTTCAAACATTACTTGAAATAACTATCGACAACCAGTTTAGGGAGGCCATCAACTCTGCAGTAAACCGCCAGACAGGCGTTGTATCCCGCATTAACGCTAGCATTGAAACGCTAAACAGCAGCATTGTGTGGTTTACTATCAGTTTAGGCCTTATCACCTGTCCTTTCATTCTGCTGGGTTGTTATTGGCTATTCAATGCCCTGTATCAGCCGCTTACAGTTATTCGCACGGGTACCGATGCCATTGCCTCGGGAAACTACCACTATCGATTGCCTGAAACCCTGGATAGCGAATTTACTGACTTGGTCAAAGCACTAAATTCCATGATAGCGCGACTACAAGAACACGAAGACCAGGCTGATGCCCATCGTAAGCACTTAGAGTTTGAAGTGGAGAGCCGAACCCGGGCTTTAAAAGAAGCCAACAATAAACTCACTCAGCTGGACGCAAAGCGCCGACAATTTATGGCTGATGTAAGTCACGAATTGCGCACACCGTTAACCATTATTCGTGGCGAAGCTCAGGTAACCCTTAGGCAGGCTGCGGCTAGCAACGAGATTTATGAAGAAACGCTAGAAACCATACTTGAGCAAGCCGTGAACTTAAGTAAGTTGGTTGATGATTTGCTGCTGCTAGCGCGTGCCGAGATGCACGAATTTACTGTAGATCTGGTTAAATCTGACTTACATAACCTGCTTACACAAAATATGGCGTTATGGCAAAAGCTCACAAAGCCAAGAGACTTAGAACTTAAATGGCTTGCCAATAATGAGGTCCAAGTGCTCATCGACAAAGACAGAATTGCGCAGGTACTGACCATCCTTATCGAAAACGCGCACAAATATTCTTATCCCGATACGCCCATTGTGCTGCGCGTTGAGAGCGAAGGCCCGAATATCAACGTATCGGTCATTGATAGCGGTGAAGGCATTTCGTCAAGTGATTTGCAGCACGTTTTTGAACGCTTCGTTAGGTTAAAGCGCAAAGGCAATGGAATGGGGCTAGGTTTGTCTATCGCTAAAGCGATAGCAGAAGCCC
Source organism: Alteromonas sp. CyTr2 (assembly GCF_947311905.1). Classification (NCBI taxonomy): domain Bacteria; kingdom Pseudomonadati; phylum Pseudomonadota; class Gammaproteobacteria; order Alteromonadales; family Alteromonadaceae; genus Alteromonas; species Alteromonas sp. CyTr2. The sequence continues at coordinate 248,087 of NZ_CAMZMZ010000001.1, read as the reverse complement.
ACCACGGTACATTGAGTGCGCATTCCACATTAGGTAAAGGCTCGCAGTTCACGTTGACGCTGCCAGTTTTACAAGACCACGCGACTAGGGCCTGATGACCGTTGCTGTACATTTTTGCAGCGGTCAACAGGCTCCAATAACAACCGTTAAGTAACTTCGAACGACTAGGATCATAACAACAATGAAAATTCTTATTGCTGATGACGAAGCCCCCTTGCTACGCTTTCTATCACGAGGCTTAAGCGCTGAAGGTTTTGAGTGCATCGAAGAGTCGGCATTACACAACTTAGTCACGCGCATTCGTCATGAAGCCCCTGCTATTATTGTACTTGATCGCATGTTTGGTGATGAAGATAGCGTAGAGCTGCTGCCCGCAATCAAGTCGCTTCCCCATGCCCCTATGGTTTTGTTGCTAACGGCGGTGGACGAAGTACGCGAGCGCGTGAATGGTTTAAAACAAGGCGCGGATGACTATTTGTGCAAGCCATTTGACTTTGACGAACTACTTGCGCGCATAACGGCCTTAAGCCGAAGAGTGACAAATACACCGGTTACCCAATTAGGCCTCACCATCGGACCGTTAAACATCGATGACGAGTCACGTATTGCGACATTGTCTGGGGAAGAGATTTCACTCACCAAACTAGAATACGACATGCTCTACTACTTCGCAGAAAATGCTGAAAAAGTGCTGTCTCGAGAACGCATATTAAGTCGAGTATGGCGAAGTCACAGCGATCCGCTAACTAATGTTGTTGATGTGTATATCAGTAGGCTGCGACAAAAGCTTCACAGCAGTGATGCCATATTTATTGAAACTCTGAGAGGCAACGGCTATCGGTTGACCACCAGAAAATAGTCGTTTCGTCTCATTTGCTATTGCATTCATGTGTTATCCCGCCTAATTTGAACACTCGTTCAAATTTTATAAAGGATAATTATGGCTCGCTCACCTTCTTCATTACTCTCAAGGCTATGTTGCGCAACCGCTGTAGGCATTAGTCTATTGTCATCACCAGTCTTCGCTCAGACAGACACCAGAGGTGCCGCGCAGCCTGATAAGAATACAGCAATGTCTGCACGGGAATTGCGAGCACCAAAGGTTATCTTTTTCGATGTTAATGAGACCTTGCTTGACCACACCGCCATTGCGAAGCTTAACACCCTATCCTGACGTGCGCGATGGCTTACAGGCACTTAAAAACAAGGGTTATAAACTAGTAAGCCTTACCAACTCGTCTAATCAAGGCGTATATACTCAATTTAAGAATGCTGATCTTTTGTCTTATTTCGACGAGCGACTAAGTGTAGAAGACATTAACTTTTATAAGCCCGATACACGCACGTATGAGTGGGCTATTGAAAAAATGGGTATAGCAGCAGAAGACGCTATGTTAGTGGCGGCCCACGGTTGGGATATTGCTGGTGCTAAACAGGCAGGCTGGCAAGCCGCGTTCATTGCACGCCCCGGTAAGGTACTTTACCCGTTAGCAATAGCGCCTGACACGGTGGTAAGCGGACTAGATGAATTAGTCTCCCAATTACCCGATGCCAAATAAGCGTTAGGGTTGATGGTATCTAGGTGCACATAAAAGCACAGCTTAAAGGTTGGCACGGGTAAACATAATTATTAGGTTAAACGCCTGGGCCATAAAAGGTCATGCAAACCAATATTTCGAGCTAAGCACTGAGCTACTCTGTTGCCGTGCCTGCTCTTTTCATATCGATGTGAGGAATATCGTCTTCCAAGTACATAGTCGAGGTGGCTTCAAACCCAAAACCTTCATAAAACCGTTTTAAATACTCTTGCGCGCCAATTTCAATATCACAGCCTGGCCATAACGCCTCACAATGATCAATGGCTTCACGCATAAGTGCTCTGCCCGCCCCTTTACCTCTGAAAGTTTCGCTGGTAGCTACTCGACCGATACTCACCGATGGATAACTAACCCCTTCGCCAAGTAATCGTGCACACGCTACCAATTTGTTATCTTGAAACCCCATTAAATGATGAGTTTTTGGATGGCGGTCTTTTTCGTCAAGCTCCGGATAGGCACAGTTTTGCTCAACGACAAAAACATCGACACGCAGCTTGAGCAAGTCGAAGAGTTGATGATTAGTCAGTTCATTAAATGTAAGTGATTGCCAGGAAACCATGTTGCCTCGATGATTTTTTATTATTAACGTTTGAGTAGCGCCTTTAACAGATCCTGTTAAAGTTATAGATGTCAATTTTAAAATGCTAACTTTGAAATCTCTGCGACGATAACGATTGGTTTAGCGTAACGCAACCCATTTTACTCACAACTTATGCTACAGCCTGAGCACCACACGCGTAGGTCAAGATACTCTGGATTATTCAGGCTCTAGGGTTAAGATACTCGTTGTTCGCCAACCCTGCCTTGACATAGTCAATGAACATTTTAACCTTAGTAAGGTTCTTACGCCCTTCAACACTTACCACCTGTATAGGCAACTTTTTGTCTTCCACATCTTCTAACAAACTTACCAAATCACCACTTCTAAGTGCTTCTGCAACCTGATAGGACATCAACCGAACAACCCCAACGCCTGCAATGGCGGCGTTAATAGCCGCTCTGTTTTGGTTGGATTGAAAACGAGGTGTTAGCTTAATGGCAATAGGTCTGCCGTTTTTGTGATACGTCCATACCGCTGGCTCGTTAAAGCGCGTCGGATAAAGCACACTATGCCGTTTTAAATCTTCTGGCTTTTTTATGGCCGGGCTACTCGCCAAGTAGCTAGGCGCCGCACAGGTTACACGCCGTACGTATCCTACCGTAACACCGTAAAGCGAGGAGTCTTTCGGGTTACCTATACGTATTGCTACATCCATATTGCTATCAATTAGATTCACCACATCGTCGTGAAAATGCCCGTTAACCCTAATGTCGGGATAGTCCTTAAGAAATTGGGATATTATCGGCGTTACATAACGTTCGCCGAACAAAATGGGTGCCGTGATATTAAGCTCACCTCTGGGCACTAAATCAATGCCAGACACAGCAGCTTCACTTTGCTCAATATCTGCCAGTATACGTGAAACATGAATAAGGTAATGTTCACCAACCTCACTCAATTTCACTTGCCGCGTTGTCCGATGAAAAAATCGAGTATTTAACTGTCCCTCTAAATGTGCAATACATCGAGTAACCGCAGGCGCTGACATCGACATCGCGTCTGCAGCTCCTACAAAGCTTCCCGACTTAGCAGCCTCTGCAAACACTCTCATGCACAAAAGCTTGTCCATATTATTTCACTCAATGAAATTATAAATTTCAAAAATAGCTAATTATTAAATAAAAGGAAAGTTCTAGTATCGCTCTCAGCTTTTGCACGTTTTCGTTCAGGTTAACGTTTTTACACTACAGCCCAATGCCTACAGGAGTTAATTATGAGACCACCGCTTCCCCCCTTTTCACCTGAAACCGCAGCACAAAAAGTGCGACTTGCTGAAGACGCATGGAACACCAAAGATGCGGTAAAAGTTGCAGGTGCTTATACCTTTGACTGCCGTTGGCGCAACCGAGCAGAATTTATTGAAGGACGTGCTCAAATAGTGAGTTTTTTGACGAGAAAGTGGAACAAAGAGCTCAACTATAAATTAGTAAAAGAGCTATGGGCATTCAACGCAAACCGTATAGCAGTGCGCTTTGCATACGAGTACAAAGACGATTCTGGTCAATGGTATAGAGCTTACGGTAATGAAAATTGGCAGTTCAACCTTGATGGCCTAATGGAAAAACGCATTGCCAGTATCAACGAACATCCTATTTCAGAAAGTGACCGAAAGTTCACGTGGGATGGCGAACGACGCCCTGACGATTTTCCCACTCTGTCCGAGCTTGAGCTGTAAACAATGTTGATAATAACACCCAACTAACCATTTCTATTGAGAGGATGAATTTATGACAAATCCAACAAGCAGAACATTGCCAAAAAGCCCTATTGTTTTGATTCAAAACCCTAAATCTGGCCACTGTCACAAAGTTTCATTGTTTATGACACTGAATGCCATCCCTTTCACAACCGTTGAGCCTGACATGGCCAAAGGCGAGCACAAGAGTGATCGCTTCAGCTCACTTAACGTGTTTAAACAAGTCCCCGTGATAACAGACGGTGATATCACTTTGGCTGACTCCAATGCCATTCTGGTTTATTTGATCCACGCATACGCAGACAGTGACTATTGGCTAGGAAAGAACGCCAAAGAAAAAGCGCTAATTCAACGCTGGCTATCAGTCTCAGCGGGTGAACTTGCTAAAGGGCCGGCCGCCGCGCGATTGGAATACGTATTTGGAGCAACGATTCATGTGCCCACAGTACTGGCCACCACCGAGACGTTACTTGCAAACATGGAGGCTCATCTAGGAAACACGGTAAGTACTTTTTTGGTTGGCGAACACGTTACCGCAGCAGACATCGCTATGTATTCGTATATAGCTCATGCCCCTGAAGGAGGAATATCGTTGTCCAAATTTCCTCTTATCAATGCCTGGATAAATGCGGTTGAGAGTCTGGATAATTTTGTCCCAATGCCAGCGTCTGACATCGCACCAGCGCGCAATACCAGTCCGCATAGTTAATTGAGGTCGTTATGTCTCTAACTAAGCTATCATCCTTGAACCCAGCGTTTCATCAAGGCGAAATTGCACTGCAAAAAAAGCTGGAAATTGACAGGGAAATCGGTGAGCGGACGAATGGTTTTATCCGTAGCGTTATGCCGGAACAACACAGGCAGTTCTTTACATCCAGTCCGTTCACTGTTTTCGCCTTGGTAGACGAAAAAGGCCACCCTGTAGCCACGCCTGTTTGGGGAGAAGGAGATTTCATAGAAAGTCCCTCTGCTACCCAATTGCGCTTTAGCCTACCAGTAGAAGTTTGGAATATGATGCAACACTCGTTAAATCTCGACGTGACTTCAGGCAGCAAAATTGGAATCGTCGGCATTGAATACGCTACAAGGCGAAGAAATCGGTTGAACGGTACGATAAGTCACGCAACTAATGAAAACCTTACGGTATTGGTAGATCAAAGTTTCGGTAACTGCCCCCAATACATTCACAAACGAACCACAGTCAAAAAACAACGTGCCGTTCAGACTGCCCCAATGAAAAACACAGTAGGAGCCGGTGATTCTACATTTTTTACTTCAACATCGAATGTGCTCACCCCAAGTGCACGCTCGCTAATATCAAGGGCTGAAACGTTTTTTATTGCCTCACGACATAAATCTTTAGGCCATGCAGCGAATGAAGGGCTAGACGTTTCTCACAGGGGGGGCAAAGCAGGCTTTGTTAAAGTGGAAGGGAATTCGTTAATCTTTCCCGATTTTAGCGGTAATAAATTCTTTAATACCTTGGGCAACATCCTACTAGACCCACGCGTCGGTCTGTGTTTTTGGGATAATGAAACAGGTGACCTTCTGTTTATTAAAGCAAAGGCGAGTATCGAATCCCTCGAATCGAATATAACCGCATTTGAAGGTGCAGAGCGCTTTGTGTCTCTTTCGGTATTCTCGGTAACACATATTTCGGGTGCGTATCCCTACTCCCATGAGATCACAGACATATCCCCCTATGCACTAAAGACAGGCGACTGGAAATAAGCGGTTAATTGATGAACCCTATCATCTAGTTAGCGTAATCAATTGGAATACCGTAACCAGAATGGTTACGCTGTTTAGACAAAAAGTCTTGGTTAGGTTTTGTAGACAAGGGCAAATGCCCGCCTAGACACAGGGGCAGAACATGAGTGATAAGCGTAACATCAAAACGTACAACAAACCCGCTGGCGGATGGGGAGCACTAAAGAGTGTAACCCAGAGCTGGCTCCAAAGCGAAAAGCCACTTAAGAATTTACGAGCCATGCTCAAAACGAATCAAGACAAAGGCTTTGACTGCCCAGGCTGTGCGTGGGGTGAATCACCAGAAAGTGGTTTAGTGAAGTTTTGTGAAAATGGTGCTAAAGCAGTGAACTGGGAGTCTACCGGTCGCTATGTAGACCCAACATTTTTCTCAAAGTATTCGGTCGGCTCACTGAAAAAGCACACCGATTACTGGCTTGAGTCACAAGGGAGACTCACCCACCCTATGCGCTACAATGCTCAAGCAGACCATTACGAACCAGTATCATGGGACGATGCCTTCGCACTTATTGCCAAACACTTGAAGGGTTTACATTCCCCTCATCAGGCGGAGTTTTATACCTCCGGGCGGGCGAGTAACGAAGCCGCCTATTTATATCAGTTATTCGTACGCGCATTTGGCACAAATAATTTTCCCGATTGTTCAAATATGTGCCACGAAGCGTCGGGGCAAGGTATGAAACCTACGATAGGCGTGGGCAAAGGCACAGTTACGTTCAATGATTTTGCAAAAGCAGACACCATTTTTGTTATCGGCCAAAATCCGGGAACTAACCACCCTCGTATGCTAGAACCTCTTCGTGAAGCAGTACGAAGAGGGGCGCAAGTGGTATGCTTCAACCCGTTAAAAGAGCGTGGCCTTGAACGATTTCAAAACCCGCAGCATCCGGTTGAGATGCTAACCAATGGCTCTGAGCCAACCAATACCGCCTATTTCAGGCCTGCTCTTGGTGGTGACATGGCGGTTATGCGCGGCATCGCTAAATGGCTGTTAACTTGGGAACAAGAAGCCAAAGCAAACAATGCTCCTCCCGTCTTCGACCACGACTTTATTAACGCACATACCAATGGAATGGACGACTATTTGAGTGCCGTTGAAGCGACGAACTGGGAGCATATTGAAGCGCAGAGCGGTTTATCAAAAGACGAAATACGTCACGCGGCAACCATGTACAAACGTGGAGAACGGGTGATCATGTGCTGGGCAATGGGGATCACCCAACACAAGCACTCAGTAGCTACGGTTCAGGAAATAGTGAACGTACAACTACTACGAGGAAACGTGGGCAAGCCTGGTGCAGGGCTTTCTCCCGTTCGTGGCCACAGCAATGTGCAGGGGGATAGAACTGTGGGTATTAACGAAGTCCCCCCCAAAGCATTGCTTGACGCACTAGAGAACAAGTTTAACTTCGCCGTTCCACGAGAAAGAGGTCACAATACGATTCAAGCTATCCAGGCTATGGAAAGTGGTGAATCCAAAGTTTTCATCGGCCTAGGCGGTAATTTCGCCCAGGCGACGCCAGATACGCCGCGTACTCACGCTGCGCTGTCACAATGCGACTTAACCGTTCATATCGCCACCAAGTTAAATCGTTCTCACCTAACCACAGGTAAAGACGCGCTTATATTACCCTGCTTGGGACGTACTGAAATTGACATGCAGGCTAGCGGGCAACAAGGCGTGACTGTGGAAGATACGTTTTCTATGGTCCATATTTCTTATGGCCAACTTCCGCCAAGCTCGCCCGAACTTCGCTCTGAACCCGCTATTATTGCTGGTATCGCGAAGGCGACGTTAGGCAACACGCCGGTAGACTGGGACTTCTTAATAAGCGATTACGACAATATTCGTGAGCTCATTGCCGACACCATAGACGGTTTTAAAGACTTTAACACCAAACTCGCTCAACCAGGTGGTTTTCATTTAGGTAATGCAGCAGGTGAGAGACGCTGGTTAACACCATCGGGCAAAGCCGAGTTTGCTGCTAACGCCCTGCCTGATTCACTGTTAAATGCTGACCTCGTTGCGAAAGGTGAAGAGCCGGACCTCATTTTACAAACACTGCGCTCTCATGATCAGTACAACACAACTATTTATGGTATGGATGACCGCTACAGAAACGTGTTTGGCGCGCGGGACGTTCTGTTTGTCAATGAACGTGACATTAAGAAGCTGGGTTTTAACGATGGCGATAAAGTCGACATTACGTCAATGTGGAACGACGGCAAAACACGCCAAGTTAAACAGTTTATGTTGGTGGCTTACGACATCCCGCAAGGTCAAGCAGCAGCATATTACCCCGAAACCAATCCGTTAGTACCACTAGAAAGTTACGGTGATGGCACGTTCACACCAACATCGAAATTTATCGCGATCAAACTTTCGAAATCTGAATCAGATGGCCGAATAGCAGTCTCTGCGGTGTAAGCTTTTCGTTGCTTATCCGGTACTTATCAGTACAGGCCCTTTGTTTCTAACTGGCTCGCTGCGCACTACTTTTCTTGCGGTGCGTAAGCTCTTGGAGGGTCATACTTAGGTACATGGATCAGGGTGAGACCGTAACGGCTTGCCCACTTTACTGATAAGGCTGTAGGAGCAGATAGCGTCACTACCAAAGGTAATTCAGCTCTTATCGCTTTTTGAACCAACTCTAAACTGCAGCGGCTTGTAAGCACAACAATACCTTCAGGTTGAAAGAGCTTTTGGGTGACGATAGCACCAATTAATTTATCAAAAGCATTATGCCTTCCTATATCTTCTCGGCATGCCAGCACATTGCGCTTAGCATCAATGTAGAGCGCTCCATGCACCGCACCGCTCTGCTGAGCTAATGCTTGCGCATTGGATATAAGGCTTCGCAATCCTTTAAACCAGCTCACATCAGGCAAAGGCGATACATCAATAGACGTCAATTGAGGCAAAGCGTTGTCTAATGCCTCAACACCGCAGAGCCCACAGCCCGACGCCCCCGCCAATTGCCGTTTATTTTCCTTTAACTTCCAGAACGCCTGATTGGCAATTTCAACTTCAGCATTGATGTGTTCTTTGTGATGCGTCAATTCAATACCGTAAAGCTGGCGAGGATGTTCGATAATGTCGTTACTTAAACTGAAGCCCACAATGAAATCTTCAATGTCGTTTGGGGTTATCAGCATTACGGCATAATTAATGCCGTTGTAACTAATGCTTAAAGCGACTTCTTCGGCAAGAGCAAAATTTTGAGTATAGGGTGCAGCATCTAAAACCAATGCGTGCTGTTCAGTGTTACTTTTCATGTGGCCAATCACCTGGAGTATTCACATTCAACCACTCTACGCCATCTTCATTGGACATATTTGCGAGACGCTTTTTGTTATCGCTTTCTTCTTTACGCGCTGTTTTTTTGAGGTCGCCTTCTTTAAGAGAGACTGCATTGAGAATTTCTAAAAATCCTACCACTCGTCTTTTACTTTGCTCAACTAGATAGTTGGCTAAGAGGGCTTTGGTGTCCTGAGTAACGGGTATATAGAAAGGCAAAAAGCGTTTTTCCACATAACATGCCTTTTCAGCCTCTCGCCCTCGCGAAACTAATATTCTCAAAAGCTCGGGCGTCATCTGCGGCATGTCAACGGGAAGAACAAGTAGTTCACAAGGATTGCCATTGTGATTATCAGGTTGAGATAGTGCGTCTAAAACAGCATGTACTCCGCTAAGCGGACCTGCATCTTCAATTTTGTCATTCAAAAAGCCTGGCGCGTTACGACTAATTAACACTTTATCGCAACTCGCTGCCTGTAAAAGTAACGAAGCATTATCGATGAGAGTACGGCCCTGATAACGCATAAGTGCTTTATCTTGCCCCATTCTGCGCGATTGACCACCCGCAAGCACTAAACCGATGAGTGTCATATTCACTTTACTCACTGCATATGCCTCCTTTATTGAAAATCTCCTCATATCCTTTTAAAAACTCAAAGCATTGCTTGGCAATGGGAGAGCTGGGTTCGCCTTTTCGCATGATGAGCCCTAGAGGCGAAATGGTTTTACCATCGTCAACAGTAACATAGGCGAGTCCTAAATCATCTTTGGCCTTTGCGACGTTGGTTGGAAGGATCGTACAACACATCCCCTTTTTCACTGCTTGCAGTAAACAATGAACCGAGTCTGATTCAATAACAGGCTCATTGTTCACGCCCACATTAGCCATGTTTAGCGTGATTGACTGCCTAAAGTGCATTGAAGGTGTTAATAACCCAAGTGGCAGTGATGAAAGAGACTGCCAGCTTAGGGTATCTTGCTCAAAGCAGTAATGATTGGGGTGATACAGCAACACCATTGGAGTAGCTTTAAACGGCAAAATATGGAAGTGTTGCGCGCTCATGCCTTCAAGGTAACAAAGACCCAGGTCAAGTTCGTTACGGTGTAGCGCGTTAACGATATACTCACTGCTATGTGTTTGTAAGGAAAACTGTAGTGCACTGTGCTGTTTTGAGAGGGTGTCAATAATGTCGATAGGATCGACACTCGCTAGAGGAACGGCACCGATCCGAAGTCGGCCAACTAAGGCGCCTTTGCACGATGCAGCTTCCGCTTGTAATCCGTCACACGCCGCTAAGATATTCCTTGCCCATGCCAAAATTCTTTCACCTTCCGGTGTAAAGCCTTGGAATCTGTGGTTGCGAGCCACCAACTGAATACCAAGCTCATCTTCTAAATTATGAAGGCGTGAAGAAAGCGTGGGTTGTGTAACATTGCACGACTTAGCCGCTTTACCGAAGTGCTGCGTCTCATCTAACGCGACCAGAAACCGGAGCTGACGAATATCCAAAGACCAATACCTTAATCATGATAGATAGCTTCTATCATGATTCTACCAATGGAACGCTTGACTTGTAAGTACATTAAACGCATGTTTTTAGAATAAGCCAAAAACCCCAAAGATATGTGCACATACTGATTGATAGAAGCTATCACTCAAGATTATTCGCCCAGCATAGATTTAGCATTTTGTTCTGCGCAAGCGCTGCAACGCTGCTAGACCGACATCGCCTGAAAAATTTGTAGACGACGTGTACTAGCGCCTGTTGACCTTTGATGATGCCTTCTTACAACAAGTCCCATTGAAAATAGAAATAGCCATACCGTTGCGGCTTCACTTACTGCATGAGTAACCGTAGTCAAATAGCCAATATCAGCAAACGACGCTACAGTGGTATCACTTAACGAAATTGGATATGGCCCCAAATACCCTGTCATCAGGTCTGATGAACCACCAGGCCAAGGTTCGTCCCAGTGACTGTTGGCAGTGCCGGCTCCTCCCCCCAGTTCTACAGGAATAAATGTGGCGTTTTCCACAAACTCGCGACGATAAATTTCCAAAGCGTACTCTCCGGTGTAACGCCCTGAACCGCTGGCGTAGTTAGATTGGCTGCCCGCAATAAAAAAGTCGGTCGTCCACAATGTTCCAAATCCAATAACATGGGCCATCTCGTGTACGATGACATCAAAAAGCGTACCGCGACTTTCTAAGCTAGCAAGGTCTGCCGTATCAAAACGCATGCGGCCTTTATTTGCATAAACAAAAGTGCTGTCTGGTAGCTGAGTGATACCCGTTGGGCCAGCACTACCCAATATGCCACCCACACCATCAAGTGCAACGCCACTCGCATCTATAACAATATTGTGATTAAACTCGCTTTGAACGCCTATTAAGTAAGACTCCCAATAAGCGATTGCATCATCAAAAACACTGGATTGTGAAGGTGTTAAACCACCAAGATCGTTAATAGAAATTTTGAATAGTCCTGCATTTGCTGAAAAAGACACACACAACGACACCACAACACTGAAGAACCACTTAATTGAGACACCCATGGCACCCCTCCAAAACTAAGAAAAAACGTTCGATGCAAATAAAATTAGTAACGTAGGCCTGTTCATCTTTGCTGTATTTCAAAGCTCAACAGGGTTAGGACTAAAAAAAACTATAGTAGAGAAAACCGTAAGTAGTTATGAGAAAGATTACTTGTTAACGGCAAAAGTAAAAATTACTAAAGATCAACGTGTTGAATTTTTTAACAGAGAATGCTTAACGGTAAGTCGTTCGCCATTGGCACAATGGCGTATTGGGAGGGGGCGAATTATTGAAATTTTTTTACGTCTACTTTCCCGCTTACCACGCTCTGTGATACAGAGCGCGGCTGCGAGAATCAATTAGAGGGCCTACCAGGTTAAATCATCTGGAATTTCATAATCGGCGTACCAATCATCTTCTTCTTCATCTTTACCATCGGCTCCGCTCTTATCTAAATCAGCACGGTAAATAACTGAAGCCTCGTCGCGCTGTGCAATTTTGTCAGCAACGGGGGCTGGTACTAGTTCATAAGCGTCATCTAACAATACAACAGCCAAACGACCTTTTGTCACTTGCTTGTGCATCTCTTCACTCACATACAGACGCTTTACTACGTTGTCGTGTGTAAAGTTAAGTAAGGTTTCGCCATTGCGCGGTTGTTTGTTTACCGTAATAAGCTGCCTTACCTGCGCAATAATTGAGCGCTTCTCTCGCTCCTGCTGTTGAAGCTGGTTTAGCTCGCGTGAGCGCGCTTTTTTCTCTTCAGCTGCTTGTTGAGCAGCAATAGTCGCTTCATCAACGACAGGTTGTTTTTGCTTATTCTTTTGCTTTTGTTTTTTGCGTTTATCTGCACGCGCTTGCTTTGCAGACGCTTTATCGGCCAAACCGGCTTTCAGTAGTTGGTCTTGTAAGGAGGCCATAATTACTCTCTGTTACTCTGTTTCTATTGATACGCTTTGCAGACGTTTACCGTCTTTTAACTACGTAACAAGCCCGAACAATGTCGGGCTTGTGAATTTCAATTAAAGGTCTATTTTTACCTTTTCCGAATTAAAGGCGTTACTTCTTCTTGGCTTTAGTCGCTGGCTTTTTAGCGGCTTGCTCCTGCCATTTGCCATTGTCGTACCACGCAGACCATCCTGTTGCTTTACCGTTGTCATTCTCAGACATCACGTATTGCTGTTTGGTCTTCCTGCTGTATCGAACTATTGCAGGGTTACCATCAGGGTCTGTTTGTGGCGCATCAGCAAGATAGTAGAATTTCGGCGAAATTCTATCCCTAAAGCGAGCAAGTTCTTCCACTTTCGGTGCACGAGTTTCACGCGACTTTGGAAAGTTATGCGCCGCTAAGAAAATTCCCGAAGCGCCATCACGTAGCATAAAGTGCGCGTCAGACTTTTCACATGGAAGCTCAGGTAAATCTACCGGATCTTCTTTTGGCGGCGCAGCTTCACCGTTTCTAAGTAGCTTACGAGTATTCTTACACTCTTCTTTGGTGCAGCCGAAGTATTTACCAAATCGACCGTTTTTAAGCTCCATATCGCTGCCACATTTATCACACTCAATAATGGGGCCGTCATAGCCTTTTATCTTGAATGTGCCTGTTTCAACTAAGGTGCCATCACATGTTGGCGTGTTACCACACACATGAAGTTTACGGGTTTCGTCAACCAAGTAACTGTCCATCGCCGTGCCGCACTTAGGACAACGCTTTTTAGAACGAAGCGCTTCTGTTTCGAGCTCTTCTTCATCGTCCACTTTCACGACTTCGTCACCAGGCGTTAAATTCATGGTGTTTGTGCAGCGCTCTTTCGGCGGTAAATTGTAGCCTGAACAGCCCAAGAATACGCCAGTTGACGCGGTTCTCACGTTCATTTCACGGCCGCATTTATCGCACTCAACACCTGCAGGCACTGCCTGATTCAAGCGCATACCGCCCTCTTCAGGGTCTTTCTCAGCGTTTAACAGTTTTCCGTAGAAGCCGCTGTAAAAGTCGTTGAGCACGTCCTTCCAATCTTTCTTGCCTTCAGCAATATCATCAAGATGCTGCTCCATGTTGGCAGTAAAGTCATAGCTCATTAAATCGTCAAAGTTTTCCATCAGACGATCGTTTACTATTTCGCCCATTTTCTCGGCATAAAAACGCTTGTTCTCTAAGCGCACATAGCCGCGATCTTGAATCGTCGAAATAATACTGGCGTAGGTCGATGGACGACCAATACCGCGTTTTTCAAGCTCTTTTACCAACGAAGCTTCATTAAATCGCGCTACAGGCTTGGTGAAGTGCTGTTTAGGATCAAGCGCTTTTAAGTCAAGCACATCGCCTTTTTGTACATCAGGCAACATGAGCTCTTCTTCGCCTTTTTTGCGAAGCTGAGGTTGAACGCGAGTCCAACCATCGAACTTAAGTACGCGGCCTTTCGCCGTCAGCTCGTAATCACCCGCCGCCACTTTAATAGTGGTTGCATCGTACTTAGCTGGAGTCATTTGACAGGCCACAAACTGGCGCCAAATAAGCTCATAAAGACGCTGTGCATCGCGTTCCATATCGCCTAAACTTGCAGCACTTATGCTCACGTTTGAAGGACGGATCGCTTCGTGCGCCTCTTGCGCACCTTCTTTACTGCCGTAGCGATTTGGCGAATCAGGCAGGTACTTGTCACCAAAATTATCTGAAATGTACGCACGAGCACTGTCCAACGCCTCTTGGCTTAAATTGGTTGAATCCGTACGCATATAGGTGATGTAGCCCGCCTCATAAAGGCGCTGTGCCATCATCATGGTTTTCTTAACACCAAAGCCCAATCGAGTACTTGCCGCTTGTTGTAGCGTTGAGGTAATAAATGGTGCAGAAGGACGACTTTGCGTAGGCTTTGACTCGCGGCTTTCGACCGTGTAGTTAGCCCCTTCTAAGTCAGCAAGCGCTTTATCAGTTTCGGCCTTGTTTTTAGGCTTGAACGCATTGCCCTGGTGCTTTGCTACCAGCATGCGCAGTGCCGCTTTTTGCTGGCTAGTTAAATCTGCGTGTACGTCCCAAAACTCTTCAGGTACAAACGCTTTAATTTCTCGTTCACGCTCTACAACAAGCCTAACCGCTACCGATTGAACTCGCCCTGCTGAGAGGCCTCGCGCAATTTTTTTCCACAGAAGTGGCGATACCATGAAGCCTACAACACGGTCTAGGAATCGACGAGCCTGCTGGGCGTTGACGCGAGAAATGTTTAGTTCGCCCGGATCTGAGAACGCATCTTGAATCGCGTTTTTAGTAATTTCGTTAAACACCACTCGCTGGTAAGTTTTGTCTTTTTTACCTAGCAGCTCTTGTAAATGCCATGCAATCGCTTCCCCTTCGCGGTCCAAATCGGTCGCGAGATAGATAGTGTCAGCATCTTTAGCAAGCTTTTTAAGTTCGTTAACGACTTTCTCTTTACCCTGTAGCACTTGATAGTGGGCTTTCCAGTCTTTCTCTGGATCCACACCCATTCTGTCTACAAGCTTCAAATATTCGTGACGGCGAAGATATTCTTGACGCTCTTCTTCGCTTAAAGTTTTGAGTTCTTTAGCCGGTTTTTTAGGCTCTACTTTGCCTAAAGCCTTCGTCGGAAGATCTCGCACGTGGCCAACCGAACTTTTTACGATAAAATTTTTACCGAGATATTTATTTATCGTTTTCGCTTTGGCTGGTGACTCGACTATGACCAGTGATTTTGCCATATAATTGAACTAAACCTATTGATTTTTAATGACTATTTACGTCAAATTCTGAAAATTGGAGCAACCTTGCACTGTATATAGGGTACTCGCTCTTTTTTAACATATATCTACAAAGTGAATGGAAAACAAGATCTTCTTCATACTTATTCTTTCCTTTGCTTTAAACACGCGCAAAAACTGTACAATAAATAAACAGCGCGATTGGCATTGGCCTTAAAAGCCGTATAATGCCAGCCATTCCAACCTAGCCTGACAACATGTTCAGGTGTGAAGAAGTGCATCGTTTGTCCCTGTAAAAGAACGAAAGCGTTGCCGCTGCTATTAAAATAATCGCAGTGCGTATGGAAAAGTAACATATAGGGTCGAGCGCCAAAACTCCAAGAATGAGGGAAAGTATGAAGCAGTTTGAAGTTAACTTTGATGGTCTTGTAGGACCTACCCATAACTATGCCGGTTTGTCGTTTGGCAATGTCGCTTCCCTGAACAACGCAAACGCAAAGAGCAGTCCAAAACAAGCTGCAAAGCAAGGCTTAGCCAAAGCAAAGGCGTTGGCCGATATGGGAATGGTTCAAGGTGTGTTGGCCCCACAAGAGCGTCCTGACATCGCCGCACTGCGCCGATTAGGCTTCACAGGCTCTGATGCTCGCGTGCTAGAAAGCGCTGCAAAGCAATCTCGCGAGATTTTCCTTGCTTGTTGTTCTGCCAGTAGCATGTGGACTGCAAATGCCGCCACTGTGTCTCCTAGTGCCGATACTGCCGATGGTCGCGTTCACTTTACCCCTGCAAACTTAACCAACAAGTTCCATCGTTCACTAGAGCCTCAGGTTACAGGCAATATCCTGCGCGGTACATTTGCCAATGAAAAGCACTTTGCTCATCACCAGCACCTGCCAGATAACGAGCATTTTGGTGACGAAGGTGCAGCCAACCACACGCGACTTTGCAGCAACTATGGTCAGGCAGGCGTAGAGTTGTTTGTTTATGGTCGTCATGCATTTGATACCAGCAAACCAGCACCGAAAAAATATCCGGCTCGCCAAACGCTAGAAGCATGCCAAGCAGTAGCTCGCTTACACGGTCTAGACGACGATGGCGTAGTTTACATGCAGCAAAACCCAGACGTTATCGACCAAGGCGTATTCCACAACGATGTGATCGCTGTTGGTAACCAAAATGTGTTGTTTTTCCACGAGCAAGCGTTTCATCAAAAAGACGCTGGATTTAAAGAGCTTCAAGCTAAATTTGGTAGCGAACCGCTTCACTTTATTGAAGTGCCGACTGCCGAAGTATCAGTGCAAGATGCAGTGAAAACCTACTTGTTCAATACGCAAATAATAACGCTTCCAAGCGGCGATATGACCATCATCGCGCCAACTGAGTGTGAGGAAAATGAAGCCGTTAAGCGCTATTTAGACAAGCTGGTAACTCTGGGTACGCCCATTAAGTCGGTTAATTATTTTGATGTTAAACAAAGCATGCGTAATGGCGGTGGTCCGGCATGTTTGCGTTTGCGCGTTGCGATGAATGACCAAGAACTTGCCGCAGTTAATCAAAATACGTTAATCAACGATACACAGTTCGCTCGCCTAAACACTTGGGTCGACAAGCACTATCGCGATGAATTAGGTGAAGATGACTTGCGCGATCCGCAGCTGCTAATTGAATCTCGTACTGCGCTTGATGAGCTTACACAAATCCTTAAAATTGGTTCGGTTTACCCATTCCAACAGGCATAAGTTAAGTCTGATTAAAATTAAGCGAAAAAGAAAGCCGGCTATAAGCCGGCTTTTTGTTACTTGTTAAGTATAAACTCTTTATGGTGTGACCAGCGTACACTGATCAGTTACGCCGAATGGGTTAGCCGGCGGTGACGCCCCTTCATCCGTCACGTCGTCAGCAGAGATACTTAGGGTGTAACGCATCTTCGCACTTGCTTCACTGCCTGTAGACTGTCCGAACACTGAAATGACAGCGTCATACCAGATTGCATAGCTGCGAGGATAACGGTATTCCAATTCCGCGTAACCATTCTCATCTGTTACCGCTGCACCGTTGGCAAACGCGATGGTTCCAATTAATCCAGGAGTTAACATACCGTCTTCATTGGTATCTTCATCTCTTGGCGTTGTATCCAAAATACCGTTGTCGTTAACGTCTTCGGTTTCACAGTTTTGATTTACTATTGCAACCCATTGAGAAGCATCATCGTCGAATACCCAAAAGCCGGTTCTATACTCACCGCCATTTACGTATTTTACCGGCGCAACTGACGCAGTCAGGTTGACGCCACTAACGGGCTGACCTGCAGAATCTGATACAAACACACCAAAGCGCTTCAGGTAAGAAGTCGATGTGGCTTCTTCAAGCTCATTACCCGTTCCTAGCGAGATATCAAAAGCACGTGCGCCCACTGTTAACACAACCTCGTCGTCAATGGCTGGGTCGTCAGCAACAAACGCAGTAACCACTACCGCGTCTTGAGTCGATACCGATCCTGAAGTAAAGACGGTGGTCGCTATCCCCTTGCTGTCGGTGGTTGCCTGAGAAGGTGATACAAATCCGGTCGATACGTCAGATACAGAGAAGTTAACCACACTGTTTTTCACTAAGTTTCCATCAACGTCGCGAACAACTGCACTGATGGTACTGGTTTGACCGTCAGGGCCAATGATGTCAGGTGATGCATCGGCAATCAGTGTGTGAGGTGTGGTAGCAATAAACTCAATCTGAGTGAGTGCTGAAACCAACACATTTCCACTTCCGTCACTCGCTGATGCAGTAATTGAAGAGATACCAGCATTATTCGCACTGATATCAATACTCGCTTGCCCTTCTGCATCGGTCACTACAGTTGCGTTGCCCGCAATAACACCACGTGACGCGCTAAAGGTAACATTCTGACCCACCACAGGCGTGTTGTCTTGACGCCACTGGACCGTAATAGTTTGGGTCTGCCCTAGCGGCACTTCCTCTGTAGGCAAGTTGACAAAGTTAAATTCGTCTTGCTGAACTTGCACCGTAAAGCTTGTCTCAGCGTTAAGTGCTGCCGCAGTGATAGTATCTTCGCCAGACGTTGATGCAGTGTAAGACACTGTCGCTTGTCCGTTTGCGCCCGTATTAACAGTCGTGCTGCTAAGCGTTCCGTTAACCGCACTTAGCACTACGTCTTGGTTGAGAATTGATGTTCCGTCAGAGTCCTGAACACGAATTGTATAATCTACGCTGTCGTTCAAAATAACTGACGATGCACCGTTGATGGTGACTTCTGTACCAGCAATGGTAATTTCAACTGTTTGCGTAAGGCTGCCTGCACCTGCTGTAATGGTGACGGTGCGGTTTGACGCATCGTTCTGAGACGTTAATATTGCGCGCGCTGTACCATCTGCGGCGGTTTCTGGTTGAGTTAATTGAAGTTCAACCCCATCGCCTGATGCGGCAGAGAAGCTTACTTCTACCCCTTCCATCAGCACACTTTGTTCATTTTTAACCAGTGCTATCAACTCAACTTCATCACTACCGCTTGAGGCGAGTTGAATACTGTTAGCATAAAGCTCCAGTGACGCGGGCTCTTCACTTACCGTTGTACTGCCCGTAGAGCTGAATGTAGTTGAATCCGCTTCACCCGTTGGCAAAGTAGCCGTTACTTCACCATCCCCTGATGCGCTTCCCACCGACATACCGATCGACGCTACGCCTTCAGCATTAGTCAGTGCAGTGGCAGTATCGTTAGAAAACGTCGCTAAATCATCGTTGCTCAATGAGAAAGTTAGGAGCAAATCGGCTTGAGGCTCCCCCTCAGAATTGGTCACGGTTGCCAGTGCAACCAATGCGTTGCTAGAAGATAAGCTGTTGTCTGCTTCCCCAGCTGCATTTTGTAAGGCTAGCGATACACTTATTGTGGTTGGGTCGGTGCTTGTCACCGCTGTGGCTGAAAACGTAGTAGTTCCCGTTTCGCCGCTACCGAGCGCAGCGGTAATTTCGCCATCTCCAGAAGCCGTGCTGGCATTAAGGCGTAATCGGGCTACACCATTTGAATTTGTACGCGCCGTTCCCGTGTCGTTGCCAAACTCGGCTAGTTGTTCATTGCTTAGCGTAAAGGTAAGTAACGCGTCTGCATGCGGATTGCCATCTTGATCTGACACGGTCGCAACAACAAACAGACTATTGTCTTCAGAAAGGCTGTTGTCGCTTGCTCCACTTTCATTTTCCAGTGTTAAAGCGATTGAATAGGTTGGTGATGTGGTACCGCCGTCTCCGCTTCCGTTGTCCGTGTTATCTCGAGAGACTGATGAACCGCCCCCACCACATGCTGTTAGCATAAATAATGCGCTAATTAGGCTTAGCGTTTTCGCTAATGTCGACATAATTCGTTCCTGAACCTCTTTTATTGACAATTGCGTCGTTTTTTATGTTTAAAAATCAACTGAATCTGGCACACTACGAAAGATTAAAAATATAAAAATGCACAGGGAACATTAATGTCTTCATCTGCACATAAATATAGTTTAACCGCCCGCATCTTTATCGGCATGGCTGCCGGTATCTTGACTGGTGTCTTTCTCCAATTATTGTTTGATGATAGCGGAGATTTTACGTTTTCGATATTCGGTTTAGCGTTCTCAACGTATAACATTCTTGTAGAAGGTATATTTTCCACTCTCGGCCAAATATTTATTGCCAGCTTAAAAATGCTTGTGGTTCCTCTTGTGTTTGTTTCCTTAATTTGCGGAACCAGCACACTGTCTGACCCTAGTAAATTGGGAAGACTTGGTGCAAAGTCAGTCGGACTCTATGTTGTCACAACCGCCATTGCCATAACACTAGCCATGAGTATAGCTTTAGTGGTGTCTCCGGGTGATGGGCTAAATCTAACAACAGAAACTACTTTCCAAGCGAAAGAGGCCCCTAGCCTGTCTGACGTTATCGTTAACATGTTCCCAAGCAACCCAATTAACTCAATGGCACAGGGCAACATGCTACAGATCATTGTGTTCGCCGTACTGTTTGGTATAGCTATGGCGATGACAGGTGATGCGGGCAAGCGTCTGACCGCTATCTTTGAAGATATTAATACGGTAATCATGCGTCTTGTTACCATCATCATGAACTTAGCGCCTTACGGCGTGTACGTGTTGATGGCGAAACTCTTCTCCACTATAGGTGGCGAAACAATTCTGAGCCTGGCGAAATATTTCTTCTTAGTATTTGGCGTGTTAATCCTTCACGGCCTGGTAACCTACTCAGTGCTGCTAAAAGCTTTATCGGGATTAAACCCTGTTATCTTGATGAAAAAAATGCGTGACGCTGCGCTATTCGCATTTAGTACCTCAAGCAGTAGCGCTACCTTGCCCGTCACTATGGAAACGGCGAAAAACAAGCTTGGCGTAGGTAACTCGGTATCGTCGTTCACCCTGCCGCTAGGCGCAACAATTAACATGGACGGCACGGCCATCATGCAAGGTGTTGCCACGGTCTTTATTGCTCAGGTTTACGCTGTCGATTTAAGCCTTGGCGACTATATGATGGTAGTACTTACCGCCACCCTTGCTTCTATCGGAACCGCCGGTGTGCCAGGTGTGGGCCTTATAATGCTAGCTATGGTATTGCAGCAAGTGAACCTACCGGTTGAAGGGATCGCACTTATTATCGGTGTAGACAGACTGCTGGATATGACACGCACTGCGGTAAACATTACAGGCGACTGTATGGTGTCGTGCATTGTAGCTAAAAGCGAAGGAGCATTGGACGAAAGCGTTTATAACGATCCTAAAGCCGGTTTGACGCAGGAAGATGTGGACTTCGAACATTTTGAAAAGAATAAATAACGACTACAAAAGCTTCTTTAGCTCGATTTACATATGAGTTTACAGAAGCAGTCGCATACTAAAAAAGGCCAGCATCAATTGCTGGCCTTTTTAGTTAGTTTGTCCGTACTCTTTATTGTGTCACCTTGATGTAGAACCACTATACCTGCGGTAATCACGCCGCGATTACGAACATTTTAACTCTCGCTGAGTAGGTAATGATCTATGCTGACTGGTATTACTTACCCTATTGAGCTTAAAGTTAGTGAAGCGCTGATGAAGGTGATACTTTGGCTGCCTTTTGCGCTGGATAAATAGTAGCGCCCACACTCAAGAACATAGCAACAACCACGGTTACTACAACGTCTTGCCAATGTAGATCAGATGGTAGGAAATCGATGAAATATATATCGCCTGATAGAATTTCTATGCCTATCGCCACCTCAATAAAGCGAACAATCTCAGAGAGATTAGGTGCTACCAGTAGCGCTAAAACCACACCTACAGTAATGCCTATAACGCCATTGATAACGCCCTGCAACACAAAGGTATTGCGAATTAAACGATCCGTCGCTCCCATGGTTTTTAATATTGCGATGGCAGCCTGTTTGTCTCTAACCGCCATAACCAGTGACGACACAATGTTAAAACAAGCAACGGCAATGACCAGCGTCAAGGCGATATACACCACAGCTCTAACTAGCTGAATATCGTTATATAAGTGGCCTTGGGTACGTGTCCAGTCAGACATGTAAACACCCTGAGGGTAGCTGTAACCTATATCTCGCATCGTGTCGTAAGATGAAAATGGGTCGATAAGTGTAAACTGAATTCCTTGTGACTTAGATGAAATACCAATAGCTTCAGACGCTGTTTCCAAGTGCATTAAACCCAGCTGGTTATCGAGTTCACCGCCAACAGATAGCACTCCAGAAATAGAAAGCGTAATTGAACGTGGGGCTTTGAAGGTTAGATCCTGAGTTGTTTGGGGAATGAGTATTTGAACAATGTCACCAATATTAAGGTCCATGGAAGCGAAAATACCCTTTCCTACAATGAGACCATTTTTCTGCGTCGAAAAACGTTGCCAATCCTCACTTGTGACTCTTTCAGCATATTTGTCGCTAACACTGTTAACCGGAATACCAGTAACGCTAATTGCCTTCAACTCCCCCTTTGACTGCAACATTCCGGTTATCCCTGTGTATGGCGTGACAGAGGCAATACGGCTATCTTGAGACAAACGATAGAGCTGCGCGTCTAAATTTTCTATCCCGCTTTCGCTCTTGCTATATAATTCACCATGAGGAACCACACTCAAAATACGACTTGTAAGCTCTTTTTCAAACCCGTTCATTACGCTCAGCAACACAATTAGTACAAAGCAACCAAGGGCAATCCCAATGGTGGATGACATCGAAATAAAAGAGATGAAACGCTGTTCTGAACGTGTTTTTCTGAAGCGTTGGGCCAATTCAAAGGCGAGCATCTTGGCTCTCCTTGAATAACGTATCGCTCGCTAATCTGCCGTCCTTTATCTTCAGCACCCTGTCCATTTTCCCGGCCAAGGTAATATCATGGGTAACGACAACAAACGCTGTCCCTTTTTTATCACTTAAGCTAGTAAGCAGTTTATAAATTTGCTCACCCGTCGAGTCATCAAGATTTCCTGTAGGTTCGTCGGCCAGTACTACTGATGGCTCGGTAACTAAAGCTCGTGCTATTGCCACACGCTGTCGTTCACCGCCTGACATGGTCGATGGTAAATGGTCGACGCGGTGAGAAAGCCCAACTTCATCTAACATTTCACGAGCCTTCTCGTGGGCCAATTTGGTCGAGAGCCCTCTAATTCTTAGCGGCATTGCTACATTTTCTAACGCTGTGAATTCACCGAGTAAATGATGAAATTGATAGATAAAGCCCATTTCGTCATTGCGAAGCTTTGCTAATGCATTTCCAGATAATTGACCGAGTGATCTTCCATTGAATTCGACTTCACCGCTAGAAGGTTTATCTAACCCTCCAAGAATATGTAAAAGGGTGCTTTTACCTGAGCCGGAGCTACCTAAAATAGCAACATGTTCGCCAGCTTTTATTGAAAGAGAGACATCGTGTAAAACGGGGGTAGCATTACTGCCATCTTGATAGGTTTTATTAATATTGCGGCAAATTAGCACGTCCTGCATGCGAGTATTCTTCTTTAATTTCCAGACGGTGAATGGTAGCGTTAAACACTACCAACACCAACTGAAAAATAACAGCGCTAAAACGTAAATATCAATCTGTATTACTGCGTGCCTTGAACGCTTTTGGCCAACGCATCCGCAGACTGTGGCTTGCCAAATAACCACCCTTGACCAAAGCCGATGGTTAATCCTTTCAGTTCATTGCATTGATCAATGTTTTCAACCCCTTCTGCAATCAAATCAACATTAAGTCCTTCGGCAATACTCACAATGTGAGGGATGAGTGATGAACGAATGCTGTTATCTTCCATATCCATAACAAAGCTGCGGTCAATTTTAAGGTAATCACAGTTTAGCGTTTTAAGCTGGCTTAAATTTGAATAACCCACTCCAAAGTCGTCAATTGCAAATAAAAAGCCTTTACTCTTCAGTGACTTAATATGCTTCACCGCACTATGAGTGGCGATTTGCTCATCTTCAGTGATCTCTAAAACTAACTTGAAGTTCTTTACGTTCATATCTAGTACAAAGTCTAGGTCCAAACAACCTTCGCGGGTAAAATCGAAGGGGAATAGATTAAACGATACCTTAAAGCCTTCGGGGATCTCTGGGTTTTCGTTGAGTTCTCTCATGGCGGTGGTAATCATATCAACCGTAAATTCCCAGGTCATATCCTGCTCTTTTACCTGAGGAATAAATTCGTCAGGGTAAATCGGCCCAAATTCATCCTCAAATCGACTCAATACTTCGCACCCAATGACCTTTCCCGATTCCAAGTTTACAAAAGGTTGGTACAAGCAATAGAACTTATGTTCTTTTAGCCCTTTACTGACGCGAGACTCAAGTGAACGTCGTCGTCTTAAATAGTTAAAGGTAAGCATATGCGTCAACGCTGCTGTCATTAACATAGCAAACACAAACAACACCAGCTTGCCCATGTGCAAATCTAGTACGCGACCGTGATCAGATTTCACTTTTAGGCAGGTATGATTGTAGCGTTCATCACACTGGATAAATTGTAAGGAAAAGTAGCCAGTGCGTGCGTCCATGTCATCTTGGCTAAGGGTAGAACCGACAAGGCTAGGATTACCTGCCATATGATAAAACTGATCGCCATTGTAGAACAGCTGCCAATCTTGCGTGTAGCTGTAACCAATGACGCTATCCATATCCAATACAGCGTTGTAACGTCCGCGCTGTACTATAGTACCGGTAGCTTGTTTATCGAAAAGCTGAAGAGGGGTATTTATCCAAAAAGCGTCGCCAAGCTGAGTATAAAAATCAGGCTTAACCTCTTTCATGGGCTCTTCTAGAATGCCCAAATAAGTACTGCACAATAGCTCGTTATTTTGATAAAAACCTATCTCTTTTACAAATCGAGAGCGAAACAAGGTTTTTCGCATTTCCGCTAAGTTATCCATTTCACAGGTTTGATACGGAAGCGCATTTAGGTAATCGAGCGTGATCTCAGCATCTCTAAATACTACGCGCACATTATCTAGTATTTCTGTAGCGCGACTCTCCTCTTGTTCTCGAATAAACACAAACATAACGATAGCGAGTAATAGGGTCACACCCACTACGCTTAGCAATGACACCCCAATTGCTTTTAAATTATCAGCAAGAAAGTACTGTTTTTGGTCGCTTTTATTCATAATTTCCGTGTTTTTTAGCGTGAACGACCTAACTTTAGTACAAATTAAAAAAAAGACACTACGACTTTAGGGCATGTTACTGTTTGTTGGATATTTTTTTACTTTATAGAAGACTATTAATCGAAGAGGAATAATGTTTCTAGTGTCACATTGTGCAATTGGGAAATGGAGCAATTTCTTGAATGGCTAAATGACAAGGGGGTAAGAATAAATAAAGTGCGATTGCGAGAACAGCAATTTTAACGACAGAGTAAAAAAGAGCTTTTTGAATGTCCCCAGAAGGGGGAATTATCTAAGAAGGAAAAGCTTATCATTAATGGCGGAGCGGACGGGACTCGAACCCGCGACCCCCGGCGTGACAGGCCGGTATTCTAACCAACTGAACTACCGCTCCGCATAATGGGAAGCGCGCTTTATTCGATTAATGGCGGAGCGGACGGGACTCGAACCCGCGACCCCCGGCGTGACAGGCCGGTATTCTAACCAACTGAACTACCGCTCCGCATAATGGGAAGCGCGCTTTATTCGATTAATGGCGGAGCGGACGGGACTCGAACCCGCGACCCCCGGCGTGACAGGCCGGTATTCTAACCAACTGAACTACCGCTCCGCATAATGGGAAGCGCGCTTTATTCGATTAATGGCGGAGCGGACGGGACTCGAACCCGCGACCCCCGGCGTGACAGGCCGGTATTCTAACCAACTGAACTACCGCTCCGAATAATGGGAAGCGCGCTTTATTCGATTAATGGCGGAGCGGACGGGACTCGAACCCGCGACCCCCGGCGTGACAGGCCGGTATTCTAACCAACTGAACTACCGCTCCACATCTTCAATGTTATCAGTGAGTTGACTTGGCTGTTGTTGCCCTGTCCCCTGACTGCGGCGCAGATAATACGTATTCCCCTATGTGGAGTCAACGCTTTTTATTAATAAAATTGTCATCTGCGGTTTGTTTGCCTGTTAAATAGGCATTATGTCGAAATAAAATTCAAACTGAACAAATTAGCGACGCCTTAAACTGAAGCGCTGGTCTCCCTGCTATTCCTTTTCAGCTTTTTCACGCTTTTTGAATAGCCCTAGCAGTTTTTTAAACCCCTTAGGTTCAGATTCCATAGTAAGGTCAGCATCGGTGGTTTCTCCCGATGGCTTTGCAGTACTATTTGCTTGCTTAGGCGCAGACGCCTTTTTTCGCATAATAATAATTACAGCAGCAGCGATTACTCCGATGAGCACTATAGACCCATTTACGGCCACCAGAATGAGGGTTAGCGTCCCATCATCCATTTCATCTTCTACCGAATTTGGCTGCATATCGTCTTGTGGCACTTCAGGTTGCGTTATTAAGGGTGCACTGCCATCAACGATAGGATCTTTTCCATTGATTAAAGGGTCTTCAACCTCAGGCTCGGCTGGTCCCTCTGCCACAAAACTATATTCAGGGACATCTAATATAAAATCGCGCCCATCCATTGTCGTGCCGTAAGCAGTGAGCTTTACCCTAAAAATTCCTTCTTCGTAGGCGACAATTAAGTGCTCTCGAGGATCCACACCGCCTTCTGTTAGCGAAAAATTCTGCATATCGGAATTAGGAAACTTCACTTTGCCATCGACTAGCAGTGACTCGATGTCGACTAATTCACGGTCTACATCAATAATAATTTTATGATAGCCCTCTCCGCCTCCATCCATTTCAACATCAATAGACACGGGATTTTCATGTAAGACGATAAGTTCGCCTATTTGCTCGCGGGTGTACATTGGTGTGCTTACGCGAAAAATAGGCTTCCATTCACCAGCCGGTATTCTCAAGTTGAACTGGCCAGTAAAAACGCCATCTCCTGGTCGCTCATCCATCCCTCGCCCATCGTCTTTAAATGTCGCTATGCGCTGGTCATTTGTACCAAAGTTGCCGTAGTTAGGGTTATTGGTACTCTTAAACTCAATCTCTAAGTCGACGACATCTCTGAACTGTTTGTTTTCTATAGGCTTGCCGTTGTTGGTTAAATAGGCTGTGGATTTAAGTATTTCGCCGGCAAACAGCACATTCGGTAACGGCTCAGCATGAAGTTCAACATTAGACAAAACCATTACACGGCTTTGCGGTAATACTTGACCTACAGCTTGCCAAGGCCCTGGCACAGGATCTTTGATGGTGATCATGTCAAAGGTATCAGCGTCGTACCACTGCACCTTTTCTTCGTCGACGCGCCCTTGAAATAGCTTTGAACCATCGGGTCTAACCAGCACTACAGGGGCAGAACCGTACTCCCTAAAGAAAACCATGGTGATTTCTTTAACGTTATAGTCAACGCGAAAGCGGTTTTGTAACAGTTGAATGGAGTTGGTGTATTCATCACCAAGCTCTGTAAGAGGAGATGTATCTGTTGTTGTGTTGCTTGATTGAGCATTTTGTACAGCGCTATCAGCAAGCTGCCTTGCAGCGTCGCGTTCGTCTTCTTGCGACTGAGCGCCAGCGCTTAAGTGTATAAACAATGATAAAAAAATTACCCAATAAAACCACACTCTCACGCTACGCTGCTCCTGCATTGTTTGGCTATTTTAGTTCTGTTTGATTATGTTCTGCTAAGACACCTCTTCAGGCTGAGGACGCCATAAACATTTGCCACCCGCTTTTTCGACAATATCCAAGCGGGCCTCATGCTGTGTTATTTCATCGGCGGAGGCTTTAATAACCTTTAATTTATTTGCGCTTCGGTTAATTCTACGAATGGCAGTTGAGTCAGCGTCGCTGCCAGAGCTAGATGCCAATTTTAGCTTAGTTTGCCCACCGGTCATCAACAGATAAACATCTGCCAGGATTTCCGCATCCAGCAAAGCGCCGTGAAGGGTACGATGACTATTGTCTATACCATAACGCTTACACAATGCATCAAGGTTGTTCTTTTGGCCTGGGTGCATTTGGCGAGCAAGAGTAAGTGTATCGAGAACATCGCAAATTTGGTTAGTAATAACGCCTTTGGTAGACGCTTCCATGCCAAACTCGTGATCCATAAACCCAACGTCGAAAGGCGCATTGTGAATGACTAACTGTGCCCCTTTGATAAAGCTCACAAACTCCTGAGCCACTTGAGAAAAGGTAGGCTTGTCGGCAAGAAATTCATTGGTTATACCGTGGACTTCAATTGCCTCTTGTTCAATGTGACGGCCCGGATTGATGTAAACGTGAAAGTGATTCCCCGTCAATCGGCGGTTAACAACTTCAACACACCCTATTTCGATAATGCGGTGGCCTTCTTTGGGGTCAATACCTGTGGTTTCAGTATCGAGAACAATTTGGCGCATGGAACCTCTACTATAATTACACTTTCATTTTTTGATAGTATATCAACCCCTTCGCAAACCGCTAAGGGAAAAGATAATATAAATTAAGCCAGTTAAATCAAAGGAAACGCTGTGGCTCAAAAGACCATTCATATATACACCGACGGCTCGTGCTTAGGCAACCCTGGACCGGGCGGGTACGGAGCTGTACTGATTTACAAGCAGCATAGGAAAGAGTTGAGCGACGGCTTTGCCCACACAACTAATAACCGTATGGAACTATTAGCCCCTATCGAAGCGCTTAATAGTTTAAACGAACCGTGCAACGTTGAATTAACTACCGACAGCCAGTACGTAAAAAATGGTATTAATCAGTGGATCCATAACTGGCGCAAGAACGGTTGGCGCACGGCAGATAAAAAACCCGTCAAGAACGCAGATTTGTGGAAGCGACTAGATGAAGCGGTAAAAAAGCATCAGGTAAACTGGCATTGGGTAAAAGGCCATTCGGGGCACCCTGAAAATGAGCGCTGTGACGACCTGGCCCGCAATGCGGCAGAAGCCAATCCAACGAAACCCGACGAAGGCTTCGTTGGCAATTAGATAAGCTTACTGCAAAGCGCGTTTACCAAGCAGCGTTTACCAAGAAAGAACCAACTTGCCCTGCGTATCGTTGTTTTCCAAACGCACGTGGGGTTCGCTGATATCTTCAATGCTATAGTGAGTATCGATATTCACCCTAAGCTCTTCATTCTCAAAAGCAGGCAAGCATACGGTAGTAAAGTCACGAATTAGATCAGCTTTATAATCGTCGCTTCGATTTCTAAGTGTCGTGCCAATAATGGACGCCCTTTTACCTAACAGCATAGCCATATCGAGGTTATCAGCATATCTCCCTGCCAGCATCGCTAAGTAAACCACTTTTCCATCTTGCTTCAGTATTTTAAGGTTACGGTTGAGGTAGTCGCCACCTACCATATCAAGCACCATATCAACCCCTTCAGGCCAGACTTTTTTAAGCACATCATCAAACTGTTGCTGCTTATAATTGATAAGATGCTCTGCGCCATTGCTTTCACACAACGAAAGCTTATCTTGGCTTGAAGCCGTTACCGCACTGTGTACGCCCCAATATCGACAAAGTTGCGTGGCAGCCAGCCCTACACCGCTTGCACCGCCATGAATTAACGCCCGTTCAGCCGGCTTTACATGCGCGATTGTGCGCAAACACTGAAATGCCGTAAGAAACACTTCGGCCAAACCCGCGGCTTCAAAAAACGGCATGCCTTTGGGGATGGGCATTAAATGGGCTGGATTAACCATCACTTCAGTGGCATAGCCGCCACCTGCAACCAAACCAAATACTTCGTCACCTTCTTTAAATGCAGTAACGTCACTGGCAACCTCTGACACCACACCGGCTACCTCTAATCCAAGAATATCGCTCTCGCCTGGTGGAGGTGGGTAATTCCCTTGGCGTTGTAAGGTATCCGCACGATTCACCCCAAACGCTTTTACGTCAACTTTTACTTTCCCTGGTGCTAGCGACAGCCCTTCACATTCCTTTACAACAAGTTCGCTTGGGCCGCATCCTTTTTCAAAATCGACATATCGCATAATTTACATCCAATCCTAGTCTTAAATTCTAATCGTAATTTGGCTACGTACTTTTATATCAAACAGTTTGGGTTTGTTTTGTGTTTATACCAGTCCGGATAGAGCATTTTAACTCTCGCTGAGTGGGTAATTATCTATGCAGATTGGTATTATTAACACAGAACTTATGAAATTGCGTATAATCGCGACCATTCTCATAAGCGAGTAAAATCGCTTAACTCTGTTTCACATTTATTAAATTAGTACGAGAGCCTTCATGTCAGCACAGGTCATATTACAGCCATCCAGAGACAAATCACTTCGCCGCAAACACCCTTGGGTATTCGAAAGCGCTGTGGCTGAACTAAAGGGCCGCGCGCGAGTTGGCGATACGGTAGACGTATTTGACTCTGAAGGCGACTGGTTAGGGCGAGGCGCTTACTCTCCAAATTCAAAAATTCGCGTTCGTATGTGGACATTCAAGAAAGACGAAAGCATTGATAACGGATTTTTCCTACGCCGTTTAGAAACTGCACTAGCCCTTCGCAAACGCTTGTTTGACCCAAACAAAACCAACGCGTTTCGCTGGATAGCGTCTGAAAGTGATGGCCTTCCAGGGATCACTATAGACCTATACGACAACGTTGCAGTACCTCAGCTTTTGAGCGCGGGCGGCGAAAAACACAGAGATAAGATAGTGTGGGCAATTACTAAGCTAATGCCTAATGTACACATATACGAGCGAAGCGACGTGGATGTGCGCAAGAAAGAAGGCTTAGAGCCTGTAACTGGTGTACTGCATGGTGAACCACCTATGCAAGTTACAGTAAAAGAAAACGGCATCAACATAGTGGTTGATATCGAGAACGGCCATAAAACCGGTTTTTACCTTGATCAGCGAGACAGTCGCGCGGCGGCTGCACACTACGCGAAAGATGCCGACGTACTCAACTGTTTTAGCTACACAGGTACGTTTTCTTGCTACGCACTTGCTGGCGGTGCTAAATCAGTGACTAACGTTGATGTATCTCAGCCTGCTCTTGATTTGGCTAAGCACCATGTAGCCATCAATGGTTTAGACGAAAACAAAGCCAATTACGTAAACCAAGACGTGTTTAAGGCACTCAGGGAGTATCACGAGCAGGGCAAACAGTTTGATATGGTGATACTCGACCCGCCAAAGTTTGTCGACAGCAAGGCAACATTAAACCGTGCTGCCCGCGGCTATAAAGACATTAATATGTACGGCATACATGCTGTTAAATCTGGTGGGCTGCTGCTTACATTTAGCTGCTCTGGCCTTATGCCGGCAGATTTATTCCAGAAAGTTGTGGCAGACGCTGCACTTGATGCAGGTCGTACTATCAAAATTATCGCAAGGCTTAATCAAGCCTCAGATCATCCTATCATTGGCAGCTATCCAGAAGGCTATTACTTGAAAGGTCTAGTGTGTGAAGTCACCGACGACTAGCGATTAAAAAAGCGCCCTTGTTGATGTATAGGGCGCTTAACGAAATCTATTGAGCTAACATTACGTTGTGCGAAAAGCTTACGAAGGTAAATCCACTCCCTTAAGGTGCAAAGGTTATCTCATTGTTAGAAAAGCGACTTGATAACTGTTGTGAACTGTCATCTGATTGTTCCTTAACAACACCCTCTTTTTCTTCAACTTTCTTCCACACCATCTCGTGAAAATAAAACGCCACGGTATTAATGGCTGGCTCAACCAACGCTACAGCACCGCCTACTACCACACTTCCTGTCAGTAAGTAGGCAACCGTAAAGGCCACTGAAAAGTGCATCACTGCAAAGGTCATCGTCTTTTTCATAGTCATCGCTCTCTCAAAATATTAAATCAGTTTGCTTTCGCATTAATGAGAATTATTAGCAATTAAGACTGAGAGTTAAAATAGAAAAAACTGAACGGCCTATTCAGTTTAGTATATGAAAGCTGAAAGACTGTTTTCAAACCACAACGGGCTGGTCAACATAGGAGTGTAAAGAAAGAAGCAACACCGCGAGGACGTCATTGCTGTAGACCCTGACGCTTTGTGCTTTTTAGTTAGACACGAAAAGGCGAAGCTTTTACCCCGCCCTAAAACGTTAGATTAGACTATTTCATCTGAGAAATTTCGACGCCTATAATGCAGCTTGACTCGGATTCAGGTTCACAGCGCACAACAGTCGCTAATGCTGCCAAAGATGGGATTTGCGAACTAGATGACTCTATTGCAACACTCACTTGTGTACCCACCTCAATTGAGGGTTCATCGACTTCCAAAGACATACCTGTAGCACTGATATCTCTACACATTGCCTGCATGGTGCGGCTCGACTCATCATCAGTAATTTGCAACTGACAAGGCGAATTTACCATCATCCTGAAAAAATTTCGCTTATCGTCGTATCCCAACATGTCTACTTCTCCTGATTTTTAGCGTTACGCTGACGACTACATCTGATGTTATAGGGCGATGCCGGTAACTTGTCAATCGAACTGTATAATATTTATTCAACAATTATTAAAAGTGTACTTTGGTCTAATTTCGACTACCTTCCCACTTAAATCAGCGACTCAGCCGTTTCTGCCCGCTGTTTTGTTTGCGATAACAAATATGTGCCCGCATGCCCTAGCCTAGCTCATTGATGCTACCTTACACCTAACGCCCTTTTTTAAAAGTCAGCGAGGTGCAAAGTGATACGCTTAGCCGAAATGGGATAAGCCGTACCAAGCTGCTGCGCAAACAACGAAACCCGTAATTCTTCTATCATCCAGCGCACATCATTAAGAGCTTGAGGTACTTTACCTTTGGGGTATTTGCTGCACGCCTTTTCCCATTCTTTAATCGACTTTTCTACCGTGACCTGATGCATTCTGTCTTTGTTGGGATCAATGGGGAGCTTCTCTAGCCGACGAGCTAAACCTTTAATGTAACGATTCCAATCATCTAATCGGCTCTCGCCAATTTCAGAAACAAAACCAGGAAAAACTAACGATGCCAAGTGGGCTTTACAGTCACCTAAGGCGTTTATCATGGTCAGCGGCACGTTACCTTTCATTTGCTTCTGGCACTGGTGCGCGAGGGTAAGCCCCTGCTCCACTTGTTTGGCAATCTCTAACACACTGTCATTAATGTTTGCACGAGCAATCTCTAAACAGGCCTCAAAATCGGCTTTGCTGCGAATGTCGGTGTTATTGGTTTTGCAGTAATCACTGACAATGGCGTCGATACCCGCAAAAATACAATCATCAATTAGCGCTTTCACTTGTCCAAATGGATTGAAATACAAACCCAGCTTGGCTTTATTAGGTAATTTGCTTTGCAAATAATTAAGGGGCGACGGCATCGCGTTTTTAATCAAGACATTCACGCCTTGCTTATGCAGCACTTGGGCTTTATCCGCTTCTTCAATTAGCGCAATATCTACCTTATCGCCCTTTTGTACCAGAGCCGGGAACGCCTGAACTTCAAACCCACCAACTTTCTGCACAAAGGTTTCTGGCAAGCTTTCGAAATCCCATTGTTCGATGTTATTTCGCTCTAACTCCGGAGTTGCGGCTTTCTCAAAGGTTTGCTTCACCTGCCCTGCACACTGCTGTTTAAGCGCGTGCAGGTCGTCACCTTTGGCAATATCATCACCGTTGTCATTAACTACCGCGAAGTGCATTTTTAAGTGCTTATCAAGCTGTTCTAAATTCCATTCTTCGCTTTCAATAATAACGCCTGTCATTTTGCGTAACTTATCGGTTACAGCTTCAAGCAAAGGCACCGGACGGTTGTTCTTATCTGTTTCACAGATATCTGCAAGGCATGCTTCAGCAAAGTTTGGCGCAGGCACAAAGTTACGACGCAAGCGTTTAGGCAAGGTTTTAATTAAACCCACAATTAGATCGTGTCTTAGCCCCGGCACCAGCCAATCAAAACCTATATTGTCGACTTGGTTAAGCACAGGCAGCGGAATCACCACAGTTACGCCATCGTCTTCAGCGTTAGGTTCGAAGTTATAGCGAAGCGGCAGCGTAATATTGCCTTGGCGCCATACATCAGGAAATGCGTTTGCTACCGACTGCCCAGGCTGCTGACGATATACGTCTTCTTCTTTAAACGTTAAACTGTCGTTGCTTCCGTGTTGCTTAAACCACTTCTTAAACGCCGCGTCGTTATTGGCTTCAACCGGAATGCGCTTGGCGTAAAAGCTTACCAGTTCTTCATCATCGACTATCAAATCGCGACGACGGGTCTTTTGTTCAAACTCGTCAGCCTGCTCAAGCAGCGCCTGATTTTCCTGTAAGAAACTGTAATTGAGCTTAGTATTGCCCTCGACTAACGCTTCGCGGATAAATAGCTCGTGGCAAATTGGCGGGTCGATGAGGCTATAAACCTTCGCACGCTTCATTACTATGGGTAGCCCGAACAAGGTTACTTTTTCAAAGGCAATCACCGCACCGCGCTTTTTAGACCAGTGTGGCTCTGAATAGCTTCTTTGCACAACATGCTCGGCCAAAGGCTCTACCCATGCTGGGTCAATTTTTGCCACCATACGAGCAAATAGCTTAGAGGTTTCTACAAGCTCAGCTGCCATTACCCATTTGGGCTGAGACTTTGATAGCCCTGAACCAGGGAAAATAAGAAAGCGCGAATTACGCGAGCCCATATACTCGCGCTCTTTATCTTTAAAGCCCATGTGAGACAGCAAGCCGCTGGCGATGGCTTGGTGAATAGCCTGATAGTCGGCTTCTTGCTTTGAAATGCCAAAGCCCAGCTCAGCGATAGACTTTTTAAGTTGGCTAACAATGTCCTGCCACTCACGCATACGTAAATAGTTGATGAAATTTTGCTTACACCATTTGCGCAATTGGTTTTGACTCAGTGCGTTTTGCTGCTCTCTAAACGCCACCCACAAGTTGTAAAGACTGATAAAGTCAGAATCTTTATCGTGGTATTCGCTGTGCTTCTCGTCTGCTTGCTGGCGTTTTTCCTGTGGGCGCTCGCGCGGATCCTGAATTGAAAGCCCCGCTGCAATCACCATTACTTCGCTGAGCGCGTTCGTGCGCTCGGCTTCAATCACCATACGTGCATAGCGAGGGTCGATAGGTAAACGTGCTACTTGACGACCTAGCGGAGTAAGCTGCATTTTGCCGCTTTGCTTGGTTTTTCGGTTATCTTTGCCTTTCGCGATAGCTTGAATTTCTTCAAGTAAACGGAAACCGTCGTTGATATTGCGGTTATCAGGCGGCTGAACAAATGGAAACGCAGCGATATCGCCTAACCCTAAAGCAAGCATTTGCAAAATAACCGACGCTAAGTTGGTTCGCAGGATCTCTGGGTCAGTAAATTCTGGGCGGCCTAAATAGTCTTCTTCACTATAAAGACGAATACAAATACCGTCAGACACACGGCCGCATCGCCCTGCCCGCTGATTCGCTGACGCCTGAGATATTGGCTCAATAGGTAAACGCTGCACTTTACTTCTGGCGCTGTAGCGTGAAATACGGGCAAAACCCGGGTCAATTACGTATTTAATGCCAGGCACCGTAAGCGAGGTCTCTGCCACGTTGGTGGCAAGTACAATGCGTCTGCCGCTGTGCGACTGAAATATGCGGTTTTGCTCTGCCGCCGACAACCTCGCATACAGCGGAACAATTTCAGTGTTGCGATAATGCTGTTTGCTCAAGGCATCTTGGGTGTCGCGTATCTCGCGTTCTCCGCTTAAGAACACTAAGATATCGCCCGGTGCTTCACGCATTAGCTCGTCGACTGCGTTTACGATGGCATCGCTTTGATCAATATCGTCATCATTATCTTCTGGCGCGTGGTAGCGAATTTCTACCGGATAGGTACGTCCACTCACTTCGATAATAGGCGCATTATTAAAATGCTTAGAGAATCGCTCTGGGTCGATGGTGGCAGAGGTGATAATGAGTTTTAAATCAGGGCGCTTGTCTAACAGCTGACGCAGATAGCCCAACAAGAAGTCGATATTAAGGCTGCGTTCGTGAGCTTCATCGATGATGATAGTATCGTATTGATTTAAAAAGCGGTCTTGCTGCATTTCAGCTAGCAGCATACCGTCGGTCATAAGCTTAACGTAGCTTCGCTCGCTTACCTGGTCGCTAAAGCGAATTTTAAAACCCACCTTTTCGCCAAGCGGCGTGTTTAGCTCTTCGGCTATACGAGTGGCTACACTTCGCGCCGCTAATCGTCTTGGCTGGGTGTGGGCTATCATGCCGTTTACACCGCGACCTAACTCTAAGCATATCTTAGGTAACTGCGTAGTTTTACCCGACCCAGTCTCACCCGCAACAATCACCACTTGGTTATTCGCAATCGCTTCTTTGATATCTTCTTTTTTATCGCTAACTGGCAGCGGTGGGTATTCAACTTTAGGTAGGTTGTCTTTACGCCAGTTACGCTTTTCTATCGATGCATTGATGTCGCCTTCGAGCTTTTCAAACTGCGCTTTTAAGCTTTCTTCGCTAACCACGCTGTCACGTTTTGAACCTTTTGAATTAGCAGCATTTTTCTCCGCGCCTTTTCCTTCAACACCAGATGTATCATTCCCTTTTTGTGCAAGCTGTGTAATGCGGCGCTTCAAGCGAAATTTATCTGCGCTCAAACAATCATCTAGTTTGTTGTAAAGAGGTTTTATTGCAAGTGTTGAAGACAAAGTGACATCCTAAAGCGTGTTTCTAATCATCAATAAAATTCGGGCGGTGATCCTAGAAGATACCGCCCTAAAAAGCCAGCGTGTTAAGCGTTACGAGAATTTAAGCGCTTTGGGTTAATTCATCGTCTTGGGGCGTTTTAAAACGGGGAAAACCGAACCAAATGGCCGCCACACCAAACACGAAAATCAGCATGGGATACCAGCAGTACGGTGTAATAGCTAACGGTGAAATACCTACTACGGCCGCGGCACTTAAAAGCTGCGCACCGTAAGGGACTAAACCTTGGAAACTGCACGAAAAGATATCCAAAAGTGATGCGGTACGACGAGGGTCAACACCGTATTTTTCATTTAAGTCTTTAGCAATTGGACCTGCGGTAACAATCGCAATAGTGTTGTTCGCCGTTGTAATGTCCAAAAAGCTAACCAAACCAGCAATACTGAACTCAGCGCCTTTCTTTGACGTGACCTTACGAGTTAAGCGCTCGATTAACCAGGTTATACCGCCGTTAGCGTGCATAAGTGCCACAATGCCGCCTATGGTTATGGCGATCATCGCTAAGTCTTGCATCCAGCCCATCCCTTTTTGGATGCTCTGCATCATTGAAAGTGGCGTAAAGCTTCCTTGTAGCAAGCCTACTACGCAGGCACTGGCAATACCCACTGCAAGTACGCTAATGACGTTAAACCCTGTTAGCGCAAAAGCGATAATGCACAAGTACGGTACTATGCGCCAAAAATCGTAGCTGCCACCTTCAACAATACCAGAAGTATCAACATCCACCATAAGCAGCAACGCCATGGTGACAATGCACGCCGGCACAGCAACCATTAAGTTTGCCTTGAACTTGTCTTTTAGCTGAACGCCTTGGGTACGAGTTGCGGCAATGGTGGTGTCTGAAACAAACGAGAGGTTATCACCGAACATTGCGCCCCCCACCACAATACCCAGCGCCATTTCTACCGGCAGCCCTAAACTTGTGGCAAGACCTGCACCTATGGGCGAGAGCGCGGTAATGGTGCCCATGGACGTGCCCATTGAAAATGATATGAAACAGCAAATCAAAAACAGGCCTGGCAATATAAGTGAAGAAGGCACAAATTGAAGTGCCAAATTGACCGTGGCATCCCGAGCGCCAATATCAATAGTCACCGCATAAAACGCACCGGCTAACAGGAAAATAAGCACCAAAAGAATAATGTTTTTATCGCCACCGCCTTTGCAAAACGTTTGTACTTTTTCAGAGAAGCTGACCTTTTTCCCTTTCGGGTTTAAACATAGCCCATAGCCAGCGCTGATAAAAAACGCAACCACAATAGGCATCGCAGTGATGTCGTTTGTAGTAATGCCGGTTACCACAACAAGGATCACAAAAAGCAA
Source organism: Alteromonas sp. CyTr2 (assembly GCF_947311905.1). Classification (NCBI taxonomy): domain Bacteria; kingdom Pseudomonadati; phylum Pseudomonadota; class Gammaproteobacteria; order Alteromonadales; family Alteromonadaceae; genus Alteromonas; species Alteromonas sp. CyTr2. The sequence continues at coordinate 210,298 of NZ_CAMZMZ010000001.1, read as the reverse complement.
AATAGGCGTTAAACCTAGCGGGTTAGGTGCAATAGAATTTGGTGCAATGTCTTTATTTTCGTGCACAGAAAACTCTCTTTTTGGGTTTTATTGCCTGCTAGCAACAGTTTAAAGGCTACGCGGAAAAGCCACCTGCCGGTTGCGAATGCGTAAGAAAAAGCTTCAACGAAACCATATTTTGACGGTCTTGAACGGTGAAAAGCTAAAGCTGCAAAGGATAAAAGGTTTTTAAAGCATTGAAAAGAAATTTACTTTCCAATAATTAACTCATCTGCACGGTTCCAGACGCTACGATTGGATTTCGAGTTATTAAAGGAGTGACGCTACAACCATTTAGCCGTAGAACGCGACTGCCGCCCAGCTATTTTTAATAGCAGTGTTGCATAAATGTTTGGCATAAGTGTGTGGCATAGCTCTGTTACGTAGAAATATGGACAGGCGCTATCAGTCATTTACGTTAAATTCTAAGCTCGCTAGGGGTTTTACCTGTAAGCCGTTTTACCGTTCGTCGAAAGTTAGGTAAATCGTTAATGCCCATTGCATTGGCCGCCGTCTCGTTACTCACTTTGTGCACCGAAAGAAGTAAAAGTACATGATTGCGCTGTACTTCCTCGCAGAGCGCGCGATAGCTAGTGCCGTACTCTTTTAGTTTCCGCTTTAGCGTAGCCACACTGACGTTTAAGGTTTCCGCTAATTCAGGTAGTCCGATATTTGCTGCCTGTGTGTTGGAGGATGCATAAACATAACGCCTCACAAAATCAGGCAAAGACAAGCGATTTTGCAATTCAATAGAAGCCCCTTCTTTTGTTTGCGTTGCGCTGTTACTAACGACACCTTCCAGAGAAACATGTGATTCAGCAGAACAATCCGACTGAGCTATTAGCTCCAAAGGTTGGCGTAATACGTCTTTCTCAATGCAAATACTGTTAAAAGCGCGATTAAACGATAACTTAAGCCCAAGGTGGGTTTCGTAATCAGCAATATTTCTTGGTCGACTCTCGGCAAAAGAGAAAGATAAAGGAATTCGCTTATTCGCTATACTTTTCATAAGTGCAACAACGCTTGCGAATGCCACTTCAATGGAGAACTGAAGCTGTTTGCTGCTTACCCCTGTAAACTGAGGCACTAACATTATTTGGTCCGCGTTCTCAAAACGCTGAAACTGACAGAGCGGTAGGCTACACCACCGGTATGTGTGGCGTTGAGTCAGCTGTAAAAGTAGCTGCTCTACATTTTCACATGCATTGAGCGCATTAAGTGGACTAGATGGCCACTGCGAGGCGAAAGCCCCTCCCAGCAAAAAACTGACGTCGCCGCCTCTCGCTTGACTTTGAACGTTCACTAACAGCGATGAGTATTGCTTTGTGCTTAGTAGTGAATAGTGTTGCAACGCGTCTTCAAAAATTCCTGTACCGCGCAAGAGCTTATTTTTATTCGCGCCACGAGAGAGCGCCACATTAAGTGCTGCCCTCACTAACCAATACCCAACTATTACTTTATCTTGGCTAGACATCACTACATCAGCACTACCAGCACTATCGATGACACCCATGCCAAGCGCTTTAGCATCATCTTTTAGAGAGACACCCACTCCAGAAAGACGAGTTGAATGACAGTACTCAGCACCCGCAATTGCTGCTTCGTCCTCAGAGTCTCGTAGTGCGTTTAGTCTTGGTAACATTAAATCCATAAGTTACTCGCTGCAGGCATCTTCATTCATCTTCACCGGTTACCCCTACCAATTACTATCGCCAAATACACTGACCAAACCGGCCTAATTACGCTGCGCTACCATGGGCACGCTCAAGTTCAAAGAGCATGGTGTTAAGCACTGTCGCAAGGCGTTGGTTAGGTAACAAAGTCACTTGAGTACTGCGAGCGGTGGTGTAAATAGCGTTTGCATTTTGACTGTGTCTAAACGCAAGGTGCTGAATGCTCACTTTGATATCGTTGAGGATAACGTCGGCCTGCATGGGCGAGACGTCTGGCATCAAAATAGCAAACCTATCACCGGCATAGCGGCACGCTAAATCTTGCTGACGCAAATTCATAATCACCAATTGCGCAATATCGTGCAGATACCTATCGCCTTCTGTATACCCATGTTTTTGGTTGAACAAAGAGAAGTTATTGATATCGATAATGGCGATGACAGCTGACTTGCCAGACTGCTGTAATTTATTAATTTGTGTTTTCCAATATTCTGCGCGGTAAAGCTGAGTGATGGGATCGATAGCATCGTGATCGCGAAAGTCCCATTCTCTGCGTCGTAATTGCAAGTTTAACGCGCGCTGCTCTAGGTGCCACTGATACAGTGCCGCGGTCATTACTACCATACCCACAGCCGCAGGATAAGACTCAATCATGCTTAGCCAATAAGCCTCTTTGGGATAATGAAAAAACTCATCCAAGAAATCTAAACTGACTGAAAATAGAAAGAAGCCGAGTCCTACCGTGAGAAGGCTCGTTACTTTACCTGGAGGACGGCTGGCAAGCGCAGCTAGCATCCACGCCAAAGTTAAAAAAGCAATGCTTCCCTCTCCCACAATATCGAGGCCTGATATCACGGTGCTTTCTTTTGCATTGCCAAACATAAAAGCTAAACAAACCGCTAACGCCACTACGCAAAATGTAAATGCTAGCCAAAGCTTGTGATGCCTAAATTGTGTTGAATTTGTAAAGGTAAACATAGTGCTCTCTTTGGAAATCTCTTGAATTGGATACATCACGCGTTAGTCCGGCCACCGCCAGCGCTCATAACAAAACGAGAGTCTTGCCCAAATCTGATGAAACTGTCGAGGGTCAGTTTGGCTCAGCAATGTGACATCTTGATGGCAGCGAACTTTAGGAGCATAAAAAAAGACACATAAACCAAACAAAATCAGTAATTTAAGCAAGGGTCAATTTAGCTCAGCCAATTGCAAATAGGCGACAATTACCGATTGTGTACCGCTTGTTCCATCAAATCGTCATATAACTGTCATGCAGGATTCTTAGGGTACTCATTCACTTACTTAGCACTTATTCAAAACGCCTTTTTACTGCTTAATTAATTGGAAAATAAATGAAAATTAAAACCGCGTACTCTTCTCTAACACTTGCCTGCATAGCGGCAATGGGCCTTAGCGTCGCTATACCTGCTTCAGCTGCTGATGGCGTAATTATCGGTTCAGTAAAAGACACCGCACAGACGCGCAGCTATACCGGTGCTCAAATTAAGCTTAAAGAATTAGGACTGGTTACTGAAGCTGGCACAGACGGTACATTTCGGTTTCCCTCTATTCCAGAGGGTACTTACACGCTAGAAATTTCTTATCTTGGTGAGGAAACGGTTACGCAAGCGATAAAAGTGACGGACAACGGCATTGCGCGCGCAGCCGTGGAGTTTGGCAGCGGCGATACCATCGATGAGATCTTGGTACGTGGTCAACGAAGCGGTCAGGCAAGTGCCATAAACCAGCAGCGAACGTCAGATCGTATTTCGTCTATTGTATCCGCAGATGCCATTGGACAATTTCCAGACCAAAATGCTGCTGAGTCGTTACAGCGTTTACCTGGCTTGTCGATTGAGCGAGATCAGGGTGAAGGTCGTTTCGTCGGCATACGCGGTATCGACCCCAACTTGAATAACGTAACCATTAACGGCTTGAATATTCCCTCGCCTGAATCAGGCGTACGTTCAGTAGCCCTTGACGTTATTCCCTCTGAACTCATCCAAACGTTGGAGGTATCTAAATCGGTAACGCCCGACATGGACGGAGACGCCATTGGTGGTTCAGTCGCGGTGAAAAGCGTGAGTGCGTTTGATAAGGCTCGTGATACCGCGAGCATTACCGTGCAAGCCAGTCAAAATGATTTACGCGATGAAACCAGTCCAAAGCTTTCTGGTACGTTTACCAAGAAGCTTTCCCCTGAATGGGGGGTGGCTGGCGCCATTTCCTACTTTGACCGAGATTTTGGTTCAGACAATGTTGAAAGTAACGGTGACGATGAGCTTGAGCAACGTCACTACACGATCACTCGCGAACGTTTGGGGAGTGCGTTAAATATAGATTTTCGTCCTGACTTCAACAACCAATACTTTCTTCGCACACTTTACAGTGAGTTTTCTGACGACGAATACCGTCAAGGTAATATATTCACGTTCGATGGCGAAGACTCAGAAATAGAAAGAGAAAGTAAAGACCGCTTTGAAAGCCAGAGTATTTTTACTGTGGCGCTTGGTGGTGAACACCAATTAGATACCTGGAAAGCAAACTGGCAGCTCGGTTATGCAAAGTCTGATGAAGACGAGCCAGATGCACTGTATTACGTATTCAAAACCGAAAATGACAGTATCGACGCAGACTTAAATACTATGCGTCCAACCGTGTCACAAAACGCTGATGCCATGGACTTATCAACCTATGAAGTCGATGAGATCAGCTTTGAAGATAACTACACGAAAGATACCGAAACCAGTATTAAATTCGACGCCGCCCGCCCCATCAACCTTGGTGGTTATATCGGTGAGTTAAAAATTGGCTCGAAATACCGAAGCCGAGAAAAAGACCGCGACAGCAGCATCGCTATTTTTGATGGAGAATTCGACGACCTAGACGCTTCGCAATTCGGAGCTGCCAGTCCAGACTACTCTCTTGATGACTTTGGGCCTGGGCTTAATCGAAGTGAAATGCGTAGCTACTTTAACGAAAACCGCGAGAGCTTGGAATTAGACAGCCTAAATTCTGAAGTAGAGTCTCGTGGCGCGACCTATGTGAATGAAGAGGATATTTTTGCCGCTTATATCATGGGCAGCGTAGATATAAATAAACTTCATTTGGTAGCAGGTGTACGCTATGAACGTACTGACTTTTCTACATCGGGTATGCGAGTAGAGCTTGTAGAAAACGAAGAAACCGACGTGGAAGAAGTGGTAAATACGCCATGGGAAGCAGAGCGCGACTACGATCATTGGTTACCCAGTGTAAATGCCAGATACACTGTTTCAGATAAACTTCAGCTTCGCGCTGCCTACACCCAAACTATTTCAAGACCAAAGTTTGAAGATGTAGCGGCATTTCAAATCATCGAGAGTAAAACGGAAGAAAATGATGGCGTCTTTGTTACTGAACGAGAGGCGGAAGTTGGCAACCCTGACCTTCAACCTTACGAAGCACAAAACGTTGATTTGTCGATTGAGTACTACCCGGGTGACATTGGTGTAATTTCAGCGGGGCTGTTCTACAAAAATATCGACAATTTTGTTGTGTACGCTGATGTTGCAGGCACTACTGGTTGGGAAGGCTTTGAAGAAGTCATACAGCCGATAAACGGCGACTCTGCCGATTTAACTGGCTTAGAACTCTCTTGGGTGAAAGCCTTCAACAATGGCTTTATTATTTCCGCCAATGCTACTTTTACCGATTCTGAAGCGACTACCTTCTTAGATGGCGAAAAATTTGAAACCCAGTTACCAAATCAATCAGACCGCATTGGCAATATCACCATTGGGTACGAAGCGAATGACTTCAGTGTACGTCTAGCCACCACCTATAAAAGCGACAATTTCGAAGAGATTGATGGTGACATGCTCAGATTTGAAGACGACCACGTACAGGTTGATTTCATGGCGCGCTACTACATCAACGACAGCATGCAGGTGTATTTCAACGGCATCAACTTAGGTGACGAACCTTTCTACAACTATTTCGATACGCGCAACCAAAACGCGCAGTATGAAGAATACGGCCGCACGTTCGAACTTGGCTTTACTTGGCAGCTTAACTAGGCAGGTATATCGAAAGTTAATTATCGGGTTTGAAGGCCGTAGGTAATTTGGCCTTCAAACCTGCTCTTAATAATCTGTAAGCCATGTTTTAGTCGATGCGCCATGCATGGTTTGATCTCAGTAAGTTTCAGGACAATAACAACAATGACCAATCAGCGTCACACCAAAACAGTTTTTAAAACCACATTTACCACAGCGGCACTTTCAAGCGCACTTTTGACGTTGTTCAGTTGCGCAGCCTCTCACGATACCAATACCAGCGCAGATACCCATGCAAATATCAAGTTAGCGCACAGCGAAAGCCAGCTAGTAAAAGCAGAAAGCCAAGACATCGCATTACCGCTAACAAAGCTAAAAAATGGTCTAAGCCTGACTCTGCACTACCAAACGCACGCGGACCATTCCAACACCAAAAGCGCTTACAAAGACGCTTACAAAGACACCCATGCTAACAACACTAGCAAGGACGCTCGCGCCAACAACAAACATAAAGTTTACGATGACACCCACGCTATCAACATTAACGTTAACGAACATAAGGGTATTTCACTAAGTAACTCTGAAGGAAAAAAGCACTTCATTGCGGGACATTACACCTTAGCACGTGCCGAAGTTGTGGAGTCTAATTCAAAACAATGGGTGTCTTTAGTAGTGTTCAATAACAACACCCAGTACATAGAGGTGTATCGCATTAACGCCGCGTCTCTTGAGATTGATCAACCGCAAACTCAATTGACCAAAGGTTCTGAAGCCATTTGTGCTACAACATCAAGCGCTGGCGAACTGCAAATTGTTAATATCGATGCGACCGGCACGCTGAATCAGTATGAATTTTACAACGGGCGCTTTTTATCGCTTAGAGACTTTGCGATAGGTCCAGGCATTAAAAGTTGCGCGATAAATGCCAACACCGAAACGCTATACCTTGCTGACGAATTTGCCGGTGTGTGGCAATTAGATACCGATATTGAAAGTGAGCTAGCAAAAACCCTTATTTTTCACGATCAAGATGTTGCCATTGAAGGTGTAGCCACCCTATCTTCAACGACGGTAGATGGCGTGGATATCGCTGCCTGGGTGAGCCCGGATGCCAGCGGGGTATGGCTTAAAGCGCCATGTCTTACGAAATTTGTCTCGCTAATGAATACGGCGAACGAAAGTAACTCAGCAGCTCGCCAGTTAAAAGCAAACAACAGGTCTACTTCTATTCAGCCTGAATTCGTTCACCTGTCGTTAAGTGAAGAAGGCACACACATTTCTCTTGTTGTTGATGATGATGAATCAGGCGACGTGTTTTCTGCCGAACTTCCCTCAAAACTAAGCGCAGCTTTACTTCATCGACAATGCGGCACCGATTTTAAAGCTACCTCGCCAAAAGAAAATCACATGGAGAAGGCATATACAAATAACAGCGCATCCCAACATGCAAACCTAACTATCAAGGTTAAACCCGATGTTGAAACTGACCCTGTGGAAAATCATGGCGACGCTGCTGACGACCCTGCCATATGGGTCAACTCGCACAGCGCTTCACAAAGCCGCATAATCGGCACCGACAAAAAAGGCGCATTAAATAGCTATGACTTAGCCGGCAAGCTAGTGCAAAGCCTTCCTGTTGGCAGAGTGAATAACGTTGATGTGGGATACAAGGTATCTGTGGCAGAAACTAATGCACAGCAAAGCGATACGCCACTTATCGATATCGCAGTGGCATCAAACCGGTCGAATAACAGTTTGTCTGTATTTGAAATAGATAAACGCGGTCATATGACTCAGCTTGGCCACATAAGCACTACACTCAATGATATATACGGCATGTGTCTGTTTGTGTCAGGCGGAATAGCTCATGTATTTGCTAACGACACCAGTGGCCGCTTCGAGCGATATAGCGTGTCTATCGCTCCAGACAAATCTGTTGATGGACATTTAACACAGTCCTTTTCACTGCCCTCACAGCCAGAAGGATGTGTTGTGGATACTAAAACGAGCACGGCATACTTAGGTGAGGAAGGTGCTGGTATCTGGGCTCTAGATTTAACAACATACAGCAATCAGCCCCGGTTCATCGCAAAGATAGAAGCCCCGGTAGAAGCTGATATTGAAGGGCTGGCTCTGTTTGATGTAGATTCACAAACTTACCTAATCGCATCGAGTCAGGGTAATAACAGCTATGCTATCTATCACGTACACACTGAGAACCCTGAAGTCTTGGAGCTGATGGGGCTTGTTCAAATTACGGCAGATAAAGCCACGCAAATTGACGGCGTGTCGGAAACAGATGGGCTTGATGTAGCCAACGCTAACTTGGGAGGAAGGTTCACCGAAGGGCTTTGGGTAGTACAAGATGGAAGAAACGTCATGCCTAGCGAGACCCAAAACTTTAAGCTAGTTGCTGGTGCCTCACTTAAAGATGCGATCAGAAAATTAGCGAACGCCAAGCGTGAACGCCACTCAGACATGTAACGAATAATTCGAAAAGTAAATAAAAAGGAGGCGTTAAGCAAGTTAACGCCTCCTCTCCGGTATATGAAAAATACATAGCGCCGCACTAGCTTCTAGCCCTTCTAACCCAGCGCCGCATCTTCATTCATTACGCTACCTGCAGCACTAAATTCTACCAAGCTAAATTACAGTGCGTTAGCCTAGCCCGCGCGCTGGTATCCATCATTTAATTGAACATCAATAGCCCGTAGCACTGCCGTTCGATTAATTGAGCCTAACAGTACCCCGTCATCATCAACAATGGGGTAAACTCTCGGCTTTTCCTTTAACAGCAACTGCGCTAACTCTATTACCGACATATAAGGTTTGATAGAAATCACAGGGGTTTTCATGATTTCCCCTACTCTACAAATTTGTTCGCGATAGTAGCTTGACGCAATCATTTGAGCGATACAGTCTTGCTCAGACAAAAAGCCCACCACTCTGCCTTTGCTATCGAGTACCGGACCACCACTCTGCCCACTGGCTAATAACACTTCGACAGCCTGCGCAACGGGCATATCGACATTAAGCTTCACTGGGTGAGTATTCATATAATCACTGACTTGCAACGATTCCATTTTCAATTCTCCAGCCGTGGCGCCTAATGTGACCGATACTGCGACTTAATTGGCGTTACGGCACTTCAATTATTTTTAACCACATGTGAAAGCAATTTTCCCCCACACTTTAAGATTAGACTTTTCGTTGCATACAAGCCAGCACATTTAACATTAAAATAACAAATAGTTTTTCAGTGATCAGTCCTTGTAAATTGCCACTTTAACTTTACCATTTATGTCAACACTAGCGCGGTACATCCCCGCAGAATTGAAAGGCATAGCGACGTTACCTTTAGCGTCAATAGCAATCACACCGCCATCGCCACCGGCGTTTACAAGTACGTCGTTAACTACAGTGTTCGCAGCGTCATTTAACGTTAAACCCTGGTACTTCATTCGCGCACAAATATCTGCTGCCACGTTGTATCGAATAAAATATTCACCATGTCCTGTGGCCGATACCGCGCAGCTTTCATTGTCAGCATAGGTACCCGCTCCAATAACAGGCGAGTCTCCAATACGTCCATACCGTTTAGCCGTCATTCCGCCAGTGGATGTTCCCGCGACAATGTTGCCTCCTTGATCCAATACTACGGCTCCAACAGTGCCAAAGCGCTCATTGCCTTGCTGCGAACCGTAACCACTCGATACCTGCTGCATACGTGCTTTCGCTTTATCTAAAGCTTGCTTGCGAAACTCGGTATCAAAAACGGTGTTGTCTACCTGTTCAAGGCCGTTTTCTTTTGCGTAATCTTCAGCGCCTCTCCCTGAAAGCATAACGTGTGGAGATTCATTCATTACCAATAACGCAGCCTCTATTGGGCTTCTTATTGTTTTCACCCCCGCAACAGCACCTGCATTTTTACTGCCGCCGTGCATTATCGACGCATCAAGCTCGTGCTCACCGTCGAAGGTATATACCGCACCGATGCCAGCATTAAATAACGGCGAGCTTTCAAGAATTTTGATGGTTTCTACTACCGCCACTTCACCTTTTTCGCCTTTCTGCAACAAGGCGTAGCCATGCTGCACCGCTTGGGTTAATACGCTTTTATAGTCCGCTTCTTTTTCTGGCGTCATCGATGATTTTTAAATGGTTCCTGCTCCGCCATGAATAGCGATAGCTACGGGTGTTTTTCCTAATTGTTTGGAATCATCCGCTAATGCGGGAACACTCGTAATGGCAAACGTTGCAGCAAGCGCGCCTATTGCATACAGTGCATGTCGAACTTTATTCGGCTGGCGAAAAATACGAGATGGGTTCAAAAGCTTTACTCCTAATAGCTACTTTTTACGTGCGCGCATAATCTGGGAGATGGTTTGAGTACAGATTTCTAGAATCAATTCAACGCGCTCTGTTGATGCGATTTTTACGCGACCTTAGACGTAAGATGACACAATTAGCTTAGGTAGGCTAGGCTACCTCAAGGATCTCTAAGAAAGTATTAAGATCATCGGTGATGGAAGGGAGTAGCGCTTCAGCGTCTTCCCACTTTTTCGCCTTTGACAATTCCCATAAGCTCTCAAAGTCTCGTTGTAACTGTACGGCACCAATATCTGCAGACATACCTTTGAGCTTCAATGAAAGCACCTGAACCTTTTCGAAGTCTCGACTATCAATAGCCTGCTGCAGTAATTTAAGCTTGTCAGGCGCGCTTCTGGAATACAGGTCGCAGACACGGGAAAATAGCGCTTTATCGCCCATTATCCGAGCAATGGCATCGTCTTTTTCCCAACATCCATCAAGCCCCTCTGAATTGTTTTCATAAGCTTGAGTTTGATTGACGTTATCAATTTCAGCCTCCTTCTCCGAGCCCTCGCGAGCGGCGATATCATTAGCTATTTTCGCGTTTTTTAACGTGGGGGCTATTTCTACTTCAGACTCTTTACTTGACTGAGCCTCTGTTCTTGAATGCGATAGCGTGTCGCAGTCCATTTCTTTTGAGATGGCACTCAACAAACTGTCAACCAGTGGAGGTTCGCTGGCAGTAATTCCGGTACCTGACCTCGTATCAGTATCGTTAAGCTCTGCACTTGCTAATGCCGTTATTTGATGCACTATCCATTGTTTCACTTTAGGAATAAGTACATCGGCCATGACAGGCTTTGTCGCAAAGTCGTCCATACCTGCCTCTAAACATTTCTCTTTTTCGCCGAGCATGGCATTGGCTGTCATGGCAATTATAGGTACATCTTTGTGCATCGCTCCTGCCTTACCTTCTCGTATGGCTCGGGTAGCGTCATAACCATTCATATTAGGCATCTGGCAATCCATCAATATGCTGTGAATTCTGCGGCCTTTGCTTTCACATTTCGTCAAGAACGCCACGACTTCCTCACCATCGCTGCAGGTAAACAATTTAACAGGTAAACTTTCCAGCACTCCCTTCGCCACCTCGCGATTGATCATATTGTCATCAACTATCAATAAGTTGGCATTCTCAATAGACAATTGCTGCTCAGTATCGTCTGCTGCCCCTTCATCGTTTGAGATGTCCTCAGCTTTCCCTTTACCTGATGAGATATCTGACTGGTTTAATGTATATCCCGACAGCGCAGCGTCTAACCCTTGTTGGACAATTGCAAAACTCGACCTGAATAATGGCTTTGGCAAGTAAAGCGGCACAAGGTGATTAAAGTGGAAAGGTGTCCCTTCTAGTTTTTGAAGAATATAAACCACAGGTAACGTACCAGCGTCTTTAGTTGCAGCTTGTGCCTGCCATATATCATCTAGCTCACGAATGAGTGAACTGGCCTCGTCCACAATAATGGCATTTAATTGCGTCCAAGGTACTGTTCCTAACTCAGAATGCTTACCTAATACTTGCGGCTCTGCACCGACGTGTAAGGCTAAACAACAGATGTTTTCCTCTAAAGGTGGATAACTTGCAGAAACACCAATTGTGATCCCATTAAGCAGCATACTTTCGTTTTCCACCGCCATTTTATGCTCGAACGCGCTGTCGTACGTTGTTTCAGGAAGCGTAACGAAAAATGAGAAGGTGCTGCCTATGTCAACTTCAGAATTGAACGTAATGTCTCCTCCCATAAGCTGGCTCAATTGCTTGCAGATAGACAAGCCAAGTCCGGTACCTCCGTATTGGGTAGCAACAGATGCATCAGCCTGCGTAAACGCGGTAAACAGTTTGGGCTGATTTTCTTGTGCTATCCCTACGCACGTGTCACATACGCTGAAATGAAGCTGTTGTGTCCCCGCATCTACATCACTTAACGATGCTTGTAGCTTTATATGCCCTTCTTCAGTGAATTTAATAGCATTGTTCAATAAATTACTAAGAATTTGGTTGATTCTGTGTGGATCTGAGTTTATTTCCACCGGGGGAAGACCTGTTGTATCAACAAGAAGCTGTAGTCCTTTAGAAGCTGCCTTAACGGCAAAGACCTTGGCGATAGACTCGATAAGTGCAAGCGGATCAAAATATTGATTATTAATATCAAGATTGCCCGCTTCAATTTTAGACAAGTCGAGAACGTCGTTAATCAGCACACTGAGATTGTTGCAGCTAATTTCCATCATGGAAACAAGCTGTTCAGCTTTTTCATTAAGGGGCTGACGCTTAAGTAGCGCCAAGGAGCCAACTACCCCGTTTAACGGTGTTCTCATTTCATGGCTAATATTGGAAATAAAAGAGCTTTTCACTTTGCTCGCTTTTCGCGCCTCTTGCGTCGCTTCAACAAGTTCTTTCGTCCTGCTTACCACTTTTTCTTCAAGCTTCAGGTTTACCCTTTCTATCGCGTCTTTTGCCTTTCGTTCGTCAGTCACATCTCTAATTACAACAGCAACACCTGAAAACTGTGATTGTTCACCCCAAATGGTAGATGCGGTTATAAGTAGCGTGTGCTCTTCTTTTTCGTCATCGGTGTAAGGGGTTGTAAAGGTACTTTGCTTTCCGCCTTTGGTGAGAACCGATTCAAGCCCTAATAGAGAAAGCTGCTCAAATGACGAATAGTGATGATTTAAAATAAGCTGGCTTGGGATCCCAAAAAGTGACTCGGCTGCCATATTCCAACTTTTCACCACGCCAGCAGAATCTACGCTAAAAATCGCATCTTTAGATATAGCGATAATAGCAACGGACTCACCGCGCACCTTAGCCAGCTCAATGTTTTTACTGTTACTTCGGTGTACGAAGAGTAAAACGCTTACAAAAATTAGCGTAACTACCCCAATTACACTGTAAACGCTAATCCTCTTCTCATTGATAAGGGCTGCCACTTCTGACTGAGACAATGCCGTATGAAGAAAAAACGGGGCGGTTTGCTGATTTCCATTTATCGTAAAAGCACGAGTGACCGTATACAAAGATGAGTTTGTCTGTGCGGTCTGTTTAATTTTAGCCCTGCCTATTTTCGAAGGGCTTTCGAACTCGCTCGCCCAATTCACCATAGGATTTAAATCTCTGGAGAAGGACTTATCACTGTCTGGATGACTGACAAAAAAGCCTTCACTGTCGGTAACAAATAGCAATTGATTGCCGACAAGCGTTTGTTCCATTTGCGACAGTAGAAACTGGGCGTTTACATTCATGATTATAAAACCATAACGCTCACCAGAGCTGCTGAAGATTGGAAGAGAAAGGCGAATAACGCTTTTATAAGGAAACTCGAGCTTCCCATATTCACGATTCAAATTGATATCTGAAATATAAAACTCGCCCTTATTGCGCTTAACACTCTCTATGAAGTAACTTCTCGCTGCTTTAGGTTGTAAATCGTTGTCCTTAACTACTAAAACACTTCCCCCGTTTCTTTCCACCCGAATAAACTCACTTCCATCCTCATTGGCTTGAATGATCCTTAATTGATCCACTTCTTCGTTATTTTCGATAAAAGCAACGAAAATCGTTTCTAGTCGCTGCTTCCACTGTTCCAACGTCGTACCGTCTTTGGGGTCTTGATTTTCATTTTCAGTCGCGCGGACGATGCCGCTTATAGGTGGTGTCTGATGTAGAAAGTTAAGCGCATTGATATACTTTCTCACCTGAGAGTTTGCAGCATTTTCAGCACTGGCGGCACTCTCTTCTAATGCCGTGAAAGTTTGAGATTCAGCCGTCGCTTTGATATTACTTTCGAACAAACCAACAACAAGTACAACAAGCACTGTTGCAAGTACTAACGCTAAGCCTAAAGTACTCTTAGCTTCACTGATGGATGAACTGGATTTAAGGAACGACAAACAGGCAATATCCGTATAAATTTTGATAACTTAAAGCTAGTCATCATTTTGTTAGTGCGCAAGTTTCGCGTGATACATCAAAACGCAAAATACTCAAAAAAAGACAATGATTAACGCGTTTTTCTAAGTCTTGCCGATGGCGAACAAGTAAATCACTGTTCATATTAACGCCAGCATTTGGTATTCAATTTCTCGCGGTGTACACTGCCATCAATATTTCTCTAACATCGCAATAGTGGTTATGCACGCACCTACATTTTTGTGGCACGATTTTGAAACCTTTGGCACCAGCCCACAAAAAGATCTCCCCTGCCAATTCGCTGCAGTAAGAACTGATATGGATTTAAATGTGATTGGTAAACCCATAAATATCATGAGCGCCATTGCGAATGATTATTTACCACATCCAGAAGCGTGTTTGGTGACCGGCATAACACCGCAGCAAACCATTCGCGACGGTTCTAACGAAGCTGATTTCGCCGCGCGAATTTATCAGGAAATGTCGACGCCAAATACCTGTAGTGTGGGCTTTAACAGTATCCGATTCGACGATGAAGTTTCCCGCTACCTGTTTTATAGAAACTTTTACGACCCATATTCACGTGAATGGCGAAATGGCAATAGCCGTTGGGATATAATCGATTTAGCGCGAGCGTGCTATGCACTGAGACCCGATGGTATTAATTGGCCACGCCGAGAAGATGGTGCACCAAGCTTTAAACTTGAGGCGTTAACTGCTGCTAATAATATAGGCCACGAAAACGCTCACGATGCTTTGAGTGACGTCTACGCCACAATAGCGCTTGCTAAACTGATAAAAGAAAAGCAGCCTCGCCTTTTCGATTATGCGCTGTCGTTACGCAATAAACACACGGTTATGCAGCAAATTGATCTCACTAAATCATCGGTATTGCTTCATATCTCGTCTAAACTCCCTGCCTCTCAAGGCTGTTGCACTTGGGTTATGCCTGTGGCAAAGCACCCAACCAACAGCAACGCATTTATCGCTATCGATTTATCGCATGACATTGACAGTTTAGTGAATGACACACCAGAAGAGATTAGACAGGCGCTTTATGCCCCGTCAGATACATTTGACGATGCGTTAGAAAGACCCGGGCTTAAGCTCATTCACGTCAACCGCTCACCGTTTATTACCACAGCTAAAGCAATGACAGAAGACAATGCCGCACGACTAGGACTGGATCGCGAGCGCTGCTTAGACAATTACAAAGTACTTGCCAGTATGCCCGAACTGGCCACTAAAATCGTAGATGTCTATGATGACGACATTCAAAGTGGTGAACTGGATATAGATCACGCGCTATATAGTGGTGGGTTTCTTAATGACGAAGACAGAAGGTGGTGTGAGCGTGTAATTGAAGCACAGCCCGATGATTTAGCCACTCTGAGTGAAAAAACACAGCACGAAGGGCTCAGAAAGCAGCTATTTCGATACCGCGCTAGAAATTATCCTAATACGCTGACCGCAGATGAAATGACCAGGTGGCAGCATCATCGCCAAGCTCGCCTGACTGATTCAGCTTTTCACGGCTCAATCACATTAGAAAACTATATGATGCGGTTGGAATCACTGGCGCATGAACACAGCGACAATCCTGAGAAGCAGGCCATTTTACGCGCACTTTACCAATATGCCGAAAACCTTTGACGGGCGTTTTAGAACGCCTTAAATTAGTAGATGAAAAAAATAGACAGGCCGAGAAAAAGTCAACGTCAAGTAATCGATAGATGCCGCCGATAAAAAGAATACACGTGCGCAAGGGAACAAAGAAGTTATGAATGGCGTAACAATAAGCTTCGACAAATCAAGAACCTACATTAACTTACAGTTAAATCCTTCTGATTTCACGTCAGAAGTTGATAGTAGGGAAATAAGAAAGCAACTAGAGAGCGGTGAAACTAAGCGGCTGTATGTTTCTGAAAAAGCGTTAAAGTCGGCCTGTGATACAGCTAATCATTATTTTAAGACGGGTGATAGCACTGTCGTTCAGGAACGCATTGGCGAGCGCAAAAATGCTGAAATTGAATTTCGCATTCCCGAGGATGGGATGCAGGCGAACCTTGTTCTGACCACACCCTATGGCGGTAAACTTCCCTCATTAAGTACCGTTAAATCTCTAGCAGTAAAAAACAGAATCATTCGTGGCTTAAGCACCAAAACCATTGAATCTATGCTTACCCAAGCAAGGCAGTCTCCTCCAGGCACAGTACTAGAACAAATTGTCGCGAAGGGCCTACCAGCTAGAAATGGCAAAAACTCAAAGTTTATTCCCCTGGTACCAAACGCACTTGAAAGGGTGTTAAAACCCCAGACGGGTGATGGCGAGCGCGTGGACATGCGTAATTTAGGCGAAGTTATTTGCGTTAAAGTGAACACGCCTGTGCTGAGAAGAACCGAGCCAACTCAGGGCCGTTCTGGCTTCGATATCAAAGGGAATAAAATTCCAGCCGTTGCGGGCGAATGGGTTAACTTTAAAATGGGCAGCGGCACCGTGGTGTCCGACAGCGACGCCAATTTATTAATGTCTGCAATTTCTGGTATGCCGAAATACCGAGACCAGATAATGAACATTGACGATACCTTCATTTGTAGCGGCGTGAACGTTGGCTCTGGGCACGTGAATTACGAAGGTGCAGTATTGGTAAACGGCGATGTTACAGAGAAAATGCAGATCAAGGCCGCTGGAGATGTAACCATTAACGGCTTTGTGGAGTCGGCGTATATCGAGTCTGGCGGCGACATCATCATTACCGAAGGCGCGATGGGTAAAGTTAACGATACCCAAGGTGAATTCCAATGCCAATTAGTCGCAGCCGGCAGTATCCACGTTCAACACGGTCAAGGCATTGATATTCAATGTAGCGGTAATATTACCGTTGGTCGTCAGTTGGCGTATAGTCGCCTGCGTTGCGGCGGCGCAGTCATAGTTGGACAAATTGATAAGCCCATGGGAAATCTATTTGCTTGTGACATTATCAGCCAAGATCGCGTTGAAGCTGGCACTTTAGGCGCTGTATCTGGCAGTACGTTGAAAGTTGATTTTAGCCCAGGCTTTAACCAATTGTTAGAGCGCAAAGACTCTTTAGATGAATTGTTGAAGCAAATTCGCGAAAACAATCTTAAACACAAAGAAAAGATTAACCTTATTCAAGGTAAGAAAGTACCTAAAGAGCTTCAACGTAAAGTAGCTGAAGCGTTAGAGCTTTTTAACAATGAGAGCGCATTGCTGGAGTGGCTTGAAAACAAAGCCAACGACGTCAAAGCAGCAAAAGAAAACTACCAATCAGATATAAAACTTATCGCAAACAAACGTCTTTATCCCGGGGTCTCGGCGAAGCTTAATAACCGTAACTGGCGTTCTGAGCGAGAATACGACAGGGCGCAAATTCGTTACGATTCGCACCAATGGCACTACGACCCTTTAATTTGACCTAACTAGTTCACTGAAGTTACTGTGCCACAGTTACGTTGCCATACCCTTGGCGCTTTGACTGGTACAGTGCCTTCATGGTGCGTTCAAACCACTCTGTGAATTCCTCAGACTCCCTGAGTTCAGATAAACCCATGGCCGTTTTAAAGCTCTCGACAAGCGAGTGATGGGTAGAAATGCAGTCTAACAATCTGTCTGCAAGGTTTTTAGCTGCGTTTAACTCGGTTTGAGGGCACAAGATAATGAACTGTTCACCGCTAAAACGCGAAACAACATCGACTTCTCGAACGGTATTTAGACAATTCGTTGCCACGGCTTTTAGCGCCTCTTCTTTAGCCGAGGGCTCAATTGAATCTCTGTCATCGCTTACAGGGGTTAGTTCGATAACAATTAACGAAGCCGTAGTGTGAAATCGATGGAAACGTGAGATTTCTTCTTCCGCACGCTGGATCATATGGTTGCGGTTATATAGCCCCGTTACCGTGTCGTGAGCAGACAAGAAAGCAAGGGTCTTGTTCTTTTCTAACAAGGTTGCTTGTAACGCACCTATTTCCTCGTTTTTCTGGTTAATAATACGCTTGTAGCCGCTAACGTTTCTATTTCTAAAAGTAAAAA
Organism: Alteromonas sp. CyTr2; assembly: GCF_947311905.1. Lineage (NCBI taxonomy): Bacteria > Pseudomonadati > Pseudomonadota > Gammaproteobacteria > Alteromonadales > Alteromonadaceae > Alteromonas > Alteromonas sp. CyTr2. The sequence goes on along the minus strand of NZ_CAMZMZ010000001.1, from coordinate 192,217 downwards.
GCAAGAAAACTAAAATGACAATCGCGGTGCTCAAAACCATAACGACATAGTTACGACTATAGCGAACTTGGACATTATTCCACTGCTTATAAATTTCTACCTTTCGCGTTTCTGGGATACGCTCAATGGCAAAGTTAAGCTTGTCCACCAGGTGGCCATAGGTTTTGTTCACACCAAAAGCTAATGAGTCGAAGGGCTCGGCGTAACCAACAATATTGAGGTCTTTCAACTTCAAATTATTGATGTGCATATTCACGCTCATTAATGAGCCCACCATTACATCAAACTCATCATTCGCCAGCTGCTTTAGCCCTTCTTCTTCAGACGGAATAAGCTTTAAACGTAACCCCGGATAGTGTCGTGAAATATATTCAACTTGGCGATAACCCTGAACAATCCCTACTACTCGATTTCCCACTCCAGCGTAGCCTTGTATCATTGGCATTCCAGACTTAGCCACCAGTACATTGGGCGCTTCAAAATACGGCACGCTAAAGTCGAGGAACTGCTTTCGATAGTCTGAAGTATTTAGCATGGGGATAACTTGGCATTTCCCCTGCTGAACGTACTCTAGGCTCTGTTGCCAGCTCTCAGTGGGCACTAGGGTAAACGTTAATTCAGATAGTTCAGCAATCAGTTGCATATACTGAGCAGAAACCCCCACATGGATACCGTTTCTGATTGCTTCGTAAGGCGCCCAGTTAGGATCTATACAGTACGTTACATTATTAGATTGTTCAGATGCCGCCTTTTGACCAGCTTCTGCTTGTAGGAGCGCGCTATAACAATTCGCTCCTACAAACAACATGGTACAAAGCAGATATTTTTTTATTTTTTTCAACTGCACACCCAAAACATGTGAAGATATCGATGACAACCGCGAAGTATTAAGCGTAAATTCAAAAATTGCAATTATTTAGCTGATAATCTCGCTTTTCAGCTAGGTAACGCTCTGTCTTTGCTGAAACTCATCGATTTCATAGCGCTTTTTATTCATAATTTTGGTAAGGCTTGCCACCGCTTTTTCAATATCGACGAAACTTAAATACAATGGCGCAAAACCTATTCGCAGAATATTTGGTGCACGGAAATCTGCAATCACCCCCTCAGCGATCCACGCTTGGCAAATGGCGTAAGCGTGGTCGTGAGCGAAAGCTAGCTGACTACCTCGATTATCAATATTGGGGCTTACAATGGAAAATTTGTCCAGAAGACCTGCGCGCTTGGCTTCAGCGATGAAAAATGCCTGTAGCTTTTTGGATTTTTCATCAATAGCTTTAAGTGATACATCTTCAAATACGTCTAATGCCGCATCTAAAATGCTCATTCCAATAATTCCTGGCGTACCGCACAAGTTTTGCTTCACAGAATTGTCGCCAGCGTAATCAGGGGAAAATGAGAAAGGCGAGCTGTGCCCCATCCAACCAGACAAAGGTTGTTGATACTGTGCTTGATGTCGTTTAGCGACATAGATAAACGCTGGCGCACCAGGGCCGCCATTTAGATATTTGTAGGTACAGCCGACTGCAAAGTCCACATTACATGCGTCTAGGCTGACAGGAAATGCTCCAGCACTGTGCGCTAAATCCCACAAAGTTAAAATGCCTTTTTGATGGGCTTGCTCGGTAATGGTTTGCATATCGAGTTTGTTGCCACTTCTGAAATTTACCTGTGTCAGCATCAGTACGGCAATATCATCAGTTAGCTGTGATCCAATACATGCTTCGTCAACATAGCGAATACTGTAATCGCTGCCTAGTAAGTCAAGCAGGCCTTGCACCATGTAAATGTCGGTAGGAAAATTATCGCGGGTCGTCGCTATTACCTTGCGACTTGGGTGCATTTTCAACGCCGCACTTAATACTTTAAACAGATTAATAGAAATGGAGTCACAACAAATAACTTGGCCACTTTTAGCGCCAATCAGGCCGCCAATCTTATCACCCACTATTTGAGGTAGATGGATCCACTGATGCTTGTTCCAGCTTGTAATGAGCCCCTTTCCCCACTGTTCATTGACAACTTCGTCAGCTCGCTGTTTCGCAGCCTTAGGAAGAGGTCCTAGCGAATTCCCGTCTAAATAGACCGTATTAGCGGGAAGCGAAAACGCCTGCGCCTTGTCACGGAGTGGATCTTTAATATCAAGTTGTTCAGCTGAAAAAACCTTATTCATCATGTTCACTAATAACCTCAAGTAAAGCATCAAAGGATGTTGATTCAGGGTGAAGCCAATCGAAATGGCCACCATTTTTAATTATTTTTGGGTTGGTTCCAGATAATACAGCGTGGCGCGCTGGCACTATACTATCAGCATCGCCTTGGAGTAGTGTAATTGGCAAACTGCCATGGGTTGGGCGTGGTGTCGCCCTTTGATATGCGGTTGGAACATCTTCAGGCGTTCCATTCATGAATTTCGCTGTAGCCGACTGGCAGCTGTTATGTCCCATGGCATAGGACTGGATGTCCGTAATTGCCGCTAACCCGATAATCCGTTTTATGTTTGCGCGCGATAGGCTCAAGGATGACGAAGAAAGACGTTGCGCAGCAAGCAGAGCTAAGTGCCCACCAGCAGAATGCCCCGCAATGTAAATGTTAGTGTAGCGCCCTTCGTTCTCTATTCGTTTTAAGGCTGTACTTATTGCTTGTGTCACGTCGTCTAAACTACCGGGCCAGCCACCGCCTTCATCACCTACGCGCCGATACTCTGTTACGTAGACACCCATCCCAAGCTCTGCTAAAGCATGATACATCCCTTTCGCATGTTCGTAACCGTAGGCATTAAGCCAACACCCACCGTGAATAAATATTAACGCTTTATCAGCATACATTTCGTTCGTAGACGAACGTCCGTGCCAAGTATAAATCGTTTGTAATGGGTCATCGCCGTAGCTGAATTGTTCATCAGCTTCGCTTGTTGGCAAGACACCCAACGCTGAATAAGGCACCTGGCTTATTTTCTTGGGGTAAATAGCTGACGATTCACTGTTTGCGTGGGCGCTTGTTGGCAAGACACCCAACGCTGAATAAGGCACCTGGCTTATTTTCTTGGGGTAAATAGCTGACGATTCACTGTTTGCGTGGGCGCTTGTTGGCAAGACACCCAACGCTGAATAAGGCACCTGGCTTATTTTCTTGGGGTAAATAGCTGACGATTCACTGTTTGCGTGGGCGCTTGTTGGCAAGACACCCAACGCTGAATAAGGCACCTGGCTTATTTTCTTGGGGTAAATAGCTGACGATTCACTGTTTGCGTGGGCGCTTGTTGGCAAGACACCCAACGCTGAATAAGGCACCTGGCTTATTTTCTTGGGGTAAATAGCTGACGATTCACTGTTTGCGTGGGCACTGTTGGCATGGGTGTCATCCGAAGTCTTTTTTTCTTCGTTAGTGTGGGTGTCTTCCGAAACAGCGTTGTTAGAAACATCAACGGTTGATTGAGTTTCGTGAAGCGCAGACAGAGTTAAGTCATCGTGGGTGTCTTCAGTACTCGATAAAGAACGTGATTCCTCGTAGTGAGTGCCATTGTTATCGTGGGTGTCTACGTAAGTCGAGTTTACTGAAAACGATGAGTCAGCTTGGACTTTCGTAACAAGCGTTATAGTGGATAGGGCAACCGCAAGGGTTATAGAATTGATAACGTTAGTCACTGTCTTCATGCTTTTGTATTTTTCTTTATATTGAACCACAGAGCGAAATCAATGTGATTAGGCTCCGTGATTAAATATTTTACATATTTGCCATCTATAGCTATAGCGGCTTAGAGCATTTCAACGGCAAGCGCTACACCCTCACCACCACCAATACATAAAGATGCGATACCTTTGCGACCACCGCGTTGCTTAAGCGCGTGAAGTAGTGTTACCAAAATGCGTGCACCAGAGGCTCCAATTGGGTGACCCAATGCACAAGCGCCGCCTTTTACGTTTACTTTACTTTCATCTAATCCAAGCTTCTTGACAGCCAACATGGTTACCATGGCGAAGGCTTCGTTAATTTCGAAAAGATCGACTTCTTCTTTCGTCCAACCTGCTTTATCCAGCACTTTTTCCATAGCGCCAACAGGCGCAACAGTGAAGTTTTCAGGTTCAATAGAATTTGTAGCGTGAGCAACCACGCGCGCAAGCGGTGCTAGACCAAGTTCATTTGCTTTGCTTTCGCTCATTACAACCAGTGCCGCTGCACCATCAGAGATTGAGCTTGAGTTAGCAGCCGTGACTGTACCGTCTTTTTTGAAAGCCGGTCTTAGTGTTGGAATTTTTTCTGGGCGAGCGGAACCTGGGCCTTCATCGGTATCAACAACAGTATCGCCCTTACGAGACGAAACTGTAACGGGTACTATTTCATCGACGAAAGTTCCGCTGTTTATTGCTTCATGTGCCTTGGAAAGCGAGCTTAGAGCAAACTCATCCATTTCACCGCGAGAAATATTTTCTTCATCAGCAGTATCCTGTGCGAAGCAGCCCATTGCTTTGCCGTCATAGGCATTTTCCAGACCGTCTAGCATCATATGATCAAGTACTTGGCCATGGCCCATACGATATCCCGTTCTAGCTTTAGGCAACATATATGGCGCATTACTCATGCTTTCCATCCCGCCTGCCACGACTGCTGTCGCACTGCCTGCTTTAATTAAGTCGTGGGCCATCATTACCGCTTTTAAGCCCGACCCGCATACTTTGTTGATAGTTGTCACACCTGCACTTAGCGGAAGCTCCGCCCCCAGTGACGCTTGTCTCGCCGGAGATTGACCAAGACCAGCAGGTAATACACACCCCATGATGACTTCATCAATTACAGAGACATCCATCTCTTCACAGGCTGCTTTAATCGCAACTTCTCCAAGTTTGGTCGCAGCAAGCGAAGACAAATTACCGTTGAAACCACCCATTGGTGTGCGCTTAGCCGCGACAATAACTACTGATTCGTTACTCATAACCGTGCCCTTAAAATTCATATAAATTATAGAGTTAAGTGAAGAAAGCTACGTAGATGTATACAAAAGTAAACACCCCTAACAGCTACAACGTCTTGCCTTCACCATGAAAAATTGACGTTAGCAAAATGTTACTTTACCTTAACGTAAAATGTAATTAACGTTAACGTAAACCTGTACTAAGTATGTGTCAACCAAACACTACGTTTTAATATAGCGGTATATAAAACCATCTACCTTAAAACGATAGTGCTATTGCAATGACACCCAACCTACTACAGAGAATTTAATTACAAAGACACCCACGTCAAAACAAGGGTGTTAAACAGCGCTGAAATACAAGGTACGTGTAATGAGCAAGTACGACGACGAAACAACATATGCAATAGGCGAACTCGCTCGAGAGTTTGACATTACTCCTCGTTCAATTCGTTTTTACGAAGAACAAGGCCTAATGTCACCGTCAAGAACGGGACAAAATCGCGTTTATCTGAACAAAGATAGAGTGCGCTTAAAGCTGATCTTGCGAGGAAAACGACTAGGATTTTCCCTTGCTGAAGTCAAAACACTGTTCGACATGTACGACACCAACCCCAATTCGGCTATTCAGTTAGAAGCCATGCTCGAAATGACTGAACAGAAAAGAGCGGTGCTTAAACAGCAGCTAGAAGACATCCAGATGTTAATGACTGAACTGGATGATGTTGAAGCACGTTGCCGTGAAGAACTCGCAGAACTCAAACGAGGAAATATCGCATGAACACCTCCTACCCTACTTTAAATTTTGGACTTGGCGAAGACATCGAGATGTTACGTGATCAGGTCTATCAATTTGCACAAAATGAGATTGCTCCTCTTGCTGAACAAGCAGACGCAGACAACCAATTCCCAAACCAATTGTGGACAAAACTTGGTGATATGGGCCTATTGGGCGTTACTGTTTCAGAGCAATATGGTGGCTCTGATATGGGCTACCTTGCGCATACTATCGCAATGGAAGAAGTTAGCCGCGCGTCAGGTGGTATCGGTTTGAGCTATGGCGCGCATTCGAACCTTTGTGTTAACCAGATCTTTAAAAACGGTAATGATGCCCAGCGTGAAAAGTATCTGCCTAAGTTAGTAAGCGGTGAACATATTGGTGCACTGGCAATGAGTGAACCCAATGCAGGTTCAGACGTTGTTAGTATGAAGTTAAAAGCTGAAAAACGCGGCAACAAATACATTCTAAACGGCAACAAGATGTGGATCACGAACGGTCCTGATGCACATACATTTGTTATCTACGCTAAGACCGACCCTAACGCAGGGCCAAGAGGGATCACAGCGTTTATCGTAGAGCGCGATTTCCCTGGCTTTAGCCGCGCACAGAAACTCGACAAACTAGGTATGCGCTCTTCTAATACCTGTGAATTAGTTTTCGAAGATTGCGAAGTACCAGCTGAGAACATTCTTGGCAAAGAAGGCGAAGGTGTTCGCGTACTTATGAGTGGCCTAGATTACGAGCGCCTTGTTTTATCAGGTGGCCCGCTAGGCATTATGCAGTCGTGCATGGATATCGTAGTACCTTACATTCACGACCGTCAGCAGTTTGGTCAATCAATTGGTCAATTCCAGCTAGTACAAGGCAAAGTAGCTGACATGTACACGCAAATGAATGCCGCACGCGCGTATGTCTACACCGTTGCACAATCATGCGATCGCGGTGAAACAACGCGAAAAGATGCTGCTGGCGCTATTCTTTACTCAGCGGAACTGGCAACCAAAATGGCATTAGATGCCATTCAGCTACTTGGTGGTAATGGCTACATCAACGAATACCCGACGGGACGCTTATTACGTGATGCCAAGCTTTATGAAATTGGCGCAGGAACGTCTGAAATTCGCCGAATGCTTATAGGCCGCGAGCTATTTAACGAATCGAAGTAATACGGAGTTCTGGGTGGAAACAAACTTCGTTTGAAACAGGGAAAGCTCAGGCATTCCCTGTGTCATTGAAATTAGGAAGACACCCACCCTACTCTATTTAAAGTAGATTTAGAAACGCTGAACTTTATTAATAGGCTAATGAATTGCAAAGACACCCACCGCAGCGCAAGCGCTTAGCATGGGTGTCTTGTTAATCATCTTGCTAACTAGTGGCTAACGCGACAGCCGTCGCCTAGGCCCAACACAAGGAGGGGTTATGCCCGTTCTTCGCTCAAGTATAAATACTAAATCCGAAACATTTATCGCAAATGCTGAACACATGCAGGCTCAGGTAAATGATCTCCTCGAAAAAATCGAACAAATTTGCCAAGGTGGCGGTGAAAAAGCGGCGGAGCGCCACGTGTCTCGAGGAAAACTTCTACCTCGCGACCGAATCAACGCACTGATTGACCCAGACACGCCCTTTCTGGAAATAGGCCAACTGGCAGCATGGGAAGTCTATGAAGACTATGTACCTTGTGCCGGAGTCGTTGCCGGTATCGGTATTGTTGCAGGTATCGAGTGTATGATTGTAGCTAACGATGCTACTGTAAAAGGCGGGACGTACTACCCCCTTACCGTGAAAAAGCACCTTCGCGCTCAGACTATCGCAGAGCAAAATAACCTACCTTGTATTTACTTAGTGGATTCAGGTGGCGCTAACTTACCTCGCCAAGATGATGTATTCCCAGATAGAGAGCACTTTGGTCGCATCTTTTTTAATCAAGCGAATATGTCTGCTAAGAATATCCCTCAAATTGCGGTAGTAATGGGTTCCTGTACAGCCGGCGGTGCTTATGTTCCCGCCATGGCTGATGAAAGCATTATCGTAAAAGAACAAGCGACTATTTTTCTAGGCGGCCCACCGCTTGTTAAAGCTGCAACAGGTGAAGTAGTTACCGCAGAAGAGCTTGGCGGTGGTGACGTTCATACTCGAATTTCGGGCGTTGCCGACCATCTCGCCAACAACGACCACCACGCGCTCTCATTAGCGCGTAATGCTGTCTCCAGACTAAACCGAAAGAAGCCAGAATGCCTGGACGTGGCCGAGGTAAAACCTCCACGCTACGACACCAAAGAAATATACGGCATTGTGCCTGCTGATAGTCGTCAGACATACGATGTAAGAGAAATCATTGCGCGTGTTGTGGATGACTCAGACTTTGATGAATTCAAACCGCTTTACGGCACAACCTTAGTTTGTGGTTTTGCGCGCATTTTCGGTTTCCCAGTAGGCATTGTGGCTAACAACGGCATACTTTTCGGTGAAAGCGCACTTAAAGGTGCGCATTTTGTCGAACTATGCGCCATGCGAAAAATCCCTCTCGTATTTTTGCAAAACATCACAGGCTTTATGGTCGGTAAGCAATACGAGCACGGCGGTATCGCAAAACACGGTGCAAAAATGGTAACCGCTGTAGCATGTGCGAATGTACCAAAGCTTACTGTCCTTATCGGCGGCAGTTTCGGTGCAGGCAACTATGGCATGTGCGGCAGAGCCTATGACCCACGCTTCCTTTTCATGTGGCCAAACGCTCGAATCTCTGTAATGGGTGGTGAACAAGCTGCAGGCGTTCTCGCCCAGGTTAAGCGCGACCAAAAAGAGCGCTCAGGCGAGTCATGGTCCCAAGAAGAGGAAAAGGCATTTAAACAACCTGTCATCGACACTTACGAAAAACAAGGGCATCCATACTATGCGTCTGCAAGGCTTTGGGATGATGGTGTTATCGACCCTGCGGACACTCGATTAGTGCTTGGCCTATCGCTTTCAGCGGCGCTTAACAAGCCTATCGAAGACACCCAATTTGGCATATTTAGAATGTAGGAGTGCAGGTAATGGAACAATCAGTGATTTACAGCGTAGATGAAAGAAACATTGCCACTGTTACTTTAAACAGAGCTGAAAAACATAATGCCTTTGACGACGAAATGATAAACGAGCTTACTCGCGTTTTTAAAAAAGCGGGGGAAGATAAAAGCGTTAGGGCACTAATCCTAAGAGCTGAAGGCAAAAGTTTCAGTGCAGGAGCCGATCTTAACTGGATGAAAAAAATGGCCAGTTATACCGAAGCGCAAAATGAAAGTGATGCACTTGCATTAGCAACCATGCTGCAGACGCTTTATAAAATGCCGAAGCCCACGATAGCAAGAGTACAAGGTGCAGCTTTTGGCGGTGCTGTTGGTTTAATTGCATGTTGCGATATTGCTATTGGAAGCAAGCTCAGTAAATTTTGCTTAAGTGAAGTTAAAATTGGCCTTATTCCAGCAACTATCAGCCCTTACGTTGTTGAAGCAATGGGCGCACGAGTATGCCGACGCTACTTCCAGACCGCTGAAGTATTTTCTGCGCGCAGAGCAAGACGACTTGGACTTTTGAGCGAATCAGTAACAGAAGACGAACTCGATAGCACTATCGACAATATTTTATCAAACATACTGAAAAACGGCCCCCAAGCAGTGGCGAAAGCAAAAGACTTAGTGCAATGGGTGTCTACGCAAGAGATTAACGATGCGCTTCTCACAAAGACGAGCAAACTTATCGCACAAGTTAGGACATCTGAAGAAGGTCAGGAAGGTCTGTCAGGCTTTTTAGAAAAGCGCAGTGCTTCATGGGTGGAGGTTAAGAATGATAAATAAATTACTAATTGCAAACCGTGGTGAAATTGCATGCCGCGTTATAAAGACAGCCAACACTCAAGGTATAAAGACGGTAGCCGTTTACTCTGACGCCGACAAAAATGCCCTTCATGTACAAATGGCTGATGAAGCTGTTTATCTAGGGCCATCTCCGTCGAAGGAAAGTTATTTACGAGGCGAGTTGATCATTGAAAAAGCAAAGGAGCTTGGTGTAGACGCTATCCACCCAGGCTACGGCTTTCTCTCAGAAAATGCTGAGTTTGCGAATCTATGCGCCAAAAACAATATTATCTTTGTAGGCCCACCAGCATCTGCAATTGAAGCGATGGGATCTAAATCAGCCGCTAAACACATTATGGAAAAAGCAGGTGTTCCTTTAGTCCCAGGCTATCACGGCGACGATCAAAGTGAAGCGGTATTGAAAGGCGCTGCCGATGATATGGGCTACCCAGTCCTATTAAAAGCCGCTGCTGGCGGTGGCGGTAAAGGTATGCGCCAAGTTTGGAGTGAAAAAGAGTTTTCTCAAGCATTAAACGCAGCCAAACGTGAATCTATGGCGAGCTTTGGTGACGACCACATGCTGGTTGAAAAGTACCTGACGCGCCCTCGCCATGTTGAAATTCAAGTTTTCTGTGACACCCATGGCAACGGCGTATACCTTTTTGAACGTGATTGTTCAGTTCAACGCCGACACCAAAAGATTATTGAAGAAGCCCCTGCCCCCAACATGTCTCAGTCAGTGAGAGAAAAAATGGGTGAAGCGGCGATACTCGCGGCGAAAGCCATTAACTACGTAGGTGCGGGAACGGTTGAGTTTTTACTTGATGAAGACGATTCATTTTACTTCATGGAAATGAATACACGCTTGCAAGTAGAGCATCCTGTAACAGAAATGATCACCCGTGAGGACTTGGTTCACTGGCAATTAACTATTGCCGAAGGAAAGCCCCTTCCCAAACAACAAAATGAACTCACCTTAACAGGACACGCATTCGAAGCGCGCATTTATGCTGAAGATCCAAACAACGAGTTTTTGCCTTCTACCGGCACGCTGTGCCTTTTACGTACGCCAAAAGAAAACGACGTAGTTCGCGTTGACACAGGTGTCGTTGAAGGTGATGAGGTAAGCGTTTTTTACGACCCTATGATTGCTAAGCTCGTGGTTTGGGGAGAGAACCGTGAGATAGCGCTCAAACGCCTAATTAGTGCATTGGGTGACTACTATATTGACGGTGTAAGCACAAACATCGACTTCTTAAAGCGTGTCGCTACACACCCTGCGTTCGTTGCCGCTGAGCTTACAACTACGTTTGTGGAGAAACACCATGATTCGTTGTTTAGCGCGACAAGTGAGGATGCAGCTAGCGATGACACCCAAGTAAACATTCCTGTGATGGCATTGCTTTCACTTTTAAATAGAAAAGTTTCTAGAAGCGATAAAACCCCATCTGTTTGGTCAACCGCCGGTGCGTGGCGTGCTAACGCAAATCACACAGAAACTCTCACCTTGCTTTGCAACCAAGAAGAAGTGCATGTTGGGGTCAAACACCAGCGTCACGGAACTGAAGATGCTTGGGAGCTATCTGTTGGAGACAATTCCTATAACGTTAAAGGCAAGCTGGTAGATAGTGCTTTGCATGCAACAATTAATGGGTACAAATCAACATTTACGTATTCAGATAATGATGGCGTGTTTACACTCTTCAACAAAGACACCCATGCTAAGTTCACCCTAATCTCAGCATCTCTTGGTGATGATAACGATGATAATGGCGACGCTAATTTCAGTGCCCCGATGAACGGAACCATAGTGGCGCATTTGGTCGAAAAGGGTGTGTTGGTCAAAAAAGGGGAGCCTATACTAGTTATGGAAGCGATGAAAATGGAGCACAGCATCATTGCCCCGCACGATGGTGCAGTGGAAGAGTTCTTTTTCAATCCCGGTGAACTAGTTGACGGTGGCGCAACACTGTTGGCGTTCTCCACTAAAGAAGCTGCCGAGGTTTGATGTGATGTTTCCTAAAGAAGTGAGTATTGTTGAAGTAGGTCCTCGAGATGGCCTTCAGAATGAAAAGCAGGCCTTAAGCGCCGAACAAAAGATTGAACTTATTCAACTTCTTTCTAAAACTGGCCTTAACCGAATCGAAGCAGGAAGCTTTGTATCGCCCAAATGGGTGCCTCAAATGGCGAACTCGGATGCGGTGTTTAAGGCGCTTAGCCCCGAAGACAAGATTCATTATTCTGCATTGACACCCAACCTTAAGGGCTTGGAGGCAGCTATTGAAGCGGGAGCGAAAGAGGTTGCAGTATTCGGCGCTGCCTCTGAGTCCTTTTCACAAAAGAACATTAACTGTTCTATAAGCGAGAGCTTAAAGCGTTTCGAGGCAGTGTTTGACCTAGCAAGCGAAAACAAAATCAAAGTGAGGGGCTACGTTTCATGTGTAATGGGGTGTCCTTATGAAGGTGGAATTTCACCTAGTGCCGTTACACAGGTGAGTAAGGAACTTATTGACATGGGGTGTTACGAAGTATCCCTTGGCGATACTATCGGCGTAGGCACACCAATGTCTACAAGACAACTATTAGATGAAGTATTGAAAGAGATTAATGTCAGCAAAGTTGCCGCCCATTTTCATGATACTTATGGACAAGCGCTAGTGAATTTATACACTGCCCTTGGATACGGCATCTCATCAATTGATTCAGCTGTTGCAGGACTTGGAGGCTGCCCGTATGCCAAAGGTGCAAGTGGGAATGTTGCAACTGAAGACGTCCTATATATGTTGAACGGTATGGGTATATCAACAGGTATAGACATGACGAAGTTGTTAAAAGCGTCTTCTTACATTTCAGAACTTTTAGGCCGCTCTCCCGTGTCGAAAGTAGCTAATGCGCTTCTAGCAAAATAAAAAACTGATGGGGGGATGCGGCAATGCGCCCCCTCTACCCTCTAAGAAAGACACCCACCCTAATTGTGAAGTTTCACGTAAAATCACCGTTTATGTAATGGATGTCTTTATAAGTTTATAGGCACAAACTCATAAATACATTCTTTCACGCTCAGCAAGTTAGCTTTGCAATGGATGTCTCTTCAAATATTCATTGCTTTTCAGCGAAAAGTCTTACGTTGGGTGTCTCTTCTAGAACAAAACAAGTCCATCGGTCAGGTCACAACTGAATATTCACAATGCTAAGGTCACACAATGACTAATTACCTTGCATTTATCTAACATGGCTCAAAGCAGAAAATCCCTCATTAGTTTAAAAGATACACCCTACTATCATTGTATATCTCGCTGCGTGCGCCGTAGCTACCTCTGCGGGTACGACCGAAACAATAGAGTTAGTTACGAGCATCGAAAATCGTGGGTAGAACAACGGCTGTTATTTTTGAGCCGGGTATTCGCGATAGATATTTGTGCTTACGCTGTTATGAGTAACCATGTCCATATCGTTTTATGCGTGAATAAAGAGGCAGCGCTCTCATGGTCATTACAAACTGTGTTACATCAATGGCATAAAATGCACAAAGGAACCGTACTTACTCAAAAGTTTATGAAGGGCGAGATCTTGAGCGAAAGTGAGTATGAGACAGTTAAAAGTACTGCTGATGTGTATAGAAAAAGGCTCTACGACATAAGCTGGTTCATGAGAAATTTAAACGAGTATATTGCGAGAAAAGCAAACGAAGAGGACGATTGTACTGGCAGATTTTGGGAAGGTCGCTTCCGTTCACAAGCATTGCTAACAGAAAAAGCTCTACTTTCATGTATGGCATATGTTGACTTAAACCCTATACGCGCAAAGGTCGCAACGGGCTTACAAGACTCATATCACACAAGCATTAATAAAAGATTGAACACGAGTATTTCACAAAACAAGACAATAAAAGGGTTAATGCCATTAAAGAGCCACCAACGATGTAGAAACACTCGCGGCTTAGATTTCACATTGAATGACTATTGCGATCTTCTTAACCAGTCAATCCAACTGTTGCGCAACACCGATTCGATAGCCGCTCAAACGAGACCCATTCAACATGTAAAACCTCTTGGTGTATGCCAACATCATTGGCATCACATTATCAGTGATTTCGAAAACGTGTTTTCAGTCGCGGCAGGAGACGGTTCATCTATGCGGAAGTTCCAAGCAAATACTAAAAGAAAACGAATGGCCAAAATATCTTCGGCAGCGATATGCTTTGACTAAACCATTCTACTTCTCGTCAGGTAAGATAACAGTAATGATAATTGCCAGTAACAGCATACCAGCCATAATATAAACCACTGAAAAGGTTAAAACAGGGGTTAATGCAGCGTAAAGTGCACCGAATGCTAATAAAATCATACCTATAGCCGTGTTTGAGAAGCCAACCAGCTCTGTTCGTTCATGGCCTTCTTTAACATCTAAACTATATGTTTTCCGTCCGGTTCTTACGCCAGCATGGGATACCGATAACAAGAAAAACAACAGTGCAGAGGTTACAATCGTCGTCGTTTGCAATGTAAGCAAACCAATGCATGAAATTATTGCGAGTACCCCTGAAATTTGGAGTGTTAATTTTGCGCTTTTGTCTGCAATCTTTCCCCAAATTATTGATGATAAAAGAGCAGCAATTGCTTCGGCTCCTATATAAATAGGAAGCAGCTCTTTTACATCTCCATTTTTTTCTATCATAAAATAAGGCGCAACCAAGGCTGAGTGAACGAAAAGCCCTCTTACCAAAATGAATTTGTAAACCGTGGCGTCGAAGTCAATACTAAACGCTTTCTCCTCTTTATCACCCACATCTACCGTCGTTTTAACAGGCCATACACATATAAGGGTCAAAACAAATGATAAAAGACTCCCGCACAAGACTATCAGCAGCACGTTCGAAGAAAGAGAGCCGTCGTAAATTGTCAAAGGTATAGCGATAACAAGGGTGACCATGCCTGAAACGGTAGATGCAATTCCGATTAGGTTACCCCGCTCTCCTTTCTTAGCTACGTCAGCCTCCATATCTTTCACGGTAAGAGAACAGGCAGAGCGACCCAGGCTCAAGAAGACAAGGGAAATAAGTATCAAGGTACCCGCCAAGCCCCCTGAAAATAAAATGACCGCGAGCAGCATACAGAAAACTGAAAGCGTTTGTGTGAGCATACCGACACGCCAAACCAAGTGCCGCTGAGTATGTTTTCGAAGATAAATGCTAATAAGTACTTGAGGCAGAAGCGCGCCCGACTCTCTAATTGGAACCAGCCAGCCTATCATCCAAACTGGTGCGCCGATGCTAATAAGAAGTGCGGTCAAGGTTGTTTTAGCAGAGATCAGTAGGTCGGCTAGTTTATTAAGCGAAAGGCCTGTAATAAGTAATTTTTTTTGTTTCATGGAAGGTAAGCATGCACCGCAATTCGATTGAACATATACGGTGCACTTATTCAGTCAGATCAGAAAGTTGTATGCCCTACCCAGCGTTTTCGGCGAGTATTTTGAGATTTTCTAGACCCATTTCGAAATCAGGACCAATCATGCTGTCCATCATCAAAGCAAAATATTTGTTTATTGGGTTATTATCTACCGAGCCTTCATCTCTCCAGGTTACAAGAGAACCATTTTCTGTGGGCTCAATTTCTACGACGCCCGATGAACCCATGTCAAAATCGGGAAAATATAATCGGTACATCACACGTCTGTTATGCTCTAGTTGCGTAATCTCCATTTCTCCATTTCCCTCGGTTTCACTTAACCACTCGGAACGCATCCCAATAGCTCTATCAGGCCCTGAATAATCAAGTTTCATATCAGGATCACGCTTGAACCATACGCCCCATTTCTTCCACTCTTTCAAATCAACGACATAGGGATATATTTCTGATGGCTGAGCATCAATATTAATTGTTCTTTCAACGCTGTAATCTTTAGGAATAAAAAAGCTTGTTGCGACAAATAATACGATAACAACACCTACGACCATTAAGAGTTTTTTTAACGCTCCCATCTGAGACTCCATAAAAGAATTGACCCTTCAAATATAACATTTAATTAACATTTGTCACTTAAAGATCTTTCTTGCTCATTTTACTGTTAGATAGACACCCATTCCGTCATGTTTAACGCAGTTGAAAGCAAATTTATACTCAAAATAACTATTATGAGCCTTCTCTTTCGCGTTACCGAGAAAGGACACTCGGCAATAAAACCTTATGATGCATGAAGTAACCACTTCGTTTATCGAGCAAAGTGTAGACTAACTTTCTACAGTTTAAAAATGGGTGTCTACACAGTGACTTGCTTTGATCGAGGGCTTTTCTGGATGCGCATGATGAAATTGAGTTGTGTGTCTCGCTAACTTTTTTATCGTCAAATTTACTAAGTAACCAACTCATAGTAGCGATGGGTGTCATGCTAAAATTTTAATTCAAGAAGCCTATTCCAGTTTAAGAATAAGAGATAGGGGTGGGTGTCTTTGTAAGAGCAACAGTTGAATGCCATTGGATGAGATTAAGGGAATTAAGATGGGTGTCTCTGTAAGGGCGAGAGCCCCCCAACCTACAATTTTTTAAAAACATTTACCATTTCATCACAAAGCATGAAAATCGCGCTGTCATTCTAAATTATCTTGTGTAATATGGATTTAGGTTATCAAGAAAGCCTGTTCAATCAGGCCTATCATGCATAGCGCAGTCAATCGCAACACTTCGTTTTCTTTTTATATTTCTATCGATACACAGTTGTCGCTTTATTACAGGAGTTTATAGGAAATGGCAGATCAAAGTTCTCGTTACATCAGTAACCTTACTCGCGATACATATGCGCTCATCCTCGCGGGTGGTAAAGGTTCTAGACTACACGAGCTCACTAATTGGCGAGCCAAACCGGCACTTTATTTCGGCGGTAAATTTAGAATTATCGATTTCCCGCTATCAAATTGTGTTAATTCAGGTATCCGTCGAATAGGCGTGGTTACCCAATACAAGTCGCATTCTCTTATTCGTCACTTGGTTCGCGGTTGGGGTCATTTCAAAAAAGAACTTGGCGAATCTGTAGAAATCCTACCCGCTTCTCAACGTTTCTCCGACAGTTGGTATGAAGGAACCGCAGACGCGGTCTTCCAAAACATAGATATCATTCGTGATGAGCTTCCAAAATATGTCATGATCCTTTCAGGCGACCACATATACCGTATGGACTACGGTGATATGTTGGCCAAGCACAAAGAGTCTGGTGCAAAAATGACGGTTTCATGTATGTCAGTGCCCTTGGAAGAAGCCGCGGGTGCGTTTGGCGTTATGTCGGTTGATGAAAACTATCGTATTAACGGATTTGAAGAGAAGCCAGCTAACCCGACTCCACTTCCTAATGACCCAACGCGCTGCTTAGCATCTATGGGCAATTACGTGTTTGATACAGAGTTTTTATTCGAGCAATTACGTGTTGATGCTGAAAATATGGGCTCGCAGCGAGACTTCGGTAAAGACATCATTCCATCAATCATCGCCGACCACCCTGTATACGCCTATCCTTTTGAGAAAAGTGGCGGAGACAACGCCTATTGGCGCGATGTAGGTACTATCGATTCATTTTGGGAAGCCAATATGGAAATGGTTGCTCCTGTACCTCAATTGAACCTCTACGATAGAAAATGGCCTATATGGACTTACCAAGAGCAACTGCCACCAGCAAAGTTTGTTTGGGAAGACCACGACAGACGTGGTGAAGCGATTAACTCCGTAGTTTCTGGGGGCTGTATAATTTCAGGCTCTACACTTCGTTCATCTATTTGCTTTTCCAATGTACGCGTACATTCCTATGGTCTTATTGAAGACGCCGTTATTCTTCCTGATGTGGAAATTAAACGCCATTGTAAGCTGAAAAAGGTGATTATTGATCGAGGTTGTGTCATTCCTGAAGGTACTACAATTGGTTACGATCACGAGCAAGACAAGGCTCGTGGATTCCGCGTATCTGAAAAAGGCGTGGTACTGGTGACGCGAGAAATGTTAGGTCAGCCCGTGGGTGGACTAAGCAAGCCTAGAAAGCACGACTAACTCATTTATCCTAATGTTATGGCGAGATTGATTTTGGCGTTAAAACGCTTAAATCAATCTCTGTAATATTTAATTCGCCTCATTATTCCAATGCGTTAATGTACGCTCAATAAAGCTCGCTACCTGCTCAGGGTGTTCTAGTGGAAACATATGGCCACCATCGAGCACGCTATGCTCAATAGCATTATGCTTCAGAAGCCGCGAGTACATTTCGGGCTTACACACGTTACTTTTGCTTCCTGTCGCCAATACGGCCGGACACTTAAGCTTACCTTTATATTTACCCAAATTGTGCGGAACATTGCGAAACAAATCTGCTTCTACTTCTGCACGAAATGTGAGTGAAATATTGTCACCCTTTAAGGCTGTTACAGATTTTACATAATCGCGCACGCATCGTTTATCCATGTCCCTAAACAATGCTTTGCTGTGAAAGTACGCCACCATATCAGTATTGCTTGGCCAGCTGGTCTTGCGTGTTTGCGCGAGTTTTGCTGGCGTTAGCTTGTTAATTAACGGCGTGTGTTTCGCGAATTTAAAAAAGTAACTTAACGGGCCAACAACAAGTGGCGGATCGAATAAAATAATGCCTCTGAACAGCTCTGGCGCCTCGCATGCCGCCATGTAGGTAATTACAGCACCAAATGAATGCCCAATACCATACACGCCTCGCGGATCCTTGTTCTCTTTTTTTATATGCTTGATGAGTTCTTGAACTTGATTGCGCCAGTTACCATTCACTGGAAGCTGAGGATCGTGTCCAAAGCGCTCAACATGAAGACGATGAAAGTGATTAGGCAACGCTGAAAACATCGCACTATAACTACCTGCGGGAAATCCATTTGCATGGGCAAAATGAAAACTCAACTCTGACGACGTCACCAAAACACTCCTTTATACTCAAACAACAAAGGGGCTTTAAATCAGCCCCTTAGCATGAAAGTTCGATAATACTATAAGCCTCTGGCTTCTGCCATTTCCCAATCTTTTACAATCTTCGTGCTCGTCCATAAGAACACGGCAATAGAAAGCGCGTAAGGAACTACCAGGTAGATGAGTGCCTGTCTCAATGCCTCCGTCTCGCCTAAAGATGGCACCAATGCTTGGCTAATAATACCCGTCAGCGTTGGGCCACCGCCCAACGCAATGATGTTCAATACAAAGAAGAACAACGCTGTCGACATGGCTCTTACGTTTATAGGAGCTAGTGTCTGTGCCATCGCAAAACTTGGGCCTAGGTATGAACCACTGGTGAATAACAACAGCGCCATGAGCCCTACTGATAGCCACAAATCTTGCACTTGTAACGATGCATAAAATGCCGGCACACCAATAATAAGTGCGATAGCGGGCAATAACGCATAAGCTTTTTTATTGTGCTTACCCCATCTATCAGCAATGTAGCCTCCTAGCCATACACCGAGCGCATAGGCGGTGCCATTGATAATGCCAAAAACGATTAGCAACTGTGTAATATCTAAACCCGCAAAGGCGCGAACGTAGTAATCAATTACCCATGTCGATATGGCATAGTTACCGAATGATCCAAAGGAAATACCCAGTGCCATTCCCCACCACGTCGGAATTTTCAGTAACATCTTGAGCGACGACTTTACACTCGGCTTATTCGCATCATCTGCGCTTGGTAAAGAGACCGTTCTGGCAGGTTCCTTGATCGTGAGCTTAAGCAAAATAGCCAGTAACACCCCTGGAATACCTACGCTGTACATTACCGTTCGCCAGTCGGCAGAGCCGCCCTGTAAAAAGAACGCTGATGCAAAGAACGCAAGCATGACGCCAAAAGGAATACCTAAAGAGTATATTGCGAGCGCGCCCGCGCGTTTTTCTTTAGGGAATAAGTCAGAAATAATACTGTGGGACGGAGGACTACCACCCGCTTCACCAATGCCGACACCAATACGTGCTATAGCAAGCTGCATGTAATTGGCAGCTAACCCAGATGCAGCGGTAAAACCACTCCAAAGCGTTAGAGAGATCGCAATAATATTAACGCGACTGTACCTGTCGGCAAGCCATGCAATTGGGATCCCCATCACGGTATAAAGTAGCGCAAAGTAGATACCTTTAAGCCACCCAAGTTGGGCGTCATCTAACCCCAAATCAGCTTTGATAAAAGGAGATAATATCCCAATGATTTGCCTGTCTATAAAGTTAAAGGCATACACCAAGGTTAATATGAATAGAACGTAATTCCGGTAACTTCTAGATGCTCCTGCTTCTGCAGCGGGAATACCTTCAACGTGAGTATGGGCCATAACAGTCCTTTAGAGTGACAATAGCCCAGTCTATGCATTAGGCAAAAAAATAAACAACTAATTGTTACTTATTTGTTAACATAACGAAAATTTCTAACTGAGGCTTTTCGTTCTATAGCGCTTAAGGTACGATGACAAACACTTAACTCATCAGACCAGACAAGCAAATATGACAGTAGATGAATTGCTCAATCTTCCTCAATTATCTCAAACTTCGGAAAACACATGGAAAGTTGATGGACTAGTTATCCCTAAGACGTGGGGACAGGGACGAACTGCGTTTGGAGGTATTTCTGCCGGTATGCTTTTCACCGCAGTAAAGCAGCAAGTCACTGATAACCGCGTGCTGCGCTCTTTTACCACCAACTTTGTTGGTCCCCTATCTCTTGAAACGCCTTTTTCTATCGAAGTAACGCTACTTAGAACAGGGAAAAATGTCTCTCAGTTCACCGCTCATGCTATTCAAGACGGCAAAAGCTGTGTTTTTTCGCAAGCCTGTTTTGGTGTTGCGCGTCAGTCAGGTATTCAAGTTGAGAATACAGATACACACGACATGCCTCAGCCGAATAAAGCAAAGTTCATCCCGCAAATACCTAAAGTTACGCCTAAATTCTTACGCTATTTTGATTTGGCAATTGAAGATGGCGGCATTCCATTTACGCGCAGAAAAACCAGCCATTATCACGGTTTTATGCGCTTCAAGCAGCCCCCCGAAGCCATCACTGATGCACATATCATTACTATGATCGACGCATGGCCACCTACACTTTTACAAATGATGAAGCTTCCGGCACCAGCCAGTACAGTAAGTTGGAACTTAGAATTTATCCATCCTCACAAGCCGGTAAGCCCGACAGACTGGTTTGCTTATAAAGCTCACACAAGACAAGCTGCAGATGGTTATGGTCATACTGAAGCAACAATTTGGGATAAGGATAATGAAGTGATTGCCATCAGTAGGCAAACCGTAGCGATTTTCGACTGATCGCTACGGCATTACGAGAAGTACGTTAAATACGTTACATTAATACAGTATAAACGCGTTAGGGTTAAACAGAGAAATCACCGAAATACACTGCAGGTTGGTTATATCTAGCGCGTCTTCTAAATCTTCGCGATTAAGCGACAATGCCTCATGCAATTCTGGCTTTAAGTTATGATAACTGGGGTAGATCTCAGGGTTAACGTTATCGAGTGCCAACACATATGAGAGTTGTAGAATCTTCTCATCTGTTGAAGCAGACTCCTCTTCTTCTTTGTGGATACTGGCAATTGGCGTATAAATAGAGCTTGGAATACCCCACTTTTCAATTAATCTTGCCGATAATTCCGCGTACGTGAACCCTAGCACTCCAAATTGAAGTTCAGCAGGACTTACTCTGGTGTTGAATGCCTGACAACGGGTTGCCGACTCAGGCAAAACCGAAACGGTTACCAGCTCGCCTATGTTGTGAAGCAGCCCCGAAACAAAGAGTCGCTCAGGCTCACGAATATTGCGCATATCGGCAAAGTATTTTGCCAAGAGACCGCACGATACACTTTGCTCCCAAAACTTGTCGAGATCGATACGTTGACCGTCTACATCACTGAATGCTTGGCTTACGCCATAAGCCAGTGCCAAGTCGTAAGTGGAGCGAGTCCCCACTACCTGGATGGCTCTTGTGACGGTGTCTATTTTATTAGGAAAACGATAGAGCGCTGAGTTTGCTACTCTTAGCAATTGCGTTGCCAATGACGGATCGAAAGCAATAATATCGCCGATGTCGTCAATGCTTGAAGCTTCATCATCCATACAAGCTTTAAGTCGAGTTACCGAATCAGGTAAAACAAAGAGGTTTTCCGCTTTCGAAACTAATTCATCTAAATTCATTCGTGCACTCTCTTTCATGCCGCCTTTGTCAATATAGCGTTGAAGGCACCTCCATTCGCCTTGTGTCCATTAAGGTATAGGCACAAAAATGTAGTTGGTCAATAAGTATCAACTAGTAAAAAAGTATGATTTCTTTACTAATCATTAAGTTAACCTGAATCCTTCATAAGCCGTGATACCGCGGGGCTCATTTTCAATTTGAAAATCTTGCTTTACGCTGAACATCAACAATTCACGCAACGCCGCTGATACGCACTGCCCTCGTGTATTCAGCGCATCTCTGGAAGGCCTGTATTATAGCTTTTTGCCCCTTTTTACATACAAATAATTCTAATACACAGAAAAACTTAGGGTAATTACCTATAAGAATTAGATTTTCTAAGGAACACTTGCTTTTGTAATGACCAATTCAAATTTATGGTAGTATTTGCATACTATTCACTATGCCCTTGATGGCATAATTCTTAAAGCAAAAGTTGTAATCCATCCATGTTAAATGTCGCTGTTATCGGTTATGTGTGGCCTGAGCCAAATTCTTCGGCCGCGGGCCAAAATATGTTAGCTATTATTAAGCGTTGCTTATCTGCCGATTTCAATGTGACATTTCTGACCGCTGCCACCGATAGCGACCATAAAGAAGACCTTACAGCATTAGGCGTTGATGTGCATTCTGTGGCATTGAATTGTAGTTCTTTTAATAGCCAAATAGCGCATATAAAGCCTGACGTTGTTATATTCGACCGCTACATGACAGAAGAGCAATTTTCTTGGCGAGTAAAAGAAGCGTGCCCAGATGCACTTCGAGTTTTAAACACTGAAGATTTGCACAGCCTGCGTCAGGCTAGGCACGAAGCGGTAAAACAGGACAATGATGCTCGCCTTGCTCAGTTAAATAGCGAATTGGCGCAAAGAGAAGTTGCAGCAATACTAAGAAGCGACCTTACATTAGTAATTTCAAAACGAGAAATGGCGCTTTTGACGGAACATTACGGTGTACCTAGAGCGCAGCTCCAATACCACCCTCTTGTGGTAGGAAAAACGCCCCTCGTCACGCTTTCTTTTGAGGAAAGAGCGCACTTTGTTCATATTGGGAACTTTCGCCATGCGCCTAATTGGGACGCGGTCCTGCAACTTAAGCAAAGCATATGGCCTGAGATAAGAAAAGCGCTACCTAAAGCAGAATTGCACATATACGGCGCTTACCCGCCTAAAAAGGCCACCCAACTGCACAACGAAAAACAAGGCTTTTTGGTAAAAGGTTGGGCCGAAAATGTGGAGTCTATAATGTTGAGTGCAAAGGCGCTGATCGCTCCTTTACGATTTGGCGCAGGCATTAAAGGCAAACTAATTGATGCGATGCGCTGCGCTACTCCTAGTATCACCACGTGGATAGGCGCAGAAGGTATCACCTCAACCGGTTCAATCACTGCTAATAGCAATATACAGGAAATCGATGATCCAAAGCAGCTAGCGCAATGGCCTGGTGCGCTTTGTAGCGCGAATACAACTGACGCAGCGGTTATTCAAGACTACGTCAGACAAGCTGTGGCACTTCACAATGATAAGTCTACGTGGGATAGCGCTAGTAGCTTAACGGCATCAATACTTAGCTCATTTGAAAGCGAACAGCCCGATGTGCCGTTAATTGAAAGAATCATTGGTTTAAAACAGTCGCTTAACACGCATAGAAACGGTTTATTTATGCAAAGCTTGTTGTGGCATCAAACACTGACAGCGAGCAAGTACATGAGCCAGTGGATTGAAGCAAAAAACAAATAACGGCAGTCACTAGTTTAACGGCTAGATGCCCTTTAATTTAGCTATTACAGATTTAATCCCGTTTCCACGGGACTGACTTAAGTAGCGTTCCAGCTGACAGCGAGACAAATATCTCTCAAAGTCGAATTCACTGCGCTGCTGCGGGGTTAACTCGTTTGCTTTTTCTAACAATACTGCAAGCACGCCGCGAATCACTTTGCTAGGCGAGTAAGCCATCAAACTGCCTTGTTCGTCAAAAGTGGCGAGCCATACCGGGCTTTCACACCCTTCTACTTCTGTTTCAGCCGAACGTTTTTCCGCTGGAAGCGGGACAAGCGATTTACCCGCAAGCATCAGTGTACGAGTAAAATCGTCCCATCCTTTCGCGTTAGCCAAAGATGAAGCCAGAGGAAGCAAAGTTTCGAGAGAACTCATGATCTCTATACCTTGCTTAATTTCCGCTAAGCTCTGAGGCTAAGTCATCTGCAGTCATAACTAGGTTTTCAACATCACTCGTGGTGGGGAACATTACTAGCTCAACGCCATTCTTATCAAGGCCTGGCAACCAAGTTTGCATAAATTCATCGAGTGTAATATTCACGCATTGGCCTTCAATTTCGTTTATATCTACAAACTTTTGAGCTAAATCGTGATGCGGGAATACTGGTAGCTGAACGCTTTCACCACCTTCAAACATCACAAAACCTTCACTACCTTGCACCATCCAAATTTCATTTGCTTTTGCAATATAGCTCACTACAAGCTCTTGTCGGTCTTCTGCACTTAGCTTCATCGCTTGCTCGATAACCGCATCACTTAATTTGTCTGCAACTGTTTCTGGAAACACGTTATTTCACCTATCTCAAATTTTGCGGCAAGTATACCTGCCCCAGTAATAGGCGCAATGCAATAAGCGTTAAAAAAGCCCCCTCGGCTAACCCACTTACAAAGACACCCATCCATAGCTCTTCTTCATCATCAAAAACAATATAAAGAAGACACCCAGGTTTACCCCTAAAATTACGGGAATCATCTCCCGACTTTCACTCAATCAGCCATTACATTATTAACATTGACATTTTTCGCCCGTTACGAAGACACCCATGATAAAGTTAGAGCAAATCATCCAACGCTGTGAAAGCTTAAACGCAAAGACCTTTACCTCATGCGCAATCTATTTACTGCTCTTAAGCAAGACACCCATGCCAACCACGCTATCTTGGAAAATACCTTTCCCTTCTCGATGTACCACAAAGATAGTGAGTTTAACCATGAGGCCTATCTTGCCATCCTTAACATCATGAGGGTGTTTCACCAAACAACAGCAGAAACCGTAAAACAGGCTGCACTCCAGACCCCTTCCCTTAGCCGCATCGCCTCAATGCTCAATAGCGAAGTTGTTCTACTAGCGCTTAACAATGACACCCACGCGTTGTCGTCCGCAACACTGTCTGCTCAACAACGTTACAATGACACCCATGCCAAGCTCGAACCTACTACAAGAATAAAAAACAAAGATGAGCCAGTCTTAAACGCCCAGGCTATCGCACAGTTAACTCCTTGCTCTAATTCAACCACCAGCCATGCCATCGCAGCCATCTATGTATGGTTGGGCTCATCAATGGGCGCCAACATTATTGTTAGGCGGTTAGAAGCCATGACGTTAGATATTCCTACCGAGTATTATCAAGCGATGGCAGGATGTGCCAAAGCATGGGTGTCTTTCAAACAAGAAGTAGAAACACTCTTACCCGAGCTCGGCCTAGATAATGAAAGCTTTGTTAAGAACGCGGTGCAAGACGCAAATGCTTGGTTTGAGTTTTTGATTTCACTCGGCAAGCGCACGGCACCAAATGACACTCCCTACCATGAGGCAAACGTGTGATTAATGGATGACTAAATTTATGCTAATGACGAGATTTTAATACACAGCGATTTCACCATTAGCTATAAATAAACTTAATCTAGCCAATCGACTGAATGCATTAATATAGTGGCAAAACGTCGTTAAGCGGCCGTGCAGTTTCTGGTAAACTCTAGCCAAATTCGAAGCAACCACTAAAAAGCATGAAAGTAATCTCATTTAATATAAACGGTATTCGCGCTCGTCTACATCAACTTCAGGCGGTTATCGACGCACACCAACCCGATATTATTGGCTTACAGGAAATTAAAGTTCACAACGAACAGTTTCCGGTAGAAGCCGTTGAGGCCATGGGCTATCACGTTTATTTCCACGGGCAAAAGAGTCATTACGGCGTTGCTTTTTTGGCGAAGAAAGAGCCGCTTTCTGTGTCGATGGGTTTCCCAACAGATGACGAAGACGCCCAACGTCGCATGATTATTTTAAAAACCACCGATGATGCTGGCGAGCCCGTTACCGTTCTAAATGGTTACTTTCCTCAAGGCGAAAACGAAAAGCATGAAACCAAGTACCCAGCTAAGCGTAAGTTCTACAAAGACTTAATGACTTATCTAGATGATAACCACACACCAGATGACAACGTGATTGTTATGGGCGATGTCAACATCTCTCATACAGACTTGGACATTGGCATTGGTGAAGACAACCGCAAACGTTGGCTGAAAACTGGAAAATGCAGCTTCTTGCCGGAAGAGCGTGAGTGGTTGAACACAGTAATTGACTGGGGCTTTGAAGATAGTTTTCGAACACTCAACCCAGAGACAAACGACAAGTTTTCATGGTTCGATTACCGCTCAAAAGGATTCAACGATAATCGTGGCCTTCGCATAGATTTGATTTTGGCAACAAAACCGCTTCATGCAAAACTACATGACGCCGGTATTGATTATGAGCTGAGAGGCATCGAAAAGCCGTCTGATCACGCGCCTATTTGGGCTGAGTATAAAGGGTAAACAGTACTAAATACTGCTCCCCGCCATTAACTAAGGAATAAAAGTGAGTTCACTACAACTGCTAGCATTGCTGATTTACGGTGTATTTCTACTCGGTGCGGTCAGGCATGTGGACTTTACTCATTTTGCGAGTAACAAGCAGCAGCAACACCTTATCTTTGGTACTGCTGCTTCGCTTTTCGTTCTCTGGTTGTTTAAAGCAGGCATCTTCGAGGGCTTAGATGTTCATTTTCTAGGCCTTTCAGTTTTGACATTAATGCTCGGCTTTAGAAACGCTATTATTGCATCGTTTATCGCGCTACTAGGCGCAAATGCAGTCGGCTACGGAAGTTGGGAAAACTTTGGCGTTAACGGGCTACTCGGCACCGTTCTACCCATTGGCATAACCTATCTATTTTATATGCTTTCTTTTCACCGTATTCCTCGACAACTTTTCGTGTACATTTTTGTTTGTGCCTTTTTCCCTGCCGCTCTTTCTATTGCATTAAAGACGCTAACGCTCGGCGCATTTTATTACATTGAAGGTACATATACTTGGGACATCATTTTTGACAACTACGTTTTGCTTATACCACTTTTGGTCTTTCCTGAAGCTCTGTTAAACGGTATGGCGATAACGCTTTTAGTGATCTACCAGCCAACGTGGGTTTATACCTTTCACGACAAGTTTTACCTCGATAATTAAATTCTCTTCAACACAATTACTGTAACTCGTGTAACTCTTCAACTAATGTTTAATAAGCTTTTCCTAATTTCAATCTATTATTAAAGAGTATGGTTGAGTGGTAAAGGCCGAATGTATATACAAACATTTTCGTTGGAGTGTAACGACGCACCTAGTATGGTGTCCGAAATAGATAGGTTATTTAGTGAAAATAAACCTTCACTCGTTATTGGCTACGGCAATGCAGACTTACTTTTTAACGAGCTTCAACATGGCCTTAGCGCGTTTACCGCGCCTTATTTCATTTCCAGCTCTTGTTTAGGAGCGCTACTTTGCGACGGCAGTACCGTTGACGCGGAGTGCCAGTTAGCGCTTTTTTGTGTGAATGACGATGGTGGAGCCTATGGCGTTGGAAGTGCAGACGCCTCCTGCTACATCGCCTTTGAAGCTGGCGCCATCGCGTTACAAAATGCGCTAAACAATGCGGGAAGACCTAAGACACTGGGTTAGGACTTTATATCTCGTTCTCCATCGTTGAAGCGATGGGGGGAACCATTAGCGTAGAAAGTGAAGTAAACGTGGGCACCACATTTACCCTATCTTTTCCAACAAAGTTGGAAGATAAAAAAACCGCACAAGCGTGCGGTTTAGATACGTTTGACAGTAACTCCTAGTCGCTTATATCAAGCATTTACTCACTACTTTTTGAACAAAATGTCCATAACGTCAGCCAGCTCGCCTTTGCCTTCACGAATTTCTTCTTCCGACAAACCCGCAATTTCATGAGGGAAAACTAGCCATTCATCACTTTCGTTAACGTAATAATCTGGCACGATGTCTGTTGTGTTGTTTTGCGGCTTGTACCACGGACATGCAATGCGAATATCTTTAGGCATGTTCAAACGCATTAGTTTATTAATTTGCTTAATAAGTGCATCTACGCTGCGGCCTGAATCGAAAACATCATCAACAATCAACAACTTGTCATCAGCATTCGCGTTTTCTACCAAGTAGTGTAATCCGTGCACACGGATCTCTTTCGATTGTTTGTTTATTCCGTAGTAAGACGATGTACGTACTGCGATATGGTCGGTTGACGTATTCTTAAATTCAAAGAATTCTTGAACCGCGATACCAATGGGAGCACCACCACGCCAGATACCAATAATAAAGTCAGGGCGAAAGCCGTCTTCATACACCTTTGCCGCTAGGCGAAAGGAATCCTGTAGAAGCGATTGCGAGGTGATAAAATTCTTGTTCATGACGTCTCACTGGGCAAAATTTAAAAGACCGCGAGTATAGTGAATTTTGCACTAACTTGCACGGTAAATTCAGCGATTTATTCGTTTTGGAGCGCTTGCGATGGTGCAATTTTCATCGCTTTGCGCGCTGGATAAACGCTGGCTAAAACACACAGTAGCAAAGACAGCAAAGCAATGCCTGCAATTTGTACAACGTCCATTTCAATTGGCAGCCCTCTACCGTCTGCCGCTAAGGCTAACGGCGACCCGATAAGGTCCAAAATGTTATTTAATTGGAGCGTAATCACTACGCCTAATACTAGACCAATGCCAGCGCCTTTAATGCCGTTAAACAAACCGTTTAACACAAAAATCCACATTACTGAACTGGGTAACATACCTTGAGTTTGGAGTACTGCGATATCGCCTTGTTTTTCCGTTACCACCATTACCAGTGCCGAAACGATATTAAATGCCGCTACCGCGATAATAAGCAGCAACATGAGCGTCATCATGTTCTTCTCCATCTTGACGGCATCAAATAGCGGCCCCTGACGCTCACGCCAAGTCTTCATATTATTTACAGAGACACCCACCCTATCGGTGAGCGCGCTAACAACTGCTTGGTAGTTAAAAGCGTCATTTAAAAAGAGTCGAAGCGATTGTTCGCTACCTTTAGGATCTCGCATTAAGCGGTTCACATCCTTAAGGTTCATATACATCACTTTGTCATCCATCTGCGAGCCCATATCGAAGACACCCACCACGGTTACAAGCCGTTGACTTGGCATTCTTCCAAAAGGTGTATACACACTTGCGCCTGCCACCATAACCCGCAATCTGTCTCCAACCCTCGCTTCAAGTTTAATGGCAAGTGAGCGCCCAATAATGGCAGCAAAACTCCCCTCAGTTAAATCGCTAAATCGCCCCTGCTCCATGTGGTTTGCTACCAAAGTGTGCTCAATCATTACTTCAGGTTGAACACCGTGAACCTGAACACCACGCAAGTCCGAGCGAGACTGCACTACTGCTTCAGCTTCCCTGTAAGCCATAGTGGCAACAACGCCTTCGATGGGTGTCTCGCTAATTTCTATTAAAGTCACTGCCTGCGTTTTTTCTGCAGTTTGCGTGGGTGTCTCTGTAATTGCGTTTTCGTTGGATGTCCTGCTAGGGTTCTCGCTTATGATGGGTGTCTTTGTAATTTCACTCTCGCTTATGATGGGTGTCTTTGTAATTTCAATATGAGGGACAATGCCTAATATGCGCTGTTTTAGTTGACCTTCTAGGCCGTTCATAACAGACACAACGATAATGAGCGCCATCAATCCCAGTGCAATACCCGCCACTGAAAATCGATTAATGAATGAAACAAAACTGGTTTGGCTTGCTTTGTTAGACTTGGCATAACGATAAGCAATGAATGCAGAAAGAGGATAAAACATAGCGCCTTGCTTTTCAGTAATACGGTAATCTGCCTTATGTTTAGCTATGCTTAATGAATGAGAAATTCAGATAAGTAGCCCAAAGACGAGATGACGGGTTAACCCCAAAATAGTAAAGTGGGTATACTACGTGTGATCGGTATACTACTTATAAGTTACTAACTGCACAAGAATTAGTGGCAGAGGAATGATGTGAGCGAACTTAGCCTAGAACAAAAAAAAGCCCAATTCGATGAATATTTTTCTATCGCACATCGCATAAACGCCAATATGCGCCCGTTAGGTGAAGACGAAGTAGTGCCTGATGAAGAAAACTTAGAGGAGTCGATGCCGTATGCATTTCGCATTGCCAGCGAAATGGCCGCTATTGAAGCACAGGCAATTCGTCCGCTTCGCAACCTAAGTGACCACGCTGAGTCGCTGGCTGACTACTTAAACCATCAATCTCGAAAAATTGACTTGATGATGTCGTTCGTTTTGCACCAGCAAGACGAGCCAGAGTTTCGCTTCAAAACCGTAAAGCTCGGTGGTGGCGGTGTGGTCATCGAGTCAAAAGAAGCATTGGATGTGGGCGCCAAAGCGGAACTTAAACTTTTCTTGGATGCCGAAGCAGCAGCAATCTTTTGTTTTGGCGAAGTAATTACTTGCGAGCAAGTAGAAGACCGTTACCATATCGCCTTTATTTTTAACACCATTCGAGAGCAAGACCAGGAGCTTTTAGTTCGCGCTAGCTTGCATATTCAAACGCAACAGCTAAGAAAGCGGGCAAAAGAAAAAAAAGCGGGATCTGAATAGACCCTAACATCAGTATATAAGCCGTAAAACTCATCTTGCACTTAAAAAACAGGACGTCATGACAGCCACTTTATTATCGCTTCCATTACCTGCGCCTAAAAAAGAAGCCTCATCACAAGATCACAAACACTGGGGCCAACTTCAAGGCAGCAGTGCCGCACTATGTATCAGCCAAGCACTCAGCCAATACAAAGGCCCTATTGTACTGATTACCGCCGATACACCGTCGGCAATGAAGCTCGAAAAAGAAATAGCCTTCTTCTTAAGCGATAATACAAAGCATACACCTATTACTCTGTTTCCAGATTGGGAAACACTGCCCTACGATTCGTTTTCGCCCCATCAAGACATTGTTTCTCAGCGATTAGAAACCCTATTCCGCTTTACACAGCAAGGCGAAGGCATATTCATAGTGCCTGTTAACACGTTAATGCAGCGTTTAGCCCCTACCGATTATTTAGCAAAGTATTTGCTTATGCTAAACAAGGGCGACACCTTAGATAGAGATCAGTTCAGACGCAATCTCGAGCAAGCCGGCTACCTGCATGTTAGTCAGGTAATGAGCCACAGCGAATTCTCGGTGCGCGGCAGCATCATCGACCTTTTTCCGATGGGAAGCGACCAGCCATTTCGAATAGACTTGTTTGATGACGAAATCGACTCCATTCGCTATTTCGATACTGAAACCCAGCGCTCTGGCGAGGCTGTTAACGAAATTCGCTTGCTTCCAGCACGAGAATTCCCCACAGACAAAGAGGCAATCACGCTTTTCCGCCAGCAGTTTTTAGAAAAGTTCGACGCAAACAATGCATCTGAAAGCGTATTTTCTCAGGTAAGCAAGGGCACCATGCCGAGCGGTGTGGAATATTATCTTCCCCTCTTCTTTGAAAAAACCGCCACGCTTTTTGACTATCTTCACCCTAAAAGCCTGCTATTACTTCACGGTGATGTGCAAGACGCCAGCGAATTTTTCTGGGCCGACGTACAAGAACGTTACGAGCAGTATCGTTATAACTTAGCCCGTCCACTGCTTGCACCAGACGAGCTATTTTTACCTATAAATGAGCTATTTGGTGCCATAAAACAGTGGCCACGTGCATCCCTTTCCAGCAAGGTACTTGAAGAAAAATCAGGTACTAGCAATCTTCAATGCGAAAAGCTTGACGACATCGCGATTAACTCGCAGAAAAAAGTACCTGCTGAGCGCCTCATTAAAACGGTAAATCAAGCCACTGACAACGGGGCTAAAGTACTGTTTTGTGCTGAAACCCAAGGTCGCCGAGAGGGCTTGCTTACGGTACTTGCCAAAGCGGGCATCAAGCCAAAGATTGTTGATAGCTTTAGCGATTTTATCGCAAGCCACGACGCCATTGGCATTACCGTGGGTATGGTTGATAACAGTTTCCGCTGGCAAACTCAGGAAGGCGAGCTGTTATTCATTACCGAAACCGAACTATTAGGGCAAAAGGTAAGCCAGCGCCGCCTTCGCGATAAACGCACCGCCACCGACGAAAGCGCCATTATCCGCAACCTGGCGGAACTTTCTATTGGTCAGCCTGTGGTGCATCTCGACCACGGTGTTGGCCGCTATTTGGGTCTTCAAACGTTGGACGCGGGCGGCGTAGCAACCGAATATTTGTGCATCGAGTATGCTAAGCAATCTAAGCTTTACGTGCCTGTGGCCTCGCTTCACTTAATTTCACGCTACACCGGTGGCGACGCCGACAGCGCGCCAGTAAGCGCCTTGGGCTCAGACGCATGGACAAAAGCCAAGCAAAAAGCCGCCGAAAAAGTTCGTGACGTGGCCGCCGAGCTTTTAGATGTATATGCCCGCCGCGCAGCCAAGCCAGGTTTTGCGTATAAAATTAACTGGGACGACTACCAAGCGTTCTCAGACAGCTTCCCCTTTGAAGAAACGCCTGACCAAGCCCAAGCCATTGCAGCGGTTATGCACGACATGGGCAGTCCATCGGCTATGGATCGCCTCGTTTGCGGTGACGTAGGTTTCGGTAAAACCGAGGTTGCCATGCGCGCGGCCTTCCTTGCTGCTAATGCAGGTAAACAGGTGGCTATTTTGGTGCCCACTACCCTACTGGCTCAGCAGCATTACGAGAACTTCAAAGACCGTTTCGCGGCATGGCCGTTTGAAATTGAAGTGATGAGCCGTTTTGTAAGCGGTAAAGCGCAAAAATCTGTGGTTGAGCGCATAGGAGAAGGGAAAGTAGATATCGTAGTAGGCACACATAAACTGCTGTCTAGCGATATTAAATACAAAGATTTAGGCCTTGTGATCATCGACGAAGAACATCGCTTTGGCGTGCGTCAAAAAGAGAAACTTAAGTCATTACGTGCCGATGTTGATATCCTTACCCTTACGGCAACGCCTATTCCTCGTACGCTTAACATGGCGTTATCAGGCATGCGCGACTTATCGATTATTGCCACAGCCCCGGCCCGTCGTTTATCAATTAAGACCTTTGTGCAGCAGCGTAATAAAGCCGTTATTCGCGAAGCCATTATGCGTGAGATACTGCGCGGTGGTCAGGTTTACTTCCTTCACAACGAAGTGGATAGCATTGCGCGAACGGCCGAAGAAATCGCTGAAATCGTTCCCGAAGCCCGTATTGCAGTGGGTCACGGGCAAATGCGCGAGCGTGAACTTGAAGGCGTAATGAGCGACTTCTACCACCAGCGCTACAACGTACTTGTGTGTACTACCATCATTGAAACAGGTATCGACGTACCAAGTGCGAATACCATTATTATGGATAGAGCCGACCATTTAGGTTTAGCGCAGCTGCACCAGCTTCGTGGTCGTGTGGGTCGCTCGCATCACCAAGCGTACGCCTACTTATTAACGCCTCATCCAAAGCGCATGACCAAAGATGCAGTAAAACGTTTAGAAGCAATATCGCAGCTTGAAGATTTAGGTGCAGGTTTTGCGCTTGCTACCCACGATTTAGAAATTCGTGGTGCCGGTGAGCTGCTAGGCGACGATCAATCGGGGCAAATAGCGAGTATTGGTTTCAGTTTGTATATGGATATGCTCGATAAAGCCGTTAACGCGCTTAAAGAAGGCCGAGAGCCATCATTAGACGACGCGACCTCGGGCCATACCGAAGTTGAACTGCGTATTCCAGCCCTATTGCCTGAAGACTATATTGCCGACGTTAACACTCGCCTATCGCTATACAAACGTCTGGCAAGCTGTACGTCGCAAGACGACATTGATGAATTCCAGGTAGAATGTATTGACCGCTTTGGCCTATTACCAGAGCCAGCTAAAAACTTGATAGAAGTGGCTGAAATTAAACTAAAAGCCCAGGCGTTAGGCATTCTAAAAGTAGACTTGTCGGCCCAAGGCGGTACCATAGAGTTTAAAGAAACCACTAAGGTTAACCCAGGCTATATTATTAGTTTGGTGCAAACCAAACCAAACACCTTTAAGTTTGAAGGAAGCCAAAAACTGCGTTTGGTGAAAAAGACCGAAACAGCTAAAGAGCGCATCGCGTTTATTAGCGATATTATTGCCGATTTTGCAAAGGAGTCGCGGTAACATGAAGTTATCTCGCTGGTGCCCGTTAGTTGCATCAATAAGCGCCATTTTCTTAACGACAATTTCAACTGCAGCTAACGCCAATGACAACTGGTGGTTCGATGTGGAAGTAATTGCGTTTAAGCGCAACGTGGCACTTACTGAGTTAGAAGAGCAGTTTTCTTTGGCTGACAACTTGTCAGCCCCTCGCGCTCAGGCAGACATCATCAGCGATATCATTTCGCCTGATATAAGCTATCTAAAACAAGGGTTAGCCGTTTGCGGCGCTGATACATCGGTTAAGTGGCCTAGCAACGGACTTTTGAGCGTGCCCGCAAAAGATGTAGATTTTTTGTCGCTGCCTAAAGATAACAGTGCGCAGTACGGTGACAAGTCTCCTAGCTCTTACTCTGAAGAAGCGGGCTATGGATATAATGAAACATCCGGCTTAACAGCCAATGAGCCAACTCCTACACCAGACGTAGCGAGTCAGGCACAAAGCGAAACCATTAATGGCGATGAGTATGGCGCTACTTATTCTTCAACAGACTCAGACTATAGCGATAGCCTTGACTACTCAAATGAGGGGATCATCACTGACGACGCGACACCCGCTCCTGATGCTGCAACCATCGCCAGCTATTGGACGTCATTCTTCGGCGTAAAAGATTCCTCACCTGTCACGGTGCCTGTATTTAAGTACTGTGAAGAAGCGAAGCCATGGCTTAGCGCTGAGGTAACCACTGCACTGAACGTTGTTGTTCCAGGCGACGACGAACTAAACTCAGGCGTTTCGATAAGCGAGAGCAAGTCTAGAAGCAGCGCGCTTCAACCTGTAATTGTATGGAAGGTGAATCAGCCGGATAATAGGCTACCCGCTCCAGCAAGTTTACCTATTATCATTGAAGGACACGACTGGCCGCTTGCTTCAAAAGCGCATCTGCTTACCAGTAATCAGCAAGCACTGTCTTCAATTTCTCGCCAAATACGCTCAAATCGCGAGCTAGAACGTTTGTTTCATGCAACCTGGCGTCAACCAGTTATGTTTGGTAAGAACAAAGCTTTCAACGTGCGTCTTTATGGTGGGCAAAACTACGCGCAGCAGTTTGACTTGAACGGTGATATGCGAGCTCCAAAACACGTTGATAATGTAAACAATGAAACTGACGATTCCGCTCCAGAGTTTGGTTACGGCTCCACCGCCGCTCTTACTGATAATGATGCTTATAAAAACACATCGAGCACAGATGAAAACAGCCTAAGTGGTGTAAGTACTGCTTTTGAAGCTGATAAAACTGCAGCGCATGGCACTGATCAATTTCTTGCTGTTTCAGATATTTTTTCCGATTTGGACCGCCGTTTGTCAAACCCACAGGCTATAGAGTATGGCGCATTTAAAGCGCTTGATACGCCGATAATTGTAGAGCAAGGTGAAGATGACACTACCGATGCTTCATTAAGAACCCCCATTTGGGAAATTGACGGCACTATCAAAGTATTTCTTAAATATATCAACCGCGTACCTTACCTTCATGTAGATGGCGAGATGTTTTATCGCCAGCCGGTGCCAATGAGCTACTTCAGCAGTGAAGATGACAGCTCTGGTAATGCTGCTAAGCCTCGTCAAGCGACATCAACAGCGTACAAACTGGTTTCGGTTCCGTTAGCTGAGCAAAGACGTGTAATCAGTACGCAACTGCATTATTTCGACCACCCGCTGTTTGGTTTTGTAGTACAAATTCGTCGCTACAATCGCCCTGACGTTAGCGAGTGATTTAAGTAAACGCTTAGTGTAAGTGCTTTGGTTTTAAATACAAAAAATAACATTTGCGATTGATAGAGAGATATAGGTTTTTATGAAGATTTACACTCGCACTGGTGATAAGGGCAGCACGCAAATTTACGCTGACAAGGCCGTACGTGTAGATAAGGATGATTTAGTAGTACAAAGCTACGGCGATATGGACGAACTTAATAGCCACATCGGGCTACTAGCAGCGCATGTTACTGACAAACATAAGCCAATGCTCCAGGACATTCAGCGCAACCTGTTTCAAGCTGGCTTTGCTATTTCAGCAAGCTCAACGCTGACACAAACTGATATTGAGAACCTAGAAAGCCTTATAGACAATATTACCCGTCAAATGCCGCCTAATACGTCGTTTGTGCTGCCTGGCGGATGTAAGGCTGCTGCGCAGGCTCATGTTTGTCGTGCTGTATGCCGCCGGGCTGAACGTGCTGTCATTAGCCTATCTAAACATTATGACGTGCCGGAAGTGGTACATGCTTATTTAAATCGCTTAAGCGATTTTCTCTTCACTTTTGCGCGATTTATGAATGTAGAAGCTGGCGTAGACGAAGTACCAGTATAAGCAAACGGCATTAAAAACAGAAAATGAAAAACGGTAGTTATAAAAACTACCGTTCGCTTAAACGCTTCACCAGCTCAACCGCACTGTCGTATTTATCATTGAGCCCTACTGGCATAATACGATCGTAAAGCGCCATAACGCGCCCTCGCTTTTGTAAATCGCTTTTAGACGGGTTAGCAAAGCGCGTTTCCAATCCATCAAGGATAGCCTCAGCCCCTTTCGGATTGTTGCAGGCAAGTACCATATCGCAACCTGCTTCCAGCGCTGTCTCAGCACGCTCAACGTAACTTCCCGCAACACTTGCGCCGTGCATAGACAAGTCATCAGAAAATACTGCGCCGCCAAAGCCTAGATCCTGTTTAAGGATATCCTGTAGCCATTTAGTTGAGAAACCCGCAGGCTTATCGCACACCTGATTATAAATAACATGGGCAGGCATAACGCCATCAAGCAACGCACGCTCAATTAAGCGTTCAAAGACCACCATATCGGTACTGCGTATTTCATCAAATTCGCGTTCATCGACGGGTAACGCTACATGAGAATCTGGCGCTACACTGCCATGCCCAGGAAAGTGCTTTCCAATAGCTGGCATATTTACGGCTTTTAGACCTTGGATTAGATGAGCGGCAAGGCGAATAACGTCGTCTGCACTGTCTGAAAATGCCCTGTCACCAATAACTTGCGATACACCATTTATATCAAGCACCGGTGCAAAGCTAAAATCGATATCTAAGGTTTTAAGTTCATAAGCCAATACTAATCCACACGCTTTTGCGTATGCAGCACTTTCATCTTGATGCTCTGACTGCCTTAAAATATCGCCCATTGCTGGTATGGCAGTAAAGCCTTCACGAAAACGCTGAACGCGGCCGCCTTCATGATCGACGGCGATCAGTACTGGACGCTTTGCAAAGCGTCTTATATCTTGAACCAGCGCAGAAAGCTGACGTTTATCATGATAGTTGCGGCTAAATAAAATAACGCCACCCACTACTGGATGTGTTAACTTTTCCTTTTCTTCAGGCAGAAGTTCTTCGGCCTGACAATCCAACATTAATGGCCCCACGGCACCGCCTTAGTATGTGTCATAAAACATCACTTCAATTTTGCAAGTTCTGTGGTTAGGATAGAGAAAAATAGGGAGTTTTACACGTGATAAATTGGTTCAAGTGGTTGGTTTTAAGTGTTTTAGCACTGCTTTTTTTAACGGTACTGGGATTGTACATCTCGCTTCGTATGAGTTTGCCCGCACTTGACGGAAATAGCGCCACCTATCACGTAAACGCACCTACTGAGCTAAGCCGTGACGAACTAGGCCAAGCTGTTATTAAAGCCAACGATATTTTCGACGCAGCCTATGCACTGGGTTTTGCGCATGCTCAAGATCGCTTTTTTCAAATGGATTTACAGCGCCGCGCCGCATCGGGCAGTTTGTCACAATGGGTGGGCGACATTGCCCTAGATATCGATAAAAAAGCCCGCTTTCATCAATTTGAGAAACGAGCAAAAGCCGTATTCGATAACCTTCCCTCAAAACAACAAGAACTACTTGTACGTTACGCCCACGGCGTAAATGACGCATTGTCTGAGTATACGTTGCCACCTTTTGAATACCTAGCTGTAGGCGTTGATATAAAACAATGGCGCCCCACCGACAGTATTCTTGTGATTTACAGTATGTATTTGGATTTACAAGGTAGCCAAGTAGAGCTTGATTTAGCAAGAGAGGCACTGCTTTCAACATTTGGGAATGATTTATACAGCTTCATTACTCAGCCAAGTAATTATCAGGCAGCGCTTGATGCCAGCGAGATACCACTGCTTGAAGCACCTATTCCAGAGTACCCTGCATCGCTACGCCCAATTACTCACTCACCAGAAGATAGTAATGGCGAGAGCATTAAGCAAGAGCCTGAAGACGCGACTACTCAGTACTTAAAAGATAACGACAATACTGCTATTGCCCGTGCACAATATAACGGTACTGAGCTTCCTGATATTGGTAGCAATAACTGGGCGGTGACCGGGAGTCACACCACGACAAGCGCAGGCCTTTTAGCAAACGACATGCATTTAGGCTTGCGGGTTCCCATCATCTGGTATCGCGCCCAGCTTAACTATCAAGAATCGGGCAGCGATGTACAAATAACCGGGGTTTCCCTGCCGGGTATTCCTGGCATAGTTGTAGGCACCAACGGCCATATCGCTTGGGGTTTTACCAATGCAAATTTAGACAATGTAGATTGGATTGAACTAGGCGAATCGACGGCCACAAGTACGGTAACAGAGCGTATTCCTTTACCTGATGGTGAGCACACATTTGAGTTTGAAGTAAGCTCGTATGGGCCAGTGAAAGAACTCAATGGCAAGCGCTATGCGCTTAATTGGGTAGCGCATCATCCGTTTGCTGCGAACTTGGGAATAATAAACTTCGGCAATGCAAAAAATGTCCAAGCAGCGATAAAGATGGGCCAACGCATTGCTATTCCCACGCAAAACCTCGTGATTGTTGATGAAAGCGGCAATGCGGCTTGGCTTCCTGGCGGCGCAGTTATGGAAAGGCAGCAGGCTTCATTCACTGCTATAAAAGAACAAGAAGCAGTAAACACACCACCAAAGCGCGCATCAAAGCTTCCCATGGTTTTAAACCCCGATATGGGAAGAATATGGACTGCAAATGCCAGAGTAATTTCAGCTGATGACTTCAAAGTCTGGGGCGACGGTGGTTACGCGCTAGGTGCTCGCGGACAACAAATAAGAGACCGTTTATTTGAAAAAGACACCTTTACTGAGACTGACTTTTACGCCATTCAGTTAGATAATCATGCCCGCTTTCTTATTCCTTGGCAGCACCTTTTGTATGGGCTGCTCAATATGCAAGACATTGAATTTAAACCCGACCTCGCTTACCTAAACACATGGGACGAATGCGCATGTGAAGATTCGGTTGGCTACACGTTAGTTAAGCACTTTAGGCAGGAAGTGGTACAAACCCTTTTTGGAGGCGTACTTTCAACGTTAGACCAACAAGGTGTAAACAGCCGTGCACTCTTACGTGGCATTGAACCTGCTGTGTGGCAACTTATTCATAGTCAGCCTGACTCTTGGCTACCTAACGATACTGAAAGCTTCGACGAGCTACTTGTAGACGCTTACAGGCGCGCCAAACACAAGCTGTTAGACAAGTATTCACCAGTAGAAGCTAATATGGAAACATTAGCCTGGGGCAAGGTGAACTCACTTTCTGTTAAACATCCATTTGCTGATCAAATTCCTCTAGTTGGTGATATGTTAAACATGCAACAAGTAGAAGGTTTTGGTGATACATACATGCCCGCTGTACAAGCACCTAGTTTTGGTGCCTCTGAGCGACTATTTGTCAGCCCTGGCCATTTAGAGGATGCCATTCTAACACTACCTGGCGGACAATCCGGCCACCCACTGTCAAAATTTTTTACAACTGGATTTAACGACTACGCAACGCACGCTGCTACACCGTTACTCCCCAATGAGCCCATATACAGCCGAACATTTTATAGAAAAGAGGTTGAATGACACCTGCAATCACACTACTTACCAAAAAACGTATCGCGCACACGGTATTAAAGTATGACCACGACGCAAATGCGGCATCTTACGGGCTAGAAGCGGTTGAGAAGCTAAACCTTGACGCGGATACCGTTTTTAAAACTTTGGTAGTGAGTACAGATAACAACAAGCTTGCCGTGGCCGTGGTCCCTGTAAACACCAAACTTAGCGAAAAGAAAATGGCCAAAGCGTTAGGTGTTAAAAAGGTAGAAATGGCGCAAGCAAATGCAGTAATGGTTGCAACAGGCTACGTACTTGGTGGTGTAAGCCCATTAGGGCAGAAAAAGCGCTTAGCGAGCGTTATTCATAAAAGCGCTGAAAATCTGCAAACTATTCATGTAAGCGCTGGAAAACGAGGATTGGAAGTGGCGCTTTCTCCTGCCGATTTAGCTTTGCTAACAAGCGCTAAATTTGCGGATATTTCGGTAAGTTAACTTAGCACAAGCCAATATATCGTTAGCTACTTTAGCAAAAACTCACAATGCAGCTTTTGGTTATGCGACTGCCGCCATTATGTTCTTAAGGTTTTCGATTGATTTAAGCCTTTTTTTAATCAGCACATCTTCGTTTATCTTGAGGATAATACCTTTCAGTAAATCAGTGGTGTTTTCTATGTGCGAGAGTGACTTAAGATGCTCTATGTCTTCGAAAATCTTGCGCCCTTTTAGCGATAGGCGCTTTTCTGATCTACCTTTTGCCAAGTCACTTTGAAGGTAATTCGCTATCTTTTTTGCTGATTTTTCATCTTCAGACAATGAGTGAATGTAGTACTTCATCATGCTTGGAACAAAGTCTGTAGTTGCACCAATTTCCATTGTCGCTAAATTTAGAATATCGATTAAATGCGCAGGTAAACGCCCTTCCACTGGCTTTCGCTTTGCTTCATATTGACGTTTAACCGCAGGTGTAGATTGGTGAGGTAACACGGTTACGCTTTCACACTTATCGCATACCCCCACCAAAACCTTTTTAACCACTCCCGTACCATCACTGAAAGGAACATCTCTAAGTTGAAATGTCGCATTTTCAAATGACTGGCACGTGCTGCATGCCGCTTTCAGCGACTCGCCGACTTTGAAAATTTTCATATCTTTTCCTTAATGATGGACGCTAATAAAAACGCTATTCGGTTCTACGTAATACCATTTAACATACCAATTGTGACCGGCTAGCCTTGTCTTAATTACGTGTACTGTAATGCTGCTATCAAAATGATGAAGGCTGGAAGAATAATCGTTTCCTCGACTTCGACCTATAATTTCGGCAACTTCCTCAAGCGACACTTGCCCAATTGCCAATAAATTTTTAACGTCAATATCGTTTCTCTGCTCATGGGAAACGTATCCTTTATTTAGACAGTCAATGACCTGTCGCTTTATTTCCTTGTAACGCACCCAGCACTCCACGCGCACGACAAATGTACGCCAAATTGCGTACATTTTCAAATCAAGATTTCAACGAATTTATAGTACGAAAAGTAGGAAGGGGTATGAAGCTGGTCTGTGGTATAGGTTTCTGGTGAGTGTTTGAGTGCAGCGCGAGCAATAGCCTAAGTTATAACTTAAATCATAATCTAATTGGCCGCTTGCGCTAACCACTGTTTGCGTGCTTCTTCAAGCGCTGCTTCGTCAGGCTGTTCGCTTCCTGAAATAGCTACAGCAATTTGTTGAATAATAGCGTCACGCTTTTCAATCAGCGCATCAGTACGAGCAAACAAGTCCTTGGCTTCCGGATACTGCTCTTTAAGCGTTTCTACCTCTTCCAACGCATAATAACGCGCTTCAAACGCTTCGTTGTACAGCTGGCGCTTAGCATTGAATACGACGTAGTCTTTGGCGGTCTCTGAATTAAGATAATCCATATCTTCAGATGTCAGGTTGGCAGCCTGCCCTACTTCACGGGCCTGTACCATCCAAGAATCTACTACTTCGATATTCCCATCTTTAACCGCTTGCTTTACACCTTGCTGCAAATCACTAGCGTGAAGAATTTCCATGACTGTGATTAGCGGAACTTGCGCTGCGTCTTGGTCTCGTTTGTCTGCATCTAGCGACAGATAAGCAAACCATGAGAACGTAGCAGCAACAATAATAGCAAGAACGACAAGTGCTTTCTTCACACTTTCCTCCAAAGAAATTGCATATGAAAACCAGTGCGACGGCACTGTATAAAAGAAGCAATACAAAAAGAGCGAGAGACCCCGCTCTTTTTCAGTATTGTAACGACCTAAAGATTATTGGTCGACAGGTGCAGAGTTTTCAACTCGGCTTTTCAATTTTTGACCCGGGCGGAATGTAACCACACGACGTGCTTTAATTGGAATGTCTTCACCGGTTTTTGGATTGCGGCCAGGACGTTCATTTTTATCACGCAGGTCAAAGTTGCCAAAACCTGACAGTTTTACTTGCTCACCAGATTCCAGAGCGCCTTTAATCTCTTCGAAAAAAAGCTCTACCAGATCCTTCGCATCACGCTTGTTAATGCCTAGTTTCTCGAATAGGTGTTCAGCCATCTCGGCTTTGGTCAATGCCATAGTTTACTCTCTTAACGCGGCCCCAAACTCAGATTCCAGACCTTTAACCACAGTATCTACAGCTTGCTGAATCTCAGCTTCTTCCAAGGTTTTATCCGGATCTTGTAAATGAAGTGACAAAGCAAGGCTCTTATAGCCAGGCTCAATTCCCTTGCCTTTGTACTCATCGAACAAGTTTAGAGCAACTAGTTGATTTACGCCAATATTTTCTATGTAAGAAAGAACATTCCCTACACGCACTTCATCTTTAACCGTAATAGCAATATCACGGCGATTCGATGGGAAGCGCGATACTGGTACGGCTGACGGTAACTTGCGATCAGTAATGGCATCTACCACTAGTTCGAACACAAATACACGGCCGTTAACACCAAGCAATTTAGTGAACTGCGGGTGTATAGCACCAATATAGCCAACTTCTTCATCATTAAGCAAAATTTTTGCCGTCATGCCAGGGTGTAACGCACTGTGTTGCCCTGTAACGAACTGGAACTCACCGGTCCTGCCTGTAAGTGCCAATAACGCCTCAACGTCGGCTTTTGCATCGAAGAAATCAACCGGGCTGTCGCCCAAGTCCCAATGTTCTTCATTACGACGCCCTGCTACTACACCACCAATTACTTGCTGTTGCAATACACCATTAGGCGCATCTTGTTGAGGAATAAAGCGTAATCCGGTTTCAAACATGCGAACACGTTGTTGCTGACGCTTCTGATTATAAGCAGTAGCACCTAGCAAACCCGGCCATAAA
Organism: Alteromonas sp. CyTr2; assembly: GCF_947311905.1. Lineage (NCBI taxonomy): Bacteria > Pseudomonadati > Pseudomonadota > Gammaproteobacteria > Alteromonadales > Alteromonadaceae > Alteromonas > Alteromonas sp. CyTr2. The sequence goes on along the minus strand of NZ_CAMZMZ010000001.1, from coordinate 148,947 downwards.
CTTACGCGCATTACCGACATATCAGAAGAGATTGGGTGTGGTAACACCATGCCTTTCACGTCTGGGAATAATGCGTTTTGAATTTTAGGATCTACAAACGAGTAAGTAATCGCTTCATTGTAGCCGCGGCTAAGTAGCAACGACTTCATTGTGTTTAGCGGAAGCTTAGCTTCTTGCGAAGGCAACATTGCCAAAGTTGCTTTTGGCGCCACGTTTGGAATGTTGTTGTAGCCGTATACGCGCGCAATTTCTTCAATCAAATCTTCTTCAATTGAAATATCGAAACGATAACTTGGCGCAACTGCTTCCCAGCCGGCTTCAGTTTGCGTTACGTCTAAACCAAGGCGGTTTAGCATTTCCGTTACTTTTGCATCGTCAATGCTAATGCCTAGTACGCGAGATAAACGTTCGCGACGAAGCGTAACCGTAGCCTGCTTAGGTAGCTTATCTTCAGCGACTGCTTCAACAACAGGGCCAGCTTCACCACCACAAATTTCTAGTACTAGTGCAGTAGCGCGCTCCATGGCTTTACGCTGAAGCTGTGGGTCTACACCACGCTCATAGCGGTGCGATGCATCGGTATGCAAACCGTACTGACGAGCACGGCCCATAATGGCATCACGGCCAAAGAAAGCACTTTCAAGCAAAATGTCTTGAGTTTCAGTAGTTACACCTGAGTGTAGGCCACCGAAAATACCTGCCATTGCTAGCGCTTTGTTGTCATCAGCTATAACCAAAGTATTGCTTTGCAGTTTAGCTTCGGTTTCGTCAAGTAGCGTAAGCGTTTCGCCTTCTTTTGCCATACGCACGTTAACGTTGCCTTCAATGCTAGCAAGATTAAACGCGTGCATTGGCTGGCCAAGCTCTAGCAATACAAAGTTAGTCACATCAACAATGGGGTCGATGCTGCGAATACCGCAGCGACGTAGCTTTTCAACTAACCATAGTGGTGACGCTGCTTTAACGTTAACGCCCTTAACCACACGGCCTAAATAACGCGGGCATGCGTCATCAGCGCTTAGCGTAATTGATAATTTATCTTCAATAGTTGCGTTTACCGCTGCTACTTCAGGTTCGCAAACGTCAAGGTTATTAAGCACGCCAACTTCACGGGCAATGCCGCGAATACCCAAGCAGTCTGCACGGTTTGGTGTCAGGTCAACTTCGATTGCGTTGTCATCAAGTCCAAGGTAATCGCGAATGTCTGCGCCAATAGGTGCATCGGCTGGAAGCTCGATAATACCATCGTGGTCGTCGCTAATACCTAGCTCAGAGAAGCTACATAGCATACCGAATGACGGCTCGCCGCGAAGCTTTGCTTTCTTAATTTTAAAGTCGCCTGGCAATACAGCACCAACAACAGCAACTGCTACTTTAATGCCCTGACGGCAGTTAGGCGCACCGCAAACGATATCAAGTAGCTCATCGCCACCTACGTTTATTTTAGTTACGCGCAGTTTGTCGGCGTTCGGGTGCTGACCACACTCAACGACTTCACCTACTAGCACGCCTTTAAAATCGCCTGCTACTGGCTCAACGCCGTCTACTTCTAGGCCAGCCATGCTCAACTGTTCAGACAGCTCATGTGCCGACAGCGACGGGTTAACCCACTCTCTTAACCATTTTTCACTGAATTTCATGTGTACTCTCTGCCTTAGTTGAACTGCTTAAGGAAACGAAGATCGTTTTCAAAGAACGCGCGTAAGTCGTTAACACCGTAACGAAGCATAGTTAAGCGCTCTACGCCCATACCAAAGGCAAAACCTGTGTACTCTTCTGGGTCGATACCCACAGCTTTAAGTACATTTGGGTGCACCATGCCGCAGCCCAATACTTCAAGCCACTGACCGTTTTTACCCATAACGTCTACTTCAGCTGAAGGCTCAGTAAACGGGAAATAAGACGGTCGGAAGCGAATTTCTAGTGACTCTTCAAAGAAGTGATGTAGGAAGTCGTGCAAAATACCTTTAAGGTCGGTAAAGCTAACGTTCTTATCAACCATCAAACCTTCCACTTGGTGGAACATTGGCGTGTGAGTTTGATCGTAGTCGTTACGATACACGCGCCCTGGCGAGATAATACGCAGTGGAGGCTTTTCCGCTTCCATAGTACGAATTTGAACACCAGAGGTTTGCGTACGAAGCATCATGTCTGGGTTGAAATAAAAGGTATCGTGGTCGGCACGCGCTGGGTGATTCGCAGGAATGTTCAGCGCGTCGAAGTTGTGAAAACCATCTTCAATTTCAGGGCCAGTTTTAACTGAAAAGCCAAGCTCGCCAAAGAAAGACTCAATGCGTGCAATCGTGCGGCTAACCGGGTGTAAGTTTCCTGGCTTTTCTGTGCGACCAGGCAACGTTACATCTACTGCCTCTTCTGCTAGCTTTTTGTTAAGCTCTTCAGTGCGTAAAAACTCACCTTTTGCAGAAATAGCTTGCTGAATAACCTGCTTAGCTTGGTTAATCTTTTGGCCTGCGGCAGGACGTTCTTCGTTAGATAACTTTCCAAGCCCTTTAAGTAAGTCGGTAAGTTTACCTTTCTTACCCATGAATTCGACCCTAACTTGGTCTAATGTGGCTGCATCTTGTGCAGCGTCAATCTGGCTTTGTGCCTGATTGATAATAGCGTCAAGCTCCATGTTTTCCTCAATTTACATGATGACTGCATGGCCAAAGCATAGGAAGAATTATTCTGTGCGCTAAGGCTTGCCTGAAATAAAAGCGGTAGTTTACACGAGTGACAGACATTACCGCTACCCTATATAGCTGATAATGGCGAAATTTTGTAGGAACAAGAGTGAACGTCATATACGACATATGCAAAGCTCGCCTCGAGGTAAGGTCTCATTTTCGTTTATTTCCGAGATAAAGCTCTACCAAACAGCAATTAATCTTGGCATTATACTATTATCGAGTTTAACCTTGCTCACTCGATTAACTTACCGTCTTTTACAGACTAAATCTGTTGATTCACTTAAAGGGATTTGGATGTCTACATCAGCAGCTCTTGTCATATTTTTATTCGCTTCTTTAGTACTTCTTTATCTAACTAGTCAGTTTTCCTCAGTTAACTTCAACAAACTAAAGATTTCTAATAAGTCAGATATAAAAGACAAAGATGTCTCAATAACAGTTTTATTTCTTATGTTGATATCCGGTGTTTTTTCGATTTGCTTGAGCACATATAACTTCACAGACTTTAATGTCGACTATGATTCAATGTCTGTGCAATTAAGGTTTCTCATAGAAAATGAAATAAGTTTACGAATATGGAATGGTCGGTTCTTCCCTCTATCTCACGTAGACAATGCCATTTTACTGAAGGTTTTTAACAGTTTTACTGCGTTAAAAGTGTATTTGATTCTTCACTTTATTTGTTTATTAACGATAGCCTACTTCGCATTTGATTTTATCCCTAAAAACAGAAGGCTTGTTTTCCTGAGTTTAATTGCGATTGCGCCTCCCGTAGTTAATATATACTCTTCGGCAATTTATTCTGAGAGAAATATTCTTTTGTTTTTCTGTACAAGTGTTCTTTTTCTTAGATTGGGAATGAGGGGCAATTTGGATAAAAAACTAGCTTTATTTCTTTCCCTATCATCATTTTTGGTATCGCTTTATTTTAAAGAGACTACGATACTTTACGCTGCTTCGTTCTTGGGCTTGTTTTTTATTTTAACAAACTTTAAAGCTTTAAAAGCCCTCAACTATTCAGTATTTATCGATTATTTAAAAAGCCCTTTAAGCTATATAGAGACGTTATTTCTTATACCATGCTTGCTATGGCTTCTCTCATTCCTCCTTCTTGGTGGAGAAATAAACCCTGATTATGTAGCAAAAAGAGACAAGAGCCTTGCAGCGTATGTTAGTAAGAATTATATAGAACTGGCTGTAATTTCTGCCATCTTGGTATTTATGACTCTTAGGGCTCGATTTGACCTCTATGCCGTTCTAATATTGTCTTGTATTCCTATGGCGCTGTACTGTCTTTTAGTAAGCCAGTCAATTGGGGCTTCTAACATCTTTACTTATTATAACTATCTAATTTATCTTGTTTTCCCTATATATATCGTGTCAACGGATAAAAGTAAATTTTTAACTTACGTCTCTATCACATTCATAGGTTTTACGGCGATAACTATTACTGGCTTCGTTGAGTTCACAGAAAGAGTCAGTAAGCGAAATAAAATTATTAGCGAAGCTATAGACATAGTTAAAAACGAATCGCTAAACATCAACCTTGGACTCCCATGGAAAGAACGTAACTTAGCAAGATTTATTTTGTACAAAGCAAATCGAGGCCATATCAACCATTTAACGAGCCATGATTTATTCTGCAAAGACTACAGCTTATATGATGAAGGTAGAATTTGTACAGTTAATAAACTGCCATCTGCTTGCAAGACGCTTCTTGATAACAGAACATCAAAAGACAAGCCTGAAGAATTAGATATTATTTTAGCTGGCAACGATGAGTGCAACTAAAATACGGAATTAGATTTGACTTCAAAAAAAGTATCGAGGCCGCCTTTCTATCTCGGTGTAAATATAGCCTTTATACTCCCTTACATACAAATTACTATAAGCTGTAATCCTCGATGGTAAAGCATAACAATTGAACATACATAGCTAGGTTTCAACTTCGAGAAGGTTGCGAGTTAGCCCCCTTTATCGCTTAGGGTTTCCAGACTCAAGCTATTTTACGCGATTTGCTTCATCGACTTCGGCGCGCGCATACTCGCTGCGCCAAATATAAGATATTCCTGATGAAATACCCATCTCACGGCAGATATCGTCCATCTCAGCGCGAGTCTCATGCTGCTTGATAATCATGATGACTTGCTTTTTCCTGTAACGTTTCTTCATTTTAGGATCTACATTATCTTCAATTTATTAAAAATTTCATGAATGTCATGGCGTTGTTTCTGGGGTAGCGGCCAACTCTAAACGATCATAAGCTAGCAATGAGCAAATGCTTCAAGGAAATAATCAAGCGACAAAGAATAATAAAATGCCTTTCGCAGCATCTAAGTACTCCACGGACTTGTCTTGTAATTTAAATTTCTTTTTCCCCTATAAATATTTTAATCGCCTTAAGCCAAATTTACTGCATCCTCGCAGAATAGATTTTAATTCGACGATAGTTTTCGGTATCAACTCCCGACAACACAAACATATTGTTAAACTTTGCCCGCGTTTCTTTAGAGCAGTGGCTATCAATGAAATACAAAGTTTCATCAGGCTGAAACGTTTTACGTTTTAAATCTTGGAAAGCATCGCTTTCTTTACTTTCTATTTTTTTTAGCATAGTCGCCTCAGTCTCATAAAATCCATTAGCCGACTCTTTAAAGAAGTAAATTTCTAATCCTGAATTATTATAATAACTTAGAACCCAAGATGGCGATTGTGTACAAACTAATAACTTATCAGCCCCTATTGACTCCAGCTTAGAAACTGCTTGCTTCCACTGTTCGTTCTCTGAATATCTTTCTGTATAAAAGTTGAAATATGCTATTAGGTGAATAATAAAAAGGGTGCCAAACCCCACTATCTTTACCTTTTTAATAGTGCACGATAGGAAGACTGCTATTAGCAAATATGCAATTAAAGTAGAACCGATAATTGTTCTATCCATAAAGACGGGCTTGTAGAAGCCTACAGCCCAAACGCAAAATAGTAGCGCGAAGCTCAATGAAAAAATCACAAGGAGCAGATTACGCTCTTTAGACCTAAATGCCTGCCAAAAGCCAGCTACCATAGCCACAATAAAAATGAAATCCCATGGCTTCACCGAGTCTGGATCTGCCGAGACTTTTATTGATTTCGCCGTTGATAAAATAAATTGACTGAACGATATATGCTTTAACCAGTTGAAGGAGTTTCCCTCCCCAGATAGCACAGTTGCAATCGGCCACGGAAGCCATGCTAAAAACACGATACTATTTATTAGCAACCACGAGTTAAATTTCGAGTATTCATTATCTTTGAGTACATGAATAAAGAATATAATGTTGAATCCGACTACGTAAAACACTGAAATATTATGCGTATATAACGCTAATAATATAAACAATCCATACAAAAAGTAATCAGTCAGATTTTTTGACTGTTTTAATACTATTTTTATCAGATAATACAAAGCTGATACTGCGAAAAATAGCTGAGTGGCGTATGCTCTAGCCTCCTGAGAATATTCTATCTGATGAATCGACAAGCAGAACAGGATGCTGGCCAAAAAAGAGTCTATATTACTAAAAAACGCTCTACATATTTTATAAAATACTAGAACTGTCAGCGTACCAAAAATTATACTCGGTAAACGCATGGTAAGCTCAGAGGTGGTTGGGCTAATAAAAGCTTTAAGTATAGAATAATAGAGAGGAGGTGTTGGATCATAGTTTGAGATCCATAATACATTCCAGGCATTACTAACAATACGAAAGTTTAAAGCCTCATCAAACCACAAGGAATAGGAACCCGCACCTAGCAATCTCGCAGCAAACGAAATCGCCACTAAAAATAAAATGACATACTTTTCATTAAACCTTTCAGAAACCGGTAACATTATTCAATATCCCTACCATCACGAATAGTATTGAGAATATACCTAGGTCGTTTTTTAGTCTCTACATAAATGCGACCTATATATTCTCCAAGAACGCCTATACCTATAAGCTGAACCCCACCAAGGAAGAGAACAGATACCATCAAAGACGGGTAGCCCGGAACATCATTACCCCATATAAGCTTTTCAACAATCATCACCATCCCGTATGCAAACGCCAACGAAGAAATAGCGAAGCCAATATAAGTCCACATTCTCAGAGGTACTGTAGAAAAACCTGTGATCCCCTCTAATGCCAGATTCCATAACTTCCAGCCATTGAACTTTGTCGTACCAGCTACACGTTCATCGCGGGTGTATTCAACAATTGCAGTCTTACCGCCACACCAAGATAAGATCGCTTTCATAAAGAGATTGCGCTCTTCGAGTTGGATAATACTTTGAACTATCTTTTTATCTAAAAGCCTAAAATCGCCAACGTTTTCTTCTATTTTGGTATTGCTTATTTTGTTGTGAAAAGCGTAAAACCACTGGGCTGTTTTACGTTTGAGGTAAGTATCTGAATCTCGATTGGCGCGTTTAGCGAGCACCATTTCATAGCCCTCTCGCCACTTTGCAATCAACTCGTGAACAACTTCAATTGGATCTTGCAGGTCCACATCGATGGGAATAACGGCGTCACCATCACTGTGCTCTAAACCGGCAAATAGCGCGGGTTCTTTCCCAAAGTTTTTTATAAAGGAAAGTGCTTTCACATTTTCATCACTAGCAGCTATTCGAGAAATGATTTCAAGTGTTTTGTCAGAACTGCCATCATCTATAAAGATTATCTGAACTTGGTATCGGCTTAGCTCTGTTCTAACTTTGTCATAAAAAATATCTATAACTTCTTCTTCATTGAACACGGGAACAACAAGCGAAATTTTGTCCATGGTTTACTTAAACCTCTTTAAAAACGATATATCGAGAAAACAAAAAGCCAACGACCAGACTCGTTCCAGAAAACAGGACTAGAGTAACTACCTCATGTAGTTTCCAGGCATCAGCCAAAAAGCCAAACAAGAATGCTAAAGAGCCCATAAAAGCGGTAAATATAAGATAGCGATTTACAGAAACTTTTGAATTGAAAGTGAACTTGCTGTTCGCGAAGAAAGAAAATGTTACTGCGACAGAGAAAGCAATAAGATTCGAAAGAGCTTGATCATACCCAAGATAGGTTAATGCAAAAAATGACAACCAATGTATAGCTGTATTCAGTACACCGACAGATGCAAATTTTGAAAAGAGTGCAATTGCTGAAAAGCGTTTTGAATTGTGCAAAGCCATTCCCTAGCATCAAACATGAGACAATCAAACCGTTGGTTTTAGTCGGCGCTGTGGCCACAAAACAACATTGCTGACTGTAAGTGACAGAAACACCAGTATACATTCTACGCTTCTTAATTCTATATATTTCTGTTGACTAAGACTGTAGATCTTTAAAGTGTCCACTTCCCTTAATTTGAGACAGACTTAATTGGAGTTTTCTGCAATGATTAATGCAGGAGACGACTATGAAAAAATCACGCTACACAGAATCTCAGATCATCGGGGTGTTAAAAGAAGTTGATGCAGGTATGAAGGTTGAGGAAGTCTGCCGTCAACATGGTATCAGCAGTGCAACCTACTATAATTGGAAGTCTAAATACGGCGGCATGGAAGCGTCTGACGTCAAACGATTGAAAGAGCTTGAAGAAGAAAATGCCAAGCTCAAAAAGATGTTTGCAGATGTCAGCTTAGAAAATAACGCCATTAAGGAGCTTGTCGCAAAAAAGGGTTGGTGAGAGCAGAGAAACGAGAATGCGTCAGCATCTTAGTCGATGCAGGATTAAGTATCGTAAAGGCCTGTCTGTTCGTTGGTATTGGCCGTGCGACCTTTTATCGTCAAGAGAGGGACTGGCGCAAAGTAGATGCTGCTGTCATTGATGCTATCAATGCGGTCTTGGAGAAATCGCCACGAGCAGGCTTCTGGAAGTGTTTTGGCCGAATGAGGTTCAAGGGCTTTCCCTTCAACCTCAAGCGCGTCTATCGAGTTTACTGCCAAATGGGATTGAACCTGAGGCGCAGAACTAAACGGGTACTGCCCAAGCGAATAGTCCAGCCATTAGAAGTGCTGGATGAGGCTAATCATCAATGGGCGTTGGACTTTATGCATGACACCTTATATTGCGGGAAACGGTTCAAAACACTGAATGTGGTGGACGAAGGCACGCGGGAGTGCCTTGCTATAGAGGTCGATACGTCTTTGCCCGCTGGCCGTGTCGTACGAGTGTTAGAACAACTTAAGGCTGAGCGTGGACTACCAACTCAGCTGCGTATGGATAATGGCCCAGAGCTAATTTCGGCGATGCTGACGGATTGGTGTGAAACCAATGATATTGAACTGGTCTATATCCAGCCAGGTAAGCCACAGCAAAATGGCTTTGTTGAACGCTTTAACGGTTCATTCCGCAGAGAGTTCCTTGATGCTTACTTGTTTGAAAACCTCAATCAGGTAAGAGAAATGGCCGGGTTCTGGCGACTGGATTATAACGAAGAAAGAACGCATGAAAGCCTCGGTAACCTGCCTCCGGCAGCTTACCGAGAAAAATTAGAAAACTCTAATTTTACACTGTCTCATTAAAGGGGAAGTGGACACGCAAAAATGGAGAAAGTAGATGAAGCGAGTGGTTAGTTTTAGGAGTAAGAAAAGCACAGGGAGTTCATATTTCGAGGTAAATCGAATTGACGAATAAAAGTTGCGTAGTCTTTGTTATCAATTCCATTCGTTTAGGTGGAGCGGAAAGAGCACTCGTCAATATATTAGGGCAAACACATTTACAAGAAGGATTAGATGTACATGTTTTGCTGTTAGATAATGAACCAATGGCGAGAGAACTACCTTCTCATGTCCGACTTACCATATTGGATTGCAAAAGCTCTACCTTAAAAAGCATCAAGGGTATAAACGAATATATTAAGAAAACGAATCCTAGTGTTGTGGCGAGTTTTCTCGTGAGAGCCAATCTTTCAAATGCCATTGTCAGAATGTTTTTAAAGAAACATAAAGCATTGCTGTTTGAGCGAATGCATTTAACAAGTCACTTAGACAACCAATTTAAAGGGCTAAAAAGACATGTTGCGGGCCTTTTACCGAAAGCTTTCTATCGCTTTGCTGATGCTATTGTGGGTGTTTCAAATGGCGTTACCATTGATCTAGTCGAAAACTATTCTGTGACAACCGATAAAGCATACACCATTTTTAATCCTTATGATCTTGAGTTCATTTCGAAAAAATGTGCAATTGAACCTGAATTTGAACTACCCGATTCGTTTATCATCAGTACTGGTAGGCTTACTCCAGCAAAAAATTTTAAGCTTCTTATTGATGCTTATTTGAAATCCGATGAGTCTGCTCATCTTTGTATTTTAGGCGATGGCGAACAAAAACAAGAGTTACTGGATTACATATACCAGCAAAACGCATCTAACAAAGTAACGTTACTGGGCTACGCAGAAAATCCGTTTTCCATTTTAGTCAGGGCAAAATACTATATTTCCGCGTCAAACAATGAGGGCTTTCCCAATGCGTTGGTGGAAGCCATGGCTATCGGCCTACCTGCTATTATGACTAATTGCCCTTCTGGACCTGCGGAAATTCTTGCAGCAGATGTTAATTTCCATTCAGATAAGGTACATATAGCAAAATACGGCATTCTTGCCCCACTCGACAACAGGGTTGAACTGACTCATGCAATTAATTTGTTCCAGAATGAGGCATTACGAAAAGAATACAAAGCGATGAGCCTAAAGCGCGCGAAAGACTTTCATATAGACAAGGTGGCCGAACAATACTGGTCTTTCATTCGCACCCAACTAGAGTAAGCTGTTGTAAAGTGACACATGTCTGTCGACATTCAGTTGCCATGTATTGCTCGATTGCAGTTCCTCTGCATTGCGACAACGAAATAAACTGTAATCCTTTGTATTAAGCTTTTTCGTTAAGGCATCTACATCACCCTTAGTAAAGTAACATGCGTCTTCAAGTTCAAACTCTCTGTGCGCACCTATGTCGCTGGCAATAATAGGAAGACATACAGACAGGGCTTCTGCAACAACTAAGCAAAAACCTTCCATATACGATGGGTTTACTAAAATTGAAGCATTTTTATAAAGGGTGACTAATTCACCTCCGGTTCTGGTACCGGCAAAAATTATTCGCTCACTTTCATTCTGCATAAGCGCCAGTACATAGTCATCCTGCTCATAATTGGACCCAACAATTACCAATTTCGTGTTAGTCAAATCGCTAGCCTCATATGCGTGAATTAGATCATCAAACCCCTTGGTTTTATCTAACCTCCCTACAGCAAGAATGTATTGATTTGGTTTCAAATTAAGCGATGCTAACAATTGCTTGTCATCAGGCCAGTTTTCGTGAGCAATCAATGAACCTGCGTTTCTGATGGTGGTTCTTTTTCCTTTTAAGAAGCTAAACCGCTTATCAAGATCGTTTTTTAAAGAATTACTTACACAGATCACTTTGTTGGCAAAAATAACCGTGTTTAGCTCCCCTGCCATTAAAATCCACTTTCCGTACCAGCGCCATTTAGGTCTCTTGTAGTCTGGAGAGTGATGAGTAACTACGGTCTTGAATCCAAATAATCGAGATAAGAAGCTGAAAAAGCCCGGCCCAATACCGTGTAAATGCACTATTTTGGGATGGAGTTTTAGTCTAGCGTAAATCAACGCGATAAATGTGTGAATAAAGGTTTCTAACCCTTTAATGCTTGGCGCTTTTAAAACGCGCACCTCGACGCCTTTAAATGAGTAGGTTGTTTGTCCTTCAAAGGGAAGCCTGCCGAGAATTGTCACTCTATGATCTTGATGTTGACCTACAATTGTTGGGTAGAGGTTTTCACAGATAGTCTCAATTCCACCAACGAAAGAAGGCACGCCTCTTGTTCCAATCACGCATACATGAGCCATGTTGATTCCTTTTCACAAACCAAATTACGCCTTAGTATTTAAGGCAACACTTAAAGCTCTTGTTTCTTCTTATCTGTCTCGCTAAACATAGAAGCTCATAAAGAATGAATATTGCTGGTAAGCCTAGTCGGCATAACTGCCATGCTACATGTTGATCGAATCGATTTAAATTTCTATAAATCAAAAAGATAGAAGTTATTGTTTTTATGAAAAATCAGCTAAACGATTTTTGCGACTTAACCGTACAAAAATCGTTGCAGTATTAACTTGCGCGTGGAACTTTGCAATTATAGAGTTTGCGAACAAATCTTAGCGCACTTTCTTTTTTAGCTGCCAGGGTTATCTCATGAAAAACTACTGTGTCGTTCCTCTTCTTATTATATTCATTTCGTCTGCGCTTGTATCATGTAGCATATCGAATAAAACCTCACCTTCTAAACAACTCTACAATCAACCAGGTACGTTATTCCATCGAATATTAGTTCAATTAGACAATCAAGCCACTGAAGCTAAAGTTGCTGCATTAAAAAATCACTCGTTTGGCAGAGTCAAAACAAGTAATTTGGTAGAGAAGCATGCAAATTCCATTGTTGAGCTTTACGAAGCAGGGCTTCTAGAAAATTACAAAACCAACGACTATGTCAATGCTGATAAAGTATTTAAATCAAAACCTGAATTATTGGAATTATTGATTCAACTTTTCCCAATCGACAGTTATGCATTGCTGCGCAAGGTGCAAAGCGTGGAAAACCTAGATCAGGATTTAATACTGACTGCCATCGTGTCAATGAATCTTGACCCTACCCTCGTTTTTGATGAAAGCGCTAGTGGTCTAGAAAATTCTGTCACACCTCTGATCAACTCAGCCGGGATCGTTTTATACAATCAAAACGAAGACAGCACCAACACCGTCAGATTTAAAAAGTTAAATGAACTTCAATGGCGCGATGGATTGAGCTTAGTTTGGGAGCCTGTTTACGGTGCGCTTTCGGGCAGCTTAGTATATTTGGATGAGGATACTGAATATGAAGTTGAAATAATGGTCAAGAGTGAATCCGATGAACAGCGTTATTCATTTACATTTAAGACTCGTGCAAACAGCCCTCCAATCGATCCAAATAAGGTGTACTACCTCTCAGAAATCTACAATGGCGGTCAACTTAACTTAGAAGAGCTAGATATTTATGGTAGTGAAGACGGTTATGCCAAAATAATTGGCGACGGGACCATCATTGACGCAGGTGATGAGTTTCTTTCTGCTGTACACATTGGTCGCCAGTCATACGTGATGTTAGAAAATTTCATAATAAAGGGTGGTAAGCGCTACGGAATTTTTGCAGACAGAACCCATAATATTTGGATAAAGGGATGTGACGTTTCGGAGTATGGTCGAAAAGCGGGGGTTTACAAAAATGGAAAGGCGTACGAGAGCGAAAATAGTAGCTCGCCAATAAACTATGATTCTGGTATTTACTTACAAAAGACAGGCGTTTCTGTAATCGAGAATTGCGAAATACACAACCAAAACCTGAGCGCAAATCACTGGGGAAACGGCCACCCCAATGGTCCTAGTGCCATACTGGTTTGGGCATACCACCCAGATGAGGCGTTGCGTGGCCAAATGATTGTGAGAAACAATCGCTTATATGGCTCTGATACAAACAGGTTTAATGACGTTATAGAAGGCCGACAAAATTCATGGCGTAATGGTGGTTTTGTTAGAGATTCCGCTATTTATGGGAACTATTTAGCCTTTGCTAATGATGATCTTGTAGAGTTAGACGGTGGGCAGCGCAATGTACTCTTCTACAATAATGAATTAACCCAAGGCTACACTGGTATAAGCGTAGCACCCAATCGACTTGGTCCAAACTATATTTTCCATAACTATATTCATGATTTAGGTGACGAGCGAGGCTCTGAATGGACTGCGATAAAAGCAGGAGGGCTAATGTCTCAACCTGCTGGCCAGAACTTAATTCTTGAAAACTACATTTATACAAACCGAAATGGCCTTGCCGCTTCAAACTTCAATGGCGACAATACATTTTGGGTTCACATGCAAAACAATATCACCATCACAAAAAATATTGGGAATGCATCTGGCTTTTGTATTTATGACGAACAAAAATATTACAAAAGTAGGAGCATAAATGATCTTTGCTTCAACGAAAGCATTGTGGGTGCTAGATATGAATTCAATTTGGATGATATTGTCGAAAATGAACTTTCAGATGACGAAACATATATTGAAATGCTCAAAGACAATAGACCTACTTTGTTGGAATCATCTCCTACATCATTGATTCCCAACTTCTCAAACCAAACATCCACAGAGCCTATTCAATTTTCTATGTCACCTAAAGAGTTAGAGAACAAAACATGGCTATTGGATACAAAAGAACTGAAGTTCACTTCATTTTCTCAACAATATGAATATGGTCAAACATTTAAAGAAACTCGACACACTTTAACATTAACAGGAAACAATTGGATAAAAGCGCCAATTCATTACGAGATAACCGAGAAGACTGAATTGAAACTCACGTTGGAAATTGTGGGTGTCCCTGAAATAGTGGGAATCGGCTTTGAAACTGATAATAAACAAAACGCCAACCGGATTATCCAATTTTTTGGAACTCAAGCGTGGGGTGTGGACGCGCAAGGCTTTTTCAATGCTCCAGCTACAGAGATAACATTTCCCATTGGGAAATATATCCAAGGTCATGTTAAGTATATTGTCTTTGTATTAGATTACGATGATGTGAAAAAGTCTCAAAATAATGCCAGCGTGACATTCTCAGACATAAAATTGACGATATCTAATTAAAGCTTCACTGATTACACTTACAAAAAAAGGAAGCCATCGCTTCCTTTTCTGTAAGTTATTAAATTTTATATTTTTTTCCTGCGACGAGTAACGCCCATAACGATTAGAGCGAGACTTGCAAGGCCAATATGTGCAGGTTCAGGAACCGCTATGACAGATGATTGTTGACACACGAGCGCGTTGTCACAAACCTCTACATTAGAAAAAGAAACTACTGAGCCAGACTGGTTTGCATCATTGTCTAAAATGAAAACCATACGGTCAAAAACACCTGTAAAATAATCGCCTACATTAATGGAGAAGTTCACTACACCATCACCGCTTGAGTAGCTTCCAAACGATGGTAGCGAATTCTCACTTGTTACTTGTGTTAGTTGTGTTCCGCCAAAGAAAACGAAATTGTCCATTTGACCATATTTATATGTATCGTTCGTTTCAAAAGCAATACCGTACAATTCTGCGTTCAAGCCTGTAGCTTCAACGGAAAAATTTAATATTGATGTACTTGTAAGCGTTACACCGTAAAGAATATCAACCCAGCGATTACCATTTAATGTAAATGTGTTTCCGGAATTAGACACTACTTCCGAACCTGTTTTGGATTGGTTACCATAGGCAGTGGCAGTGTAGTCACTAAAATTGATAAATGCTGCGTTAGCAGAACCACCGATAAGTAGCAATGTCGTTATTAACGCACTTTTAATAGATTTCATGTTTTTTCCTTTTGACTAATGCATGAGGTCAAATACAGCGTATACAACACGTTAAAGCAAAAATTACGCCACAAGCAAAAAGGCTATATATTACAAAGCTTTGCCTTACCCCAGAAAAATCAATGCAAAAAAAGCAGACACTCTCTTATTGAGTGACTACTTTTATCATGTCTTTAGCTCTACCTTTTTCGGCTACGACTGCAGCACGTACCTTTTCTCGCGCTTCGTCAATATTCGAAATACATTCCTTCACTTTACAAATGAGTTGCCCGTTTAAAAGTTCAGACAATGGTGCACCAAAAGAAGGTAAGCCTAGTTGATTCATAATGCCTTCGGACTTGTGTTCGTAGTTTAACGCAAATGCTGGTGTTCCAAAATTCATTGAAATTATAGCGCTATGCAAGCGTGTACCAATGGTTAGCTCACAGTGACTAAGCAGAGTACCCAACTCAACATCGTTTAGCTCATCCATAACAATCTTGTATTTTGAAACATCACGAATGTGCTTACTTAGTTTATAAGCGACCATTCGGTCATCTTTCTGATATCCTTCGATTCCGGTACAGGTTGAACACGCAAGCACTTGGTATCCGTCTTCAATCAGTTCGTTGCAAAGCTCTGCAAAGCTCCGCTCATAATCTTCTTGGCTCACGCCTAGCCTTTTATCAAAAGGTTTTAGCTCTCTTAATGTAATCGCTACAGTTTTTCCGCCGGCGATAAAATCTAGTAGCGCTTTATTCTCGATATCTACATTATTGTTATTTACTAACCATGCAGTATCCGCACCTTTGACATAACTCTTCGGTAAAGCAAACCTCTCTTCTAATAGCCTTTTACTTACTGATTCTCTGAGCCCAAATATTTTTGCGCGATGAAAGACGAGCTCGGAAATTTCACAAAACTTTTTATCTTCAAAGGGCCCTACTGAGTGACCTAAGATCAGTAGCGGTACCTGCGCAGCAAGCGCACATAAAGCGTGATGAAATTGTCCAACCCCATATAAATCAACAAAGAACGACCCCCCTACCTGAATAACATAGTCGTAGCCTTTGAGTTCGTTTATGTAGCTTTTGAACTCAATGGGGAGACTTTTATGTATATCGCCAGTTTTTGCAGATGATAATAATCTCTCCAACAGAATAGGCTTTTGAATTTTGTTCTTAATCTTTGATTTTAAGCCACCTTTGTATGGCTGATATTTATACAACCAGTCATTCTTGAAAGGCCTTGAAAGTAATATTTCAGAACTTACGGGAAACCTCGACACCAAATCAAGTCCGATATTCGGTAACTGCTGCTCTAGCTCCTCAATTAATCCTCTTATGATTGCGCCATCACCTCTGTTTCCACAAGAATGGTTACCAATAATCAATATTTTCATTCGTTTGAAATCCGTTTTAATTTGTTAATATCGAGAGTAGTTGATTGCTCAACGTCGATGCATTAAATTCAGTTTCGACTTTTGCGCGAGCTGCAACTCGAATGGAAGAGAGTGAGTTGTGAGCTACGATATCTTGCATTCTACTTTTAATCGCATTTGCATCACGTTCTGGTACCAAAAAGCCAGTTTTACCGTCTTCAATGAGCTCAGGTATACCACTGTGAAACGTAGACAATACAATAACTCCACTGGCCATTGCTTCCATAAGCGAAACAGGTATCCCTTCTTTATCACCTGAGGCATCTCGAACAGATGGAAGTAAGAATAAATCGGTTTGTTTCAACTCCTGAGCCACACGTTCAGGAGAACAAGCCCCGAGAAACGTAATTCGGTCTTTATTTTCATGCTCATCTACTATTTTTCGCAAATTTGGTAAAAGCTTCCCGTCTCCAATTAAAGTAAATTGACACTGTATATCCGCTTCAAGAACAGCTTGTATAGCATATTTCAACCCTTTCTTTTCTGTAGCCCTGGCAACAGAGAGAACTTGCAATGGAGGTTTTATGCTTTTGTCTATAAAAGAAAACTTATCAACATCCACGCCCATATGAATGACCTTAATATTTTCTTTTTGAGCACCAAAAGCAATCAACGACTCTTCCCAGTGTCTGCTTATAGGCAACAGTGTACCTCCAAGCTTACCGTACTCTTCACCCCAAATATTTAGTTGGTCATATCGACTTATTTCATATCCGTGAAAAACTGTGAATAAGTTTTCACAGTCAATAAGATTAGCGTTACGAAGATAATCAAGCACCACTCCATTACTACCAAAGTGTGCTATGCAATTATCCATCTCAATATTTCTTTTTCTCAAGAACCACACTAAACACAACAAATCTTTTGCAAGAAAGAAATTTTTCTTTTTAACCAACCTTATTGCCAATCCAAGCACTTCCCACCTTGGTTTAGCCATTACACAGTAAAAAACGCCTAATATCATTAAAAGCCATGACTTTCTCGAATGCGGCTTTGGTAAAATCGACGTGACTTTGTTTTTAGCCTCTGAACCAAAGATTGAAGTCAAAACAGACGAATCATCATTGATTGGGTTAACAGCTAACACATGTACATCCATACCTCTACTTTTGAGGTCTTTTACCTGATTTAGTACGAACGTTTGTGATAATACAGGGAATGTTCGTACGAAAAAGTAAACCTTTTTAGAAACTGACATTTAAAATCCTTTTACTCTTTTGAGAGAGCCTTTTAACTCTTTAAAGAAAAACAAAAATAGTGTAGCCAAAGCGAGTGTGAACAAAGCTACAGCAACCTCTTTCAACAAAAAGATGTTGGGCAAGAAAGGGAACACTAAATATTTCAATGCACAAAGAGGCAATACAAAAAACAACACGACAATAAACACATTTTTAAGAGAAAAACTGAAATCCACTTTGGTGATATATTGGATGAAATAGTAATTAACTATAGGAAATAAAGTTAACTGAAACAAAGCCATAGCCGACACTAGTGCAAGTACACCAAATTGAGAAGATAAGTAAATTACTAGGGCATTGGGCAGTAAAACGGCCACATTCCAAAAGAAGTTTCGTTTAGTATGACCAGTCGCTTGTACTAAAGGGCCAACTAAGTTCGAGCTGGCTACACGAACAAACCAGAATGTTGCAAGAAGAGATAGTATCCAACTATGCTTGGCATAAGATTCACCAAAAAATAACGTTGTGACCAAATCAGAAGTTATTATGACGGGCATGTAGATGCACGCCAAAACAAACAGCTGCAAAATAAAAAAATCTTTGTAAACTCGTTCAAAGCGCGACTGATCGTCTTTGACTTCTGCAAAAGCAGGTAGTGCTACTTTTCCGATTATGGGCTGAAACGCTTGAGCAGGCCGACTGGCTAGCTGCTTTATAACATGGTAAATACCCATTTCGTTGCTTGGCAATGTAACTGCAAGAATAATAACATCGAGTTGTCTCCTCAGGATGTTGAGTGCCTGAGAACCAAAATCAAAAATGCCATAATTAAATGCTTCTTTGTATATCGATGTATTTACTCTGGTGGAAAGATTTACATATTTTCCTAAGCACAGCATAAAGCCAATTAACCTAAGAAGCTGGTAAATCACCACTGCACCTACAAGGCAAAGCAGCTCTAGATGCGTAAAGCTTATTGCAAATGCAAACGAGCCTATTTTCGCTACTATATCGATTTGTGCTACCTGTTGATGCTTAAAGTTTTTCATTCCTAACGCTTGATATTGCGAAGATAGAGATGAAACGACTAGCAACAACGTTGCTAATTTAAGTTCCTGCACTATGGCATCGTAACCTAGAAGATTGGCTAGAATTGGGGCGAGAAAAAAAAGTAATGCGCTGCAAACGACACCAATGATCAACGCTAAATAGTAGATTGCGTTGGAGGTTTCTTGGTCTGCATTCTTTTTATATATTAGAAAGTTTGAGATGCCACCTAACGCAAACGCGACAAAAATTTCTAAAATGAGGTTTACAACTGCAAACTGCCCAAAAATACTTGGTGACAAAACGCGTACTAGAATTGCTAGTTGAAGCATTGTCAGCCCAAGGTTGACGACAGTTGCAAGTGTCGTCCATGAAGTAGCCTTTACCAATCTACTCACTGAATATTCCTAATTAACTTCTTGAGCTTGTATTACCCACCATCAAACGGGTAATTTCTGCAAGTGAGACAACAAAAATTGCAATGACAACTTTCATAACAGAGAATTTTTTCTGAATAGTGGCTTTAGTTCCAAATAATGTAGTCAAAATACGTCTGATGAAGAGCTTAGACGCTCGCCAATACATTGAAATAGGTTTTAATTTTGACGAATTTTTATCCCAGGCACCGCCAATGACTCGTCGGCGCTTCTTCAATATTTCATCAAAACTTCTAGCCGGATGATTTACTATTGCCTCTTTGCAAAATACAACAGGAAAACCATTTCGAGATAAGCGTTTAGACATTTCATGATCACCGCCCGACTTTAAATTTGCATCGAAACAACCATGTTGTTCCAAAACCTGCTTTGCGGATAACCAATTGGCAGTGATACACGCCCCTTCTTTTGCATATTGTTCTTGTTTCATCGAAAAGAAAGACTCGTAATCCAAAGCATAGCGCTCTGCTTTTTGTTCTTCATCAATGAAAAAGCTCATATCTCCAGCAATAACACCAAAACCTGGATTGCAGCGCGCGCTCTCGATTAATTTCTCTAACCAAGAAGGCTCAGGAACACAATCAGAATCAGTAAATGCGACAAACTCCCCTTTTGCAATACTCAAACCTTTGTTTCTAGCTGCATAAGAACCCGTGCGAGTTTCTTGAACTGCAGTGATACCCTCAATACCCGAAATAACCTCAAACGTATTGTCAAATGACCCGTTGTCCACGACTATTACCTCAAATTGGTCAGCAGGAATCGTTTGTTTTTTTAATGCATCAATGCATTTCAATATTCGTCGACTGTCGTTCCAAACCGGAATGATTACTGAGACTGTTAAGGCTGCACACATAATAATTCATATTTCCTTGAACTAAATTACCTTTATAAGAAGGCTTCTTTAAATCACTGAGGACTTACTTGATAACTTTCTTTTTACTGCATTGAGGAAGAACATGAATGTCGCTCTTACTCCTGCAATTTCGATAGCCTTTTTAATCCACGCCAATTTTGTCTTTTTGTGTTTAAGAGAAAATAGTACCTGCTCACAAATTCGTTTTTTGAACCAATATTCACCTAGAAACTGCCTATGCTTTCTTGCTGAGCCTAGACGCTTCTCGATATCACTTGGTTTCATTTTGCGAACTTTCGCCCCAATGCCATCTTCGTTTTGAAAGCGATATAGGAATATGGGAATGTTGATATTGATGAAAGACACACCACGCTCAAACAAACGAACGTACATGTCCCAGTCTTGTCCATTATTGAGTGACTCATCAAATGGCATATTAATCAGCAAATCACGTTTTGCGCTAAAGCCACTCATACCACAATAGTGATTACCTCGAATGAGTGAGGTTTTAGACACTACTGTGTCTGAATTTACTCTAATTTTAGATTCGTGACCTAGGTGTCTAAAACCTGACACCACAGCATCTGCACCATCAAGATACTTCTCTTGATGGTGATCCAAGTAAACCGGTAACCAAACGTCATCATCATCAAGAAAAGCAACAACATCCCCACTTGATTCTTTTACACCTCTATTTCTCGCTACATTTGCCCCACCTGAAACCGGCTGTTTTAAATACTTAATTCTAACGTCATCAAATTTTGACAATACATCGGTATAACTCGCCGTTGAATTGTCGTCTATCACGATGATTTCTTTGGGTTGTACATGTTGGGCTAATACGCTTTTTAGCGACTGCTCTAAGTAATCAGGTCTGTTGTATGTGGTTATAACAACACTGAAGTCCATCATTAGATCCCTCTTATATTGTTGTATATTCGCTTCGCTGGCGAATAAATGTAGCGAGTATAAAGATGGTATGCCGTCCATTTGAGATTTGCTTGCCCTTCTATCTCATGTTTTGAATAGCCCAGCATGCTCGCTAATTGAAAAATGGAATCAGAGAATGTGTGTCCGAAAAATGAAGATTGTTTTGATGCTTTACTTTTTCTCGATTTTTCTTTTTGCACAAATTTGGATTCGACTCCCAAATCTTCACAAATTGCTTTAACGATCTCAGCTTGATCAGAAACAAGGTCTTCATATTTTATTAGTCTACAACGTTCAACCTGATCTTTAGAAAAGTTAAACCAATTCATGTAGTTAACTAACCACTGATTCTCAAGTGTGTCTAGTGCCACGTTCCAGCGTCTGAATTGAGATAGGAAAACATCTTTTGGATTTCGAACGATACAAACATAGTGACAGTTGAGTAAATCAGCATACTCGTGCTCAAATTCTTTCATCAATTGCAGCGCACTTTGCTGCATTAGGTGATGCGGTGACTTTTCTATAAATACTGGGCCAAATTTTTGAATGATTTCATACCATCCTCTAAAAATTAACTCTTTGTCATTGGTGTAGGGTGGTAGAGAGCCCAAGTTTCTTTCTAGAAACTTAATTAGATCAGAATGTGCTCTTTCCTTGCTGTAAGGTACCGAACTAGCCAACATTTTTAGCTGTGGCATTTCTAAAATTGACGCAGCTTTCGTCCAGTAAAGTGTCTCCGATTCAAAATGCTGAGTCTCAGGGTAGTCCTTTATATTTAAAGCATCGGCTAAACTACGAAACAGAAAGCTAGAACCAGATGATTTTTCAGACAATATATAAACAATATTCAGTTTTTCCTTTGCCCTCATTGGGTGCCACCTGCTGCCTGCAGACGGCCTGTCGCTTTCATATATTGTCGTAACGTATTGACTGCAATTGCATCCCAATCGTACCTCGCCAAAAACGCTGATTGATCGATTTCGAGATTTAAATTGTCTAACTCATTCAACTTGTTGGTTAGCGAATTGACATCACCTACTCTAAAATAGCAATCAACCTGAAGTGCAATGTCCAAATTGGGTTGAATATCAGATAAAAGCACCTGTGTACCCGCGCTTATCGCTTCCAAAGCGACAATCGGATGCCCTTCATGATAGCTGGGAAGAACAAATACTCTTGCAAATTTGTACAAACTCTGTAGCTCACTGCCACCGCGTCTACCCGCTATAATCACTTTCTCACTGGCTTTGGACTTTATCTTTCTCGAATAGTCGTCATTGTGATCTGCATCACCCACAATAACGAGTTTGTGGGTAGTTTCAGACTTATTGTAGGCATCAACTAAATCGTGTAGCCCTTTTTCAGGTACTAGCCTTGCGACGGCTAAAATATAGTTTCCAGAAGTAATCGCTAAGTCTTTAGGCAAGTCTCTTTCAGTACATCCTTGCCCAAAAGCCGCAAGTGTTCCATTGGGAATAAACGTAATACGGTCTTTTTGTTTGGGGTATTTCATTTTAAGCGTACTGGTTAATGAGCGCCCCACAACAATGACCTTATTTGCAAACAAGCAAGCCATTTTCTCACCCGACTTTAGGATGAATTTGGCAATCGCGTTCCATTTCTGACGGTCGTAATCTGCACCGTGGTGAGTTACCACTACCTTCAAGCCTAAAAGACGCGCAAGGGGTGTAAATAGTGCGGGTCCAACAGCATGAATATGAAGAACATTTGGACGTATAAAAATCGCTGCATAAATAATGGCAACAAAGGTATGCAAAAACGTTTCTAAAAACTTATTTTGAATAGCCCACAATCCGATGACAGATATACCTTCATATTCACTGCGTCTGCTTACCAAATATGGGCTTCTGCCAATCACGGTTATTTGAACATCCTCTTTCGCGATCCTAGGATAGATTTGCTGACAATGAGACTCTATCCCGCCCATGATGTTAGGGATGCCCCTCAATCCAACTACTGCAATTTTCATTTCTTGTGATCCCTATAGCTTTTGGGTCCATTTTCACTAATAACCTTTGCAGGCATACCTGCAATAGTTACATTACCCGAGAAGCTTTTGTTTACAACGGCATTAGCGCCAATACCTATATTGTCGCCCAAAACAATATCGCCATAAATTTTTGCACCTGGGCCAATGTAGCAATCATCACCTATATTCGGAGCCTTATTTCCATCTCTAATGTCTGCACCAATATTCACACAAACATGGATACGACAGTTTCGCCCGATTCGCGCATTTGCATTGACAACTATTGTTCCCGCATGTGCAATTGAGAGACCAGGACCAAATGCATTCGGAGGTATAGAGAAACCCAACTTTCTTCCTTTTTTCCGAACACGAAGCCTCAGCAGAACTGTATACACTCGACTTAACAGACCATGTTTACAGTTCAAATAGTACTCCAGCTTTCTCAAGGACTTTTGAAAAGACCATATATCGTGAGTCAACTTGTTTTTAAGTGAAGGCTTGATATTCAATGCATCTAAGTCTGCACTGAGATACATTTTGTAATCAGATTTGCTTTCAATTCGCATTGAGTAATTCCCGATTGTCCGTAGAAACTTGCCTGCTCTTACTACTTTTTTTATGGCCAATTAGCACGGCATTTAATATTGCAAAGAAAATCAGTCCCTCGATATTCCACAATGGCATTGTAGCCATGTTCATTGCTAAGAAACCGACAAAAGATAGCGCAAGAATTTTAGACAACTTTCTGTCTTTGAGTGTTAAAGCGTTGAGTAATACGCTTATACATACAAATACAAAACTCCCTACTCCTAAGACACCATATTCATAAATGTATGAAACAAATGTATTGTGAGCATATAAATTAAATCGACCTTTCCAAGAATCTGGACCAAAACCTAACAACTGGTTAAGTAAATCAGCATTCCTAAAGGCGTCTATATATTGGCTCCAAATGTAAACCCTTGCAGACATGATATCGCGCTCAGCGTCTGAGAAATAAATGGGAGCTTTCAGCATGAGGTCTAAATTGCTGAGTAAGAGGCCGATGTCAGCAAACCTTTCTTTCATAGTAAAAGACAAAGCAAGAAAGGAAGAAAGCAATACCATCGCAACTATCATCATCACAGGAGCTTTCTGCGAAGGCTTTAACCGTTGCTCTACTAGCGTAAAGTAAAACACAGCTGCAATAGGGAGAATAGTGAGAATCGAAGTTCTGTAGTTAACTAATACAAGCAAGAAAACAGAAAGGGTAAACAAAGACGTTCTAAACGACAGTGTACCTCTTTCTATCAGGCCCACCACAAATATGAAGCTGACGATAATCATTGAGAAAGCGGCCTCATGGTTGTATCCACCGATGTAACTCGCCGAACCATCTGCTTCCGTAGCTTTCGCTTGACCTAACACAACAGAGAGAATCTGTAAGGCCACAGGCATAGTAAAGGCGACGAGAAGCTTCTTGAAGGTTGCATTTTGCCCCTGCACCCTTACGGATAGAATTAAAGCACTTGCGAGCACTAAAAAATAACACCATTTCACAAGTACATTAATAGTGCCTGGGATTTTCATATTCACGAATCCACTTATAGCGATACACACGAAAAACAAAAAGAAAGGAAAGAATTTCTTAAGTGTAAAAACTGGAGTCGGAATCACTAACAAGCCTAGGCAAGCGACACTAATACTCCCAAGCGCATTGATGGAAAAGCCCGCGATCAAAGGTGGATAAGTAATAGTATGAAACGCTGACAAAAAGAATCGCAGCCATATTGCGCAAATTGCAAACGCTAGGTATTTATTACAATTGCCAGTGACAGTACGATACACCAGAATGAAACTGATCAGGCCAACGACAACTTTTAACCCTTCGAACATGCTTATTTACAAACCTTATCTATTATTGCAACCACCTTCTCCTGGAAGGCTTGGTAAGAGAATTGCTGTGCACACCTTCTACTCTTGGCTGCATAGGAAGTGCGAACGCTGTCGTTTTCGAGCAGTTTTAAAGCGCCGCGAACACCCTGAACGTTATTGAGTTCACACAGAATACCGTTTTTCTCTTCGCTAGCACCAGACACGTGATAAGGATATTTCTCAGCAAGAATTTCAGCGGGACCTGATTCACAGTTAGTAGCGACTACGGCTTTCCCTAAGCACATTGCTTCAACGATGGCATTGGGAAAACCCTCTGCATTTGATGTGCTAACAAAAAATTCGGCGCTGCTTACATAAGGGTATGGGTTAGATTTAAACCCCAAGAAATGAACTTTGTCACCTACCCCCTGCTCTATTGCGAGGCTTTTCAGTTTAAGCTCTTCATCACCTACTCCCAGAATAACAAGGTTTTCTGAGATGTTTGCTTTAGCGTAAGCGTTGATTAAAAGTGAAAAATTCTTGTTCTTTACTAATCGCCCTACACCAATAATGTAAGGTTTAGCAGGGAGGTCTAATACACTCTCCGCGGCCTGTTCCTTCAATTGTTCAATATCGTAGGGGTTATATAACACAGCTACTTTGTCTTTCGGCACTGCATAATTTTGGATTAAATCGGCTTTTACACCTTCAGAAACAGCCACTACGCTATCGGCTTTATTATATAGCAACCTAACAAGTAATCGGCTTACCTTATCCTTTAAGCCACCAGACAGATGGCTGGTAGTATTAACCCTTTCACTAATAATTGATTTGAACCCTAAACGCTTAGAAAGCGCGACGTTTAGAAAATTACTTCGCGTTAAGAAACTGAATACATACTCAGGAGCGATCTTTTCCAAAACAGGCTTTAGCTGTCGATAACCCTCGACTAGGCTCCCCTGAGAGTCCAGTACAGTTTTATCAACGAACGCCGGGCATTGATGAGATTCAGGGAGGTCATCCAAAAGAATAAGATGGACGGGAATCGTTTTTTCTTCGAAATAAGATTCCATTATGGTTAATAGTTTAACCATAACTCGTTCAGCGCCGCCGCCTTCAAGTGAATTTATGATAAACACCGCTGGACGCGCTGAGTACTTCATGAAAGTTCCTTTTCGTTGTAATAAAACTACAAGCAGTTCTAATGATATCAGGTGTTATTGATATTCGTACATGGTTTCCGCCCTTCAATGCTAATTGATGGCAAGTGCTTATCGAAGCTTTCGAGGGCGCTGCACGATTTACCTAGCTTATAAGAAACACGAATTATGCCAATTATGATCACTTTTGAGTAAAAGATAATTCAGTTAAGCAAAAACCTTTCAAGTTATCACCAAGTTTGCCATCATAACGCAATCACAGGTGAGACAGCGTACAACGTTGTAGTGAAACATTTTTTACATTCGCCTTAATCTATTGCATAAAGTATCCACGGCTTGCACCAAAAAGAACGCTACGTCACGCGAACACAGAACCCAGTCAAACTCCGCAGTTTAATTACTGCTTTTCGCGCTGGCGTTATTATGATGTCTTGCGTATTTGTCGTCGCGTCCGGTATTGCTCAACAAAAAACGGTCTTTACAGAGCAGGTTTATAAGCGGATTAATGACGTATATGGCAGTAACGCTGCCGAAGATGTTGCTGATTGGCGACAACTGATCGATGAATCACAACAAGAGGCGATTGATGAAAAACTCTATTCTATCAACCGCTTCTTTAACCGTTTCGATTTTGTTGACGATCTTGTTCACTGGAACGAAAAGGACTACTGGGCCACCCCAATAGAGTTTATTGCCACTGGCGCAGGCGACTGCGAAGACTACACCATTGCGAAATATTTCTCACTCATTGAGCTAGGTGTACCAGAAAGTCAATTAAGGCTTATGTATGTAACGGCATTAGAATTACGTCAACCTCACATGGTGCTAGCTTATTATGAAACGCCTACCTCAGTACCTTTAGTTTTAGACAATATTAATCGGCGAATTTTACCGGCGAGTAAGCGCAGAGACTTATCCCCTATTTACAGTTTTAATGGTAATGGATTGTGGGCTGCGAAAGCGATGGGAACAGGCCGCAAGTTGAGAGGTAGTGGCCCAATGAAAATGTGGGACGACATGGTAGAGCGACTAGACCGCGTAATGTACGGAGATAAAGAAAAATAATGAGACTATCTACCCAATTAAGTACGAGCTTAGCCATTTTTTTAGTTTTAGTATTTGCTGGCTCTTTCATTATAAATGTAAAGCTAACTCGAGAATATGTTAACGAGCAACTAGCGACTCACGCTCAAGATACAGCAACGTCTTTAGGCCTTTCCATCACGCCTTACATTGGCGAACCCAACGGAATAATCGTTGCGGAGACTATGGTAAATGCCATTTTTGACAGGGGTTTCTATCAGTATATTACGGTCTCTGACATGGAAGGTAATTTACTGATTGAGCGTAAAAACCCAAATACTCAAGATTCAGTGCCTGCGTGGTTCACTAATTTAGTAGAAGTCACACCACCCGTTCAACGAACTGAATTAAACGATGGCTGGACCTTGGCCGGAGAGCTAACAGTCCAAAGCCACCCAGGACTTGCAAATGAAACGCTTTATGAAAGTGTCAAACAAAGTGCCTTTATGTTTTTTGCCGCGTTCGTTGTAGCCTACATCGCGTTGCTTTTCATAATTACCGCTATTACAAAACCGCTTAGAATCGTGGTTCACAAGATTAATGACATTCAAAACCAAAAGTTTTCTCAAATAAACTATAAGCCATTTACCCAAGAGCTTACATTTATTACCCAAGCGGTGAATAAGCTGTCTTCATCTGTAGAAGGGATGTTTAAAGAACTTTCCCAAAAAGCAGAACACTTCAAGGCGCAAGCGTACGAAGACAGCCTTACGGGCGTTCAAAACAGAAATGCCTTCACTCGTCACATGAACGCTTTATTAAGTTCGACAGCCCATTCAGATGAAGGTTATTTAGTTATAATACGATTAGCGCACCTCAACGCTATCAATACTTCTCTCGGGGCCCAAGAGGGCGACAATTACGTTACTTCGGTTGCCAACATTCTTAAGCAGTTCTCCAAAGAGTCGGCTGAGACTACACACTTATTCAGGCTATCAGGCGCCGACTTTGCACTAGTCACTGAAGCAATATCAAAGAGAGAATGTTCGAATAAAATCGAAGATTTAAGTGAAACTCTCGTACATTGCAATCCTCTCAAAGACGGAAATCGTTCGGTGTGGATGGGCGTGGCGCAATTTAGCGATAAGCAGTCTTTTTCCGAAATTATGGAAAATGCTGACAGCGCGCTTATGGCTGCAACTAAACAAACTAATGGATGGCAATTTGCTTCAGAACTCTCTCATATACACAGTAATACTGCATGGAGAGAAAGGCTTAATGTGATATTGGAGCAACAGTACGCTGACATGCTGATACAACCTGTCATGAGTATTGCAGAAAACACTCCCTCATATTTTGAGGCTTTCGCACGCTTCAAAGACAAAGAAAGCGGCAGTGTTATACCAATGTCGCAGTTAATCCCCGCTTCAGAACGATTGAACCTTATTCCAGAGGTCGATAAGTTGGTAGCAACCCTCGTTTTTAAAAAGCTTTCTCAGGCAAAATGTGATGTGGCCATTAATATTGCAAATGCATCTCTAGCTAATTCCCATTTCAGAACCTGGCTAGTTACACAATTGAACCAAAACACGGCGCTTTGCACTAAGTTGGTGTTCGAATTCGAAGACTCAGCACTCATTCACCATAAAGATGACACCATATCTTTTTGCAAGACTCTAATGACATTAGGCTGCCGCGTAACAATTGAGCACTTTGGAGAAAATCTTGCATCACTTGCAGGATTGAGGGCTATTCAGCCTCATTTTGTAAAAATTTCCGGCAAGCTTACGAAAGATATTCACACAGATAAAGATAATCAGTTGTTTGTAAGTAGCTTGTTGAGCATAGCTCGAGGATTAAATATCAACGTAATTGCTGAGCTTGTTGAGAATGAAGCAGAGTCAGTGGCATTAACTCAACTCGACGTTGCTTATCAGCAAGGTTTTTATTTCGCAAAGCCTACGCTTTGGCAAAATTAAGTTACTTAGCCGAGAAGTCGTATAACAAAGTGAAGACCTAGCACGCTTATTTGTTATACAATGATTACTAATGGTGTTAGCAAGACGCTGACCCGACGTTTTATTTAAAAGGATAAGCTATGCGTAGCAACGTTATTTTATCTCTACTTATGATTGCACTGGTTGTGCTAACGCCTGTTTCTTCAGCGCAAGAAAATAGCGCACCGGGCACTCAAGTAAGAACGTTACTTGTTAATGAACTTGATAACGGAGCGAATATACAAGACGCCGCAAATCAAGTTAGTCAGACTGTAATCAATGAAGGTCTTTACTTCGATGCTGCAGGCACTGCGTATTTATCTGACAACCAAGATTCATTTGAATCTTTAGTAGGTTTACTTAACGAAAATGCCACAGGGTTCGAATTAGCCATCGCTGGATTTACACAGTTTCCAGATCAAGCATCTCAAATCATAACGATTACTGTTTTAATGTTTCCTGAGAGTGCCAGCGAGATCTACAATATCGCTCTTCAAATGCAGGTAATTAGTGAAGACGATGCACTGCTAGCAGTTATTAATGCTGGTGTAGATCCAAGCACATTAACGGCTACTGCAGCAGGTGGAACGGGCAATACGTTTTCTCCGCTTGGTGTCGGTACTGGGGCAGCTGGTGCAGGTGGTGGTGATACAACAATTTCTGCCAACTAACCAAAACGTAACTGCTTAAACTTTAACTATTTTTGTTGTAGTTGTTTATGGTTAATGTTCTGAAAACCGAAAAGTTTCTTTTCGGTTTTCTTTTATTCACTTTGTTCTGGCTTCCTCTGTCGTTGGGCGCAAATCGCCCGTGGGCGTGGGCGCTGATGCAAATGTCGCTGTTTTCAATTGGCGGCACCTTGGTTCTGCTAAACACTTCTCTACTTCATCAACTCTACACAAAATATCGAATATTCATTATTCTTTGGGTTATTTTTCTTGCTTGGCAGCTTATCAATATTGTTCCTCTACCCTTTGCGCTGGTCGAGGCAATACGACCTGAGCGCGTAAGCTACCTCTTAAGTGAGCAGTGGGGTAACCAAGAGAACGTCACTTCAAAGTGGCTATCTTTGAGTTTTGATGTAGGTCAGAGCGACGTAACTTTCTTCAAATCTCTTGCCTATTGTTTTCTATTTTTCATCGCACTAACCCTTGTCAATTCAGCTAAGCGTTTACGCTACACCCTTATAGTCATTAGCGCAGCTGGCATATTTCAAGCTATCTACGGCGCACTAGAAGTACTTTCAGGTATTAAGTACAGCCTGGTATTCAAACAGCCGGTTTCGCACATCGCGACTGGCAGCTATATTTACAAGAATCATTATGCAAATTTTCTAATGCTCTGTTTGAGTGCAGCAATCGGGTATTTGATAGCGAGTTTGCATCAAGACAACACCACCAGTAAACGAGAAAGGCTGCGAAGACTGGTGAAGTTTTGGCTAAGTAACAAAGTACTATTTAGAATAGGCATAATTATAATGGTGATTGCGTTAGTCATGTCCCGTTCTCGAATGGGTAATAGCGCTTTTTTTATAGCCATGACAATTACAGCCACGCTTGGCTTGATTTACTTTAAGCCCCGTCAAAAAAGCTATATCACTTTGTTTATCAGCATGCTGATTATCGATATTTTGTTAGTCAGTAGTCTTTTTGGCCTCAAGCAAGTGCAACAGCGCTTAGAACAAACAAACTTCGCACAAGAAAGTAGAGATGAAGTAATAACAGACGCACTCCCCCTATTAGGTGAATACGGACTAATAGGTACCGGAGGTGGAACTTTTTACACCATTTACCCTCAATTTCAGAGTGAAAGTATTCAGCACTTTTACGATCACGCACACAACGAATATCTTCAATTTAGCATTGAGTTTGGTGTCGTAGGTGCCTTTGTTCTTGCTCTGCTAGTGCTGCTGTGTACTAAAAATGCTCTTAGCGCCGTTCGAAATAGACGCCACCCTTTACCCAGAGGCACCGCTTTTGCAAGTATTATGGCAACTATCGGCATGGCTTTGCACAGCAGTGTGGATTTCCCTCTACAAGCACCAGCAAATACGGCTATATTTATTGTTCTTTTAGCATTAGGAGCGCTAAGCAGAGATATTTCAATGGGAAGGCAATCACATAGATAAACTGCTTAACTCAATTTTTTTCTCGATCGTTTTATCGTAAAAGGACGCAGTGTGGTTTTAAAAATTAAACGCCCCGTTAGAGAAGAGCCCAACGTTCAACACATGCTTGAGCGTATGCCGAAAAAAGTAGCTGACTCATTCTCTGATGAACAATTATCTCATTTAAATACTGCGCTTGCGGGAAGACGTTGGGGTAATCATAAAGTGGATGTTCGGGGCACCATTAGCCTCCTACGCAGCCGCTATTATTTCGTTCTGTTAGCTGGAACAGATAAACGAGATTTATCCAGAACTGAAAGTAGAATTGGCAGAATTGCTATGGCAGCAACTGTTGCGCTTTTTTTCAGCGTATCGTTAATACTTGGTTTGGTACTTCTTTATATCCTCAAAAGTTGGTTAGGAATAAACCTTTTCGAAGGATTTTCACTGGGGCTTTGGGACTGGTTGAAAGGAAAAAGTTAATTTCGGTCGTTTTTAGTCGTATGTCACGCAATTAGGTATACGCTTTTTGACAGGGTAACTCGAAGTATTCAACCAACGACACACTACTTCCTCTGCGCTATGCTTTTGGATAGCTTCTAAAACAAAACTTCTGCTAAGTGGATTTTGAATTCCTAAATCTAAATGGCGCTTTAATAGATCTTTCACTTTTACGTAATGCACTGAGCGTGCGGCGAACATGTCTAAGCCATAATCTACGATAAATTTGTGCACTATGGCATCTTGTGCTCCCACATCAACGGCACGCGTTACATAATCATAGAATGCACTATCTAATTCTCTCTGTTTCCACTTAACTGACGCTAGCCCTATCCAACTGCCGCTCCAATTCGGTCTTAGCTCTAGACTCTTTTCGTAGGCAGTAAAGGCTTGGTATAAATTTCTCTTCGAATCAAAAGCTGCTGTTTGAGTGTCGCTCGACACGCCGGCGTCACCCACACTATATGCTTTCCATTCATATAATTGCCCTTGTACTTGATAGTAGAGTGCGTTTTTCGGGAAATAACTAAGCGCTGTTTCTATTTTATTTAGAGCTCGCTCTATCTTCTCTGTGGTCGCACGCTCAGGCCTTTGCTGCCACATATCGATGTTATTCTTTACGCTATAGTATGCATTACCCGCAATAAAAAGCTGCACACTCCACACTAAACTCCATAACGCCATAAGCGCTACGATCCATTTAAGCGCTGTACTAAAAATTTGTTGGTTGTGAAAGCTAGCGAGATTAAACGCCTTCATTAAACACCTTGCCTAAGTGCTTTACCTATTATTTCACCAGGCTTGTTAATGAAAACGTCTTGAGCGAAGACCCTATCGAAGGCGGCGACAACGTCAAACGCATCTCTCATGTCATTAGGCCGTCGTACTAAATCATGGGTATCAGAGGCAACAACATGAAATGCTCTTCGCTGCATTAAACTTAATGCAAATTGTGCTACGTCGTCTCCAAATCGCCCCGTCAAAGCGCCAGCGGTAACTTGAAAGAAACACCCTTGTCGCTGAAGCCAGCTAAATTTAGTTGGCTCTGCTAACAACTCCCGATTTCGTTCTGGATGCGCTATAAGAGGTTGAACGTTATTTCTTAATAACCATTTAACTAGGGTCTCAAGCCCCTGGGGAACATGGCTATGAGGCATTTCAAGCAGAAGTATTTTTTTATCGCTTAGTTCACCTATGAATGGTAGCTCCCCTTGTTTGAACCAAACGGGAATAAGCTCATTCACTCTCACTTCAGCTGCATAAGAAAGTGTTAAAGGAATCGCCGCTGCTTTGACAGCTTTCACAAACTCATCAAATACAGGCTTTATCGTGCTGGGAGAATTGTCAAAGTAGCCTTTATGGATATGAGGCGTGCAAACCATGTGACTTACACCACAGTCAACAGCTTGCTGTGCCATTTCTAAGGCGATATCTAAAGACCTGGCACCGTCGTCGATGCCAGGCAATATATGGCTATGTATATCTATCAATAATTACTGTTAGCTGTCTTTATGACTCGTATAACCGTATTGGTCGTAGAATCCAGCATACCTTTGTGCTGCACCAGATTTACGTAAGTCTACTTGATTTAACACTACCCCATCAAGACGATGACCAACTTGAAGGAATCGAGACAAACCATTATTTATTAACTTCTCACTGGTACTGTCTGCACGAACTACGTATATTACAGAATCACATGAGTTTGCAATAACCATAGAGTCACTAACAGCTTGAGTTGGTGCAGTATCAACAACAACATATTTGTACTGGGTCTTAAGCTGGGCGATAAGTTCGCCGAAGCCTTTGTCAGCTAGCAATTCTTGTGGATTTGATGGGATAGTTCCTGCGGATAATATATCTATCTTAGATTCTTCATCCTGCACTAAGCATTCATCAAAAGTATGTGATTTTAAGATTAAGTTCGCAACACCGGGCTGGTAATTTGGAATGCCAAATTGCTTGCCAACGCTAGGACGACGTAAGTCGGCATCAATCAGTATGGTCTTATCCAGCTGCCCCAAGGCAAACGCTAAATTAATCGAAACGGTAGTTTTACCCTCTTTTGGCACGCTCGATGTAATCATTATGGCCTGCTGCTCTTTATCTAAATTCAATAATGATAGGCTAGTTCGCAGGGTACGAACCGACTCTGCAAATTGATGCTTTTTACCATCAAAGAAAGAACGAATTGGTAAGTCAGTCTTCTTCTTGTGTGGAAGCCATGGGATAAGACCTAACATACGCTGTCCAAGTTTACGCTCAACATCTTCTACCGAGCGAATACCGCTGTTTAGGGTTTCCATGGCAATAGCCAAGAAAACGCCAAAGCCCATACTAAAAACAAAAGCGGCACCTATTAACAGCTTTTTGTTAGGTTCTGAAGGCGTATATTTGGGTAACGCCGCGTCGAGCACTCGCGCATTTGCTGACTCAAAGCCGCCCAGCTCATCGGTTTCCTTCAAACGAGTAAAGAAAGAGTTGTAAAGCTGCTGATTAATATCAACTTCACGTTGCAGAGCTCGCCGCTGATTGTCTAACGCTGACAGCGAACGGAATTCTGCCTTTGCTTGCGCTACTTCTTGCTCTAGCTGCGCAACGCGGTCTTCCGACACTTCGTATTGCGTTGTAATACTCGTTATCAAATCTCTAATCTGACTACTCAGTGTTTCCCGAATAGAAGAGAGCTCTGCATTCGCAGCAATCATTCTAGGGTGTTTAGGGCCATAAACTTTACTCAGTTCGCTCACGCGCGTCATCGCCTTTGCTTCGTCACGTCGAACATCTCTGATGGTTGGGTGATTCAGTACTTCAGGAAGACGCGCTATGTCTTCTAACGATACATCGTTGCGCGTTTGTCTATAAATAACAGCATTCAGCTTAAGTGCGGTTTGCGCATCGAGTAATTGCTTGCTCAGCTGCTCTAGCTCATCGGCCGCTAAGCCTACTACACCATCTATATTAACAACTTGATTTTGTTCATAAAACTTAGCAAGATTGCGTTCAGCCACAGTAAGCTTTTGCTTGAGGCCTTCTAAGCTATCTGTAAGAAAAGACGTTGCTTTTGCAGTCATATCAAGCTTAGCCTGCAGATAGTTTTCAATGTATACGTCTGCAACTGCGTTAGCTAGTTCCGCTGAAAGTGTAGGTGATTCAGTAGTAATGGTTATTCTCATTACTTGCGTATTGTCGACCATTTCAACGGTAAGTGCGCTCATTAAGAGTGAAGTAGCTTTGCGCTTTTTAGCCGCTAAAATTTGCTCTTCAGTTAAATCTTTAGGCTCTTCCTGCGGAAGAAACGGTAAAGCTTCGACTATCCTAGCTTTTAGTTCATCGAATAGACTAGGGCCCTCATCAACTGGCATAAACTCTTCGTTATTATAAAGCGATAAGCTTTCAACCGTGCGTTCTGCAATTTGACGGGATTGCAGTATTTCAAATTGCGTTTGCATATAGTCCTTTCGCTTTGTATCAAGACCATATACTTCTTCTATTGAAACAACATTCGCCTTTTCTGCCTCTACCAAAATAGTTGTAGTAGAAGTGAACATGGGCGTCATACGCATGACTAACAATGCAACTAAGATCGTAAATGCAATTGCTAATGATACAATTCGAAATGCGTAACGCTTAATAATTCCCAAATAATGAGCAATGTCGATGGTCTCATTTTCAAACACACCAGCATTGAACTCTTCCCTGCCATTTACTGCCATTTTATTTCCTGCACGCTACGTAATTTAGAAGAAACGCTGATTGATGGTGATAATATCACCAGGCTGAATCATATCGCTCACGGTTACGGTGAATTCGTTTGTTCTGCCGTCCTTTTCACGAATTATGGTAATTTTGTCGCGGGCCGCTCGCTCTGTGTAACCGCCGGCTAATGCAGCCGCTTTATTAACAGAAAGGCCTGGTTGATATGGATAGCCGCCCGGCCTTTTCACTTCACCATCAATAAAGAAGGGCCTGTATTCAACGATAGCTACTGAGACAGAAGGGTTAACCAAATAATCCCCTAGCAAGCCATCATAAATTTTCTTTTCGACTTCATCGGCTGTTAAGCCAACCAATTTAATTTCTCCTAGGAATGGATAATTGATTGTACCGACATCAGGTAGACGTACTTCCATAGAAAGATCATCTTGGCCAAAAACACTGATTTTTATTCTGTCACCAGATCCAAGTTGATACTGACTCATGCTCAAGTTTCCTTCCTGAGCGAAGGCAGAGCTCGTAACAAAAATTAAAAATAAAAATACTGTTTTAATCATCAAATGTTGCTTCACAATGTAACCTCTGCGGAAATTCCTACAACATTTCGGTCATAGCCAATTGAATCGCGGTTACTTTCACGATCTGCCAACTGATAGAATAGGGAAAAAGACAAGTACCTACGAGCCTGGTAATTTAATGACGCCATGTAACGCATCAACTCGTCATCCCTATTTTCAATGCCATCTTCATCAAGAATGTACTCGTTTGTTTCACGCGTTATACTAATTGAAGAGCTTAACCGGCTTAGCCACTCGTGATTCCACGCCGCAGTGTAATCTCTACCT
Source organism: Alteromonas sp. CyTr2 (assembly GCF_947311905.1). Taxonomy (NCBI): domain Bacteria; kingdom Pseudomonadati; phylum Pseudomonadota; class Gammaproteobacteria; order Alteromonadales; family Alteromonadaceae; genus Alteromonas; species Alteromonas sp. CyTr2. The sequence goes on along the minus strand of NZ_CAMZMZ010000001.1, from coordinate 112,774 downwards.
CTTATGAAATTACCTTCTCCGTTGGTTTCCCTAGTGTCTGCATTCGTAGAAAATCGAAACGTAGAATATGAAATAGGCTGCCACTCTATACCGACTTCCCAATCAGTTCCATAGAAAGTACTTCTCGTAGCGGCATCGAAATCTTTTTCTTTATAACCCACTTTTGCAAAGCCAGTAGTCGCTGCCGTAGATTCCCATCTAACACCAAGTAAAACTCGAGTTTCGTCACTATCTCTAGTTGTAATACCCGTCTGGTTGTCATACCTCACAAACGTTTGCGTTACATCGAGCAGTGCTGTTGTCGCAGAGCCAATACGATAACCCAATTCAGCGCCGACTTTGTTTTTTACCCGATCTCTAATCAAATAGGCTTGTTCACTTCGATCATAATCTAACGTCTCACGGTTTGCTTTTAGCGTTACTACTCCATCTGATGTAACAGCACCGTAGGAATACTCGCCGCCAAAAGAAGTACTTTTGTAACGGTCAGGTGTTGTGATGGCTGTACCTAGTCCTAAAGAAAAGCCAGTACCGCGCTCTTCATGTCCATCTTCGTATTGGGCAATTGCATTAACTCTATGCCTACTATTTAGTTCATATTCTCCTGATGCTTCAATAAAGTGGTCTGTATAGTCATCAGCGCTGCTTGAAAAAAATACACCTCTTTCTAAACGATAGCCTACTTGGAATGGATTGCCGTCAATCTGTGTAGCAGCAATTAACTCTGGAGAAATAGTCGCTCGCCAACTATAAATTTCAGGATCGTCATCTCGCGCATAAGCTACGTTGTCAACATACGCCATCGAAGACGTAAACGAAGGGATCAAATCAAATTGCCCAGCTTGAATTCGACCAGCCTCTTGGGCAAATAGAGTCGGTGTGGCGCAAATTACCGACATAGCTATTATGCTTTTGGTCCTTTTTAACATGTTATTTCCTTCCTACGATGGCTTGGGTGTATTAAAACGGTGCATTATTTCGATATAGCGCTTTCAAATACATCCTTACATAAACGCTATAAACCGCGAAACAGCCGGAATATGTGTAATTATTACAAACTAAACAAGGTGAATGCCTTAATAGTTCATGGATAATCAATGTCGAGCAATAGGCGTGCCGCTTTTGCTGTATTAGGCTCTGAACATTACTAGCGAACACATTGAAGCGAAAGTCAATTTGCTCTGTATTGTTTGACTCAACAGTCAGTTAACAAAGTACTGCAACTTATACCTAGATATTGTTGCATCTATATGTCCAAGGCTGCAAATGCAGTATATGCTATCTTATTTATATTGTTCATGAAAAGCGCTAGCGCCGTATTCTACTCATTTTGCACCAAATTAGTACGGAATGAACTTTGTTTTTGTAATAAAATTACAATATCCATATAATACGCTGTTGCTAGAGCACTTAAGCGTTAGACGTGAAAAATTTCAACGCGAATATAATCAGCACGTTGTGATTATTCATCTTACGCGCTTAAAAGTGGGCACAGTATTTGCCTAACTTCCATAAGTTGTCTTCGCTATTCTTCTTAATTCATGGCTTAGCTTGTTTTTGTTGTCGTTAGCTTTGGCTACAGGCTTCACTTTTTCACTTAGAGATTACTTAAATGGACAATAGAGTAGAATCTAACAAAGCACTTAAAGCTCACCCCGTTGAGTCTAATACTAATGGTGGTTTGGTAGTCAGGAACCAAAGTGGTTTTTCAACCATTTACAGACTCATCGATCTTTCGCTGGTAACGATTTTGTATTATTCAGCAGCAGCGTATTACGGTACCCAGATAGATACCACCAGCTTAATTCTTCTTTTTGTGAACGTTATTTGCTTTCAAATTTCTGCCGAAGGCGTTGAGTTATATCGGTCGTGGCGTGGGCACAGAACGCCTGAAATGCTAAGAGCGGCTGCAATCACATGGACATTGAGCGTTCTCGGTACCATGTCGATGGGGTACTTTTTCGTTCAAGAAATAAAAACGCCACCACCTGCAATATTGCTTTGGTTTGCATCTTCATTTGTCGTTTTGATTCTGTGGCGCTTTATTATGCGCAAGTTTCTCTTCCGCATTCGCAAAAGCGGCTTGAACACACGCCGTTCAATTATCATTGGCGCTACTCATTTAGGCGCGAATGTTGCTCTTCAGATACAACAGAACGAACATTTAGGTATTCGCTTTAACGGTATTTATGATGACCGTGAAGCAGAACGTCTCCCTCATGAGATGCAGGGCGCTGTGCTCGGCAACATTGAAGAAGCCATTGAAATGGCCAAGCGCAACGAAGTTGATTACATCTACATAGCATTGCCAATGAGTGCAGAAAATCGCATTCGTGCAATTCTTGAACAGTGCAGCGATACCACTGCTAACGTTTATGTAATTCCGAACTTCTTTATGTACAACTTGTTAAACGCTCGCTGGCAAACCGTGGGTAATGTACAGGCACTAAGTGTATATGATACCCCATTCCAAGGCGCCAGTGACGTATTGAAGCGGTTTGAAGATGTTGTATTAAGCAGTCTGATCTTAATGTTGATATCCGTTCCCATGTTAGCAATTGCGGCCGCAGTTAAGCTCACATCTAAAGGGCCAGTCATTTTCAAACAAAAGCGTTACGGATTAGATGGTAAACAAATTACGGTTTATAAATTCCGATCTATGACTACGCAAGACAACGGAGCAGTTGTTAAGCAAGCAACGAAAAACGATGCGCGTTTAACCAAAATAGGTGGTTTCTTAAGGCGCACATCGCTAGATGAACTACCTCAGTTTATCAATGTTCTGCAGGGTCGCATGTCAATTGTAGGCCCTCGCCCGCACGCGGTTGCTCACAATGAGGAATATCGTAAGATCATCACAGGTTACATGCTGCGACATAAAGTTAAGCCTGGTATTACGGGTTGGGCACAAGTGAATGGTTTGCGCGGTGAAACGGAAACCACGAACAAGATGGTACAGCGTGTAGAGTACGATTTAGACTATATACACCGCTGGTCAATTTGGTTCGATATTAAAATTGTATTCATGACTGTATTTAATGGATTTATTAACAAGAATGCATATTAGAGACTAGTGTGTAACAATCTGAAAAGGCGACTCTCACAGTGTCGCTTTTTTTGTGTCTGAAATACGCCATCCAAATGCACCACCACCGCGCTGAGCATTGGATTGTGGTATCGGGCAGTGCCAATGTGACTATTGATGACAATACTCAATTAGTAACAGAGAACGAATCTGTCTATATCCCAATCGGTGCAGTACACGCACTAGAAAACCCCGGAAAAATCCCTCTAGAGCTTATAGAGGTTCAATCGGGCGCATACCTTGGTGAAGATGATATAGTTAGGTTTTCAGACCGCTACGGGCGTGTAGAGAAAAAATAATAGCACTAAGTGCTAAGTTGCGAATATAAGCAGAGCTTTAGTTCTGCTTTTTTGTGCTTAAAATTCCACATGTAGAAGCCCCCCTACTCTTTTGTTCTTTGCGCATGAAAACCTAGAGTAACGCTAGAGAAGGCGCGCTTTTCTACAGATATTCAATAAATGGATATAAGAAGGGTGTGTTAAACAATGGACTAAAAAAGTCTAAAACAAAGTCTGAACACAAAAACGAAAAAAGGCGAGCATCCTGCTCGCCTTTTTCCGAAAGAACTTAAACTTAATTAGTTAATAATTAAGCTAATGCGCCTTTAGCCGCTTCGACTAGTGCGCTGAAAGCTGCTTTGTCATGTACTGCGATGTCGGCAAGGATCTTACGATCGATTTCAACAGACGCTTTCTTCAAACCGTTAATGAAACGGCTGTATGACATACCATTTTGACGAGCAGCAGCGTTAATACGTGCAATCCATAGTTGACGGAATTGACGCTTGCGCTGACGACGGTCACGGTAAGCATATTGACCAGCTTTAGTTACAGCTTGTACCGCTACGCGATATACACGTGAACGTGCGCCGTAATAACCTTTTGCCTGCTTGAGGACTTTTTTGTGACGAGCACGTGCGATAGTGCCGCGTTTTACTCTAGCCATTAATCAGTCTCCTAAGTCTTATACGTAAGGCAACATGCGCTGAACCAATTTGGTATCAGAGTCATGAACCAGTTTTTTGCCACGAAGGTGACGTTTACGCTTAGAGCTCTTCTTAGTCAGAATGTGACGTAAGTGAGACTGTTTGCTTTTAAAGCGGCCAGAACCCGTTTTCTTAAAACGTTTGGCGGCACCGCTTACAGTTTTCATTTTAGGCATTGCTAAAACTCCGCATTGTTTAATATCGGTATTTTTCGTGTTGCAGTCACTTCATACCGGTTAATGTTTAGCAGCAAGGTGTTTAAGGGTGCAGATTCCTTAAAACTTTAGACCGTTACTACTTCTTATTTGGGGCTAGCACCATGATCATCTGACGGCCTTCCACACGACGTGGGAAAGACTCGCATGTAGCGATATCTTCTAAATCGGTTTTAACGCGGTTTAGTAGATCGATACCGATGTCTTGGTGCGCCATTTCACGACCGCGGAAGCGGATCGTAACTTTGGCTTTATCACCACCTTCAAGAAAGCGACGCAGGTTGCGCAGTTTGACCTGGTAATCGCCTTCATCAGTGCCAGGGCGAAATTTAATCTCCTTGACCTGAATTTGCTTCTGTTTTTTCTTCTGCTCTTTTTGAGCTTTACTTTTTTCGAAGAGGAATTTGCCATAGTCCATAACTTTACAGACTGGCGGCTCGGCATTCGGACTGATTTCTACTAGATCTAGGCCCGCTTCTTCTGCGTTACGAGTAGCTTCTGCTAGAGAAACCACACCAACCTGTTCACCGTCTTTGCCAATTAATCTTACTTCTCTGGCTTTAATCTCATCGTTAATGCGGGCTTTGTCGCCCTGAGCCTTGTTGTTAGCGCCTTTAATGTGCTATTCCTCCAAACATTTAATTCTTTTGTCTGCTTTTGGGAGGTCGGTTGACCCAAAGTAAAACCAAAAGCAGACACCTTAATTGTGTATTATACACAATTTGCTCAACTACTTAATCGTCTTTTCAACAACTTCTTGTTGAGCCATGGCAATAAAGTCTTCCAGGCGCATTTTGCCTAGGTCGTCACCGCGACGAGAGCGTACTGCTACTTCGCCCGCTTCCATTTCTTTATCGCCCACAACTAGCATATACGGAATACGCTTCAAAGTGTGCTCGCGGATTTTAAAGCCGATCTTCTCATTTCGCAAGTCAGACTTTGCTCTAAAACCTAATTCTTGCAGTTTTTTTACACAATCTGAGGCATATTCAGCTTGTTTGTCGGTAATATTCATTACCACAACCTGCTGAGGAGCCAACCAGAGCGGGAAGAAACCTGCAAATTCTTCGGTCAAAATTCCAATGAAGCGTTCTAGTGAACCCAAAATAGCGCGGTGAATCATAACCGGCACTTTGCGTTCGCCATCTTCTGCTACATAAGTAGAGCCCAAGCGACCTGGCATTGAGAAATCTAGCTGTACGGTACCGCACTGCCATGCACGGTCTAAGCAATCGTGCAGCGTAAACTCAATTTTTGGTCCGTAGAACGCACCTTCTCCAGGCTGATAATCGAACTCGATATCATTGGCTTTAAGTGCATCTGCAAGCGCAGCTTCTGATTTATCCCAAATCTCGTCAGCACCTACGCGCTTTTCTGGGCGAGTAGACAGCTTAACTTTGATATTTTCGAAACCAAACGCAGCGTATGTCTCGTACACCATCTTAATACAGCCACTCACCTCTTCTAGGATCTGTTCTTCAGTACAGAAAATGTGAGCATCGTCTTGCGTAAAGCCACGAACTCGCATTAGGCCGTGTAGTGCGCCCGATGGTTCATTACGGTGACAGCAGCCAAACTCAGCCATACGAAGCGGCAGGTCGCGGTACGATTTCAAACCTTGGTTGAAAATTTGTACGTGGCCTGGGCAGTTCATTGGCTTAACGGCATATTCACGCTTTTCAGATTCAGTCGTAAACATGTTTTCAGCGTACTTGTCCCAGTGACCTGATTTTTCCCAAAGCGAGCGGTCCATCATTAATGGGCCTTTAACTTCGTCATAATCGTATTCACGAAGCTTCTTACGCACATAGCTTTCTAGCTCGGTGTAAATTGACCAACCGTCGTTGTGCCAAAACACCATACCCGGCGCTTCTTCTTGCCAATGGAAAAGGTTAAGTGCTTTACCAATTTTACGGTGGTCGCGCTTTTCAGCTTCTTCTAAGCGCTGTAGGTAAGATTTAAGCTGCTTTTTATCTGCCCACGCAGTACCGTAAATACGCTGAAGCATTTTGTTGTCGCTATCGCCACGCCAGTAAGCACCTGCCACTTTCATCAGTTTGAAGTGATGGCAGAACTTCATGTTTGGCACGTGAGGGCCACGACACATATCTGTGTATTCTTCGTGGTGATACAGTGCTGGGCGGTCGTCCTTGCTGATGTTCTCATCAAGAATTTCCATTTTGTAGCTTTCACCGCGCGCTTCAAATGCATCGCGTGCTTCTTGCCAGCTCACTTTGTTCTTAACCACGTCGTAATTAGTTTTAGCCAGTTCAAGCATACGCTTTTCTAGTTTGGCTAAATCTTCCTGGGTTAGGCTTTCTTCCATATCAACATCGTAGTAGAAACCGTTGTCGATAACTGGGCCGATAGCCATTTTGGTGTTAGGCCAAAGTTGTTTGATAGCGTGACCTAACAAGTGCGCGCAACTGTGACGAAGAATTTCTAAACCTTCATCGTCTTTTGCAGTAATAATTTGAAGTTGTGCGTCCGCGTCAATCATATCAACGGCGTCAACTAACTCACCGTTTACTTTTCCTGCAATGGTTGCTTTGGCTAAACCAGGGCCAATATCATTTGCAACATCTAGTACAGAAACAGCGTTATCGAAAGCGCGTTGGCTTCCATCAGGAAGGGTAATTACAGGCATTTTAATTCCTTTACAGTGGTGACGCCTACTCTGCGCCACATGCATATTTTTGAAAATTTAATCGTGCTTTATAGCACTCGAAACTTGCTTTATTTGAAGCAGCATAAAAATACAGCGCATTGGTACTGCAAAACTGCATACGCGTCGAACTTACTGAGTTTTCTCAGTATTAAAGCAAGTTGTGGATTATAACCAGTGTAGGGGCAACTTCAATATCGAAAAGCCTTTATTGGCTAATTTGTGAAGGTTTGATTTCGTTTAGGAAGATTTTGAGTTGTAATTTATGCATTTCACCGTTTTTATCCCATACTTTAGTGTAAGGCGATAAAGGTTGCTGGACTGGCTCTTCACTGGTGTTCTAGTGTGCCATAGGAAAGAGTCACTCAACACTCCAATCGCCTTGAAAAAAGCATTAAAACAAGCAGAGCGTGCAATATGTGGCATTTTATCAGCGAGCATATTTCAGATGAAACCCAGCAGTTTTTTAGCTGCCAAAAAGCCGAACGAGTAAGTGGCGGAGATACACACGAAAGTTACATCATAAAAGATACGACCCATCGCTACTTTGTTAAAACCCGCAAATATGATGATACTCAGCAATTATCTCATGAAGCCGAAGGACTAGCGGCCATCGCTAGCACGCAAACCATTGCTACCCCGCGAGTCATTTGCCATGGAATTACAGCCAATGAAACGCCTAATATGGAATATTTGGTACTTTCTCACGTTCGATTTATTGAACCTACTGATAATGACTATTTCATTTTAGGGCAGCAACTCGCTGCACTTCATGCGGTTAACGCCTACACAAGCTATGGATGGCCGCATGACAATTACATTGGTGCCAGTGTACAAACCAATGGAAGAATGGCGTCTTGGGCTGACTTTTTTGCAGAAAAACGGATTGGTAGCATGCTAGAACGCTTGGCATCAATTGGTACATGGAAAAGCGGAGATGGCAATATAGACGATATTGTTACTCGAGTAAGACATCTCTTGAGCTTACATCAACCCCACCCTTCACTACTTCATGGCGATTTGTGGGCGGGCAATGCAGGCTTTAATAAAAAAGGACCGGTGTTATTTGACCCCGCTGTGTATGTTGGCGATGCGGAAACCGACCTTGCCATGGCCGAATTGTTTGGTGGCTTTCCCCAATCATTCTTTGAGGGTTACCATCAACACACCCCAATTGAAAAAAATTACCGATTAAGAAAACCAATTTACCAGCTTTACCATATTTTAAATCACGGGTTATTATTCGGCGCGCATTACATTACGCAAGCCAAACAAATAATAGATGACATTTACACGCATTGATGTGACAAACAAATTCGCTTGCATTTGTTTACCATCAGCCGTTTTACCTGCGGATTAAGAAAGAAAGCACCGCAAACTGTAAATAGATATAAGTCGATTTAAAATAGAGAGTAGCTTTTATTATGACAAACTCAGGCCCTGTAGCACTCATTACCGGGGCAGCAAAGCGAATTGGCGCCGCCATGGCGTGTCAGCTTCATAGCGAAGGCTATCGCGTTATTATCCATTATGGGCATTCTAAAGACGAGGCACTTGCACTGGCTGAAAAGCTAAATAGTCAGCGGGAGGACTCTGCTACCTGTCTCCAAGCCAACCTTTGTAATTCAGACGAAGTAAGTGCACTTGGGCAACGAGCATTAGACATTTGGGGTCAGTTAGACGTTTTAGTAAATAATGCTTCTAGTTTTTACCCCACTCCAGTGGGCGAAATTTCAGAAGACGACTGGGTATCTCTGATAGGCAGTAACGTGAAGGGGCCATTGTTTTTGTCACAAGCATTGGCACCAGCATTAACGGTAAGTAAAGGCTGCATTATCAATATGGTCGACATGCATATCGACCGTCCACTCCCCAAACACAGTGTTTACCTCATTGCTAAATCCGGTCTTGCCTCACTAACCCAATCGTTAGCTATAGACTTAGCCCCCAACGTTCGCGTAAATGGTATTGCGCCAGGGGCAATTTTGTGGCCAGAACGGGAAATGGACGAGGACGAAAAAGACAAACTGATATCGAGTATTCCACTGGGTGAACTAGGTACACTAAATGATATTGCTAAAACATTGTCGTTCTTGGCATCGGCCCCTTACATCACTGGACAAATCATTTATGTCGATGGCGGGCGCGGACTTCATACTGGTGCCTCCGCGTGAATATTTCCCTAGTAAAACCATGGCCCCCAAAAGTTTCGCAACTAAGAAACGCTTGCCGCGCTGGTGTCATCAGCGTTGCCATGTTTGCTTTGCTAGGCTGTTTTGGCGGTAGTACCGTAAAGCAAAGCATTGACGATTACGCCGCACGACTCTCGCGTGTACTCGATACGCCCCTCCCCGATTCGTTTAACGATAAGATTACCACCCCGCTTCCCAAACTTGCAGACTCCGCCACGCTTAAACACACTATTGAGGGCGTGAGTATAAACCTGCGTGAGTTTTATGCGCTGCAAGATTGTGAGTTAGGCACAGTGGTTGCCGAACGCAATACGTCGCTAGGAAAAAGTCAGCTGCCATCACAGCGGCTTGTTTATGAGAGCAAGCTGCTTAATGTACTCAACAGCTGTGAAGCAGCGCTCACGAAAGAAAACGAGTCTAACCAGAGAAACGCGGCACTGGCAGCAACCATCGCATCGTGGCGTGAACAAAAGATACAAGACTACAGTAAAACGTGGGCAAACCTAGTCCAAGGGAGCCAAGAATTGCGTCTGGCGCTTAATACACCTGAACGTCTTTTCTCAGTTGAAAATAATAGAGATGCACTTTCTAGCGTAAACGCGCTTTATTACATCAACAGCTTAAGTAACAAAGAATTGCTCTTGAGCAATATGTATTCTTCCAATACAGCATCGAGCGATACAGAAACAGAGGCTACGAATGAAAATAATAGTGAGAGTATTATTGAGAGCAGCGAGCTTGAACAACAGTTAAAAATTATACGTTCAGCCAGGTTACCCGCTACACTTTGGCATACACAACAAACCTTAACGCAAAACCTCTCATTGCTTACGAATATGCTTGAAACCGAGCTTGATGCTGTAAGCTGCCCAGAAGGCCGCGCCAGCGACAAAGCAAAAATATTGCGTAATGTATTCTATCTTTTCTTTATTGAGGAAATACAACCTGTAGGAAGTTTGGTAAATCAATACCATTACAAACTAGCGCCATTATGGGAAGACTGGCTTGCGCAGCCGTCGCTGCACGAGGAATTCAAACGCTACATCAGGCAGCAGTCACAAGACGGATTCAATCAATACAGCAGCGTAATGAAAGCGCATGTCAACTTATGGCAAGGATTCCTTGGTAGATGTAATCTATCGCCCGTCGCGCCTATTTAATAGCGCGACGAGCAAATCCACCAGCCCAGCTTTTGCTGAACATCTCCTCACCTCTGGCTAGCTTTGCCGAAGCACGCTCAATTTGCACGGTTCCCTTCTAGATTTGAAAAGAGGGCAAATTACACATTCCAATAATCCTTCACATAACAAATGCTAAAGAATATTTTCTCCTGCTTCCGGGTCTCTCGACTTACGGGCCTGCTCTCGAATCTCATGGGCTTCGGAAGACACATCATCATTAATTTTCGAGTCTTGTGGACGCGTTGTTCCAGCCCCTTTAGCGCTTGACCTCTCGTTTCGATTTTCTGTGCCCTCTCCACTATTTTGTTCACTATCAAAACTTTTTACGTTCTTTTGTTCAGTCGTACTTTCACTTAACTCATTTGCTACGTTTTCTGAAGAGTTAGCGCTTGAAGCGTCTTTCTCGGAAGCGTGGTAAATATGCATACCCTCAGGGAAAATGCGCTCTCTCGCGTCATCAGGCATACTGATATTCGCCTCTAAGAAGGCTTGGGTGATTTTACGCATCAGCACCGACGCCATTTTTAGTACACTCGTTTTCTCTACATCCACCCAAAAATAAACCTTGATATTGTAGGTCGAGGGGCCTAATTCGTCGATGAGAATTTGCGGTTCAGGGTCGATTAACACGTTGTCTTGTGCTGACGTAATTTCTTGCGCCATCTGCTGTGCGTGTTGTATATCAGCATCGTAGCCAACGCCAATAACAAACTGACCACGCATTAGCGGGTTGGCCGTAAGGTTTTTGATTACCCCTTTGTAAATAGTCGCGTTAGGTATTTGAATATGGTTGCCGTCAAAATCCACCAGCGTTGTCGCACGTGCCGTTACTTTCTGAATGATGCCGGTGAAATCGTTGATTTGTACGATATCCCCTATCCTAAAGGGGCGTTGAATAGTAAGCAGTAGGCTTGAAATAAAGTTCTCGGCGATGTCGCGAAAGGCGAAACCAAGAATAAGCCCCACCACACCTGTACCACTCACCACCGCGATTGCAAACCCAGTGAGCCCAGCTAAGAACAAAAATAGATAAATACCGAGTAAAATTAAGACTAAACTGACACTTCTTTGAATGACTGAGCGCAGCAGTGGAGATGTGGTCGTACGGGTTAACGGTTTAACTAAAACCTTGGCAATATGTGGCGCTAAAAGGATAAACGCCGCCATGATAACTAAACCTAGCGCCAACCCCGGTAAACGATAAACAAAGTTCTCCCAAAGCTGAGAGAGTAGCGACTGTGCACTTGATAAACTGCTTATTGCGCCACCTTCGTCACTTTGTTGAAGCAAAGTTTGTATAAAAGGTTCGCTGTCGGTTTGCGAGAAAGGAAGCCTCGTTCGCTTATTTAAAATAGAGGGTTGTAATATTTGTTGCGCACTGAACATCACCTCACTCCTTGGCGTTCATGTGTTTCGGTTTTTAATATAAATAACTACGACGCGATAACTAAATAAGATCCCAGCCCGATGGTAAATAAAAAACTGCCCCATATAGCGTGTTCTATAACCACCACGGGCGTCGAGTTAGTTTGCATATACCTATAACCGAAAATGCCACCGCCAATCCAAGAAATGACTACAGCAATCCAGTTACCGTACACTAAGTGGGCTAAACCAAATAAAAAAGTACTTAAGGCCCACCTTGCATATTTCGAAGGCAGTATTCGCTTGTAACGGTGAAAAAAGTACGTTCGAAAAATGATCTCTTGCGGGATGACCGACACTAACGGATAAATCAATAATGTAGCTATCCACATCCATGGCTGGTTCATAGGCCAATGTAGGAACAATTCCGGTTTAAAAAAGTAAACTACCAGCGCCAGTAAGCTCGCCCAAGGCAAAAATAACCTTAGCGTACTTTTTAAATGCGTTCGATAGTCTTCCCAATGCCACAATTTAATGCGTTTAAATTGCTTATCTGCTAACAAGATAGCTAAGCAACAAAGTCCCATAACACCTAAAATAGGCATGAGATAATTTGCAAAATGCTTTATCCAGTAGAGAACGGCAAAGGGAATCACCACAAAGAGCAAGATCAATTCAGACCACAGCTTTGCCACAACTCACCTCTTTCTCTCGATCATGCTAGGTTCGCTGATCGATTCCCCAAACGTTTTTACTAACTAGAATCGATGCTAAACCAACAAGATAATTACCAACCGATGACACTTTTATGAATTTTTACGGTTTATGTCTATGAAAGTGTAGTGCCAATTTGCAAAGCATGAGTGATTAATTAAGTGCTACTTTAGCCCTATGCTTCACTACGCATTCGTAACTCTCTATATAGATAAGGTTTTTTAAGAGCAGTGGAAACTTGTAAGCGTTTTTTAGTAATGAGCAACAACGCTTATTATAGTGATCTACTTCAATAATCGGCTTCGAAAAACCTATTTTAAAGTACGTGAACGCGTTGAATTCAGGTAGTGTTTGTATATCGCACAAAAGTCGTGAAATAATTGCATAAGATGTATAAGGCGATACCAATGACAAAAAATAGCCCTAGCGACGTTTTACAGCAAATTGAAAATCACTATGCCTCTTTGTCCCCTTCGGGCAAGGCTATTGCGCATTATATTCAGCAGAATCCTATCGCAGTATTAAGTCAATCTACGTCTTTAATCGCAGAAAAAACGGGGACGTCAAAGGCCACAGTCAGTCGCTTCTTTCGCCAGCTGGGGTTTGACTCGCACCAGCAAGCTAAAGAGGCGCTTGTTCAGCTACGTGAGCAAGGCGTGCCTGTTGCAAGCCCTTCAAGTGGTGTACTTCAGCATGAGAATGATAGTAAGAATTTGGCCAATACATTTGATAGCACTTCCTCAGAGGCGTTGACAGAAATTGCTAAATTGCTGGCATCAGCAGGCCAGGTCACCTTGATTGGTTTTAGAAACGCCTACCCCATTGCACTTCATTTTAGGCAGCAACTCAAACAAATTCGTGCGTCGGTCCGTGTGCTTCCCCAGCCCGGTCAAACACTTAGTGAAGATATTATCGACCTAACCGAAAATGATCTTGTCGTACTTTTTGGTTTTCGTCGTAGAACCCGACAATTCAAGTTTGTTTTAAATAGCATTAAACACTGTAAAACCGTATTAATTACCGATCCAACGGGGCAAGGATATCGTCACGATGTCGACCACCTGCTGGTTACCCACATTGGCAGTGACTCGCCTTTTGATAGTTACGCGGCTCCAATGAGCCTGGTTGCATCACTGTGTAACCTTACCTACGAAGTATTAGGAAGCCAGGCCGCAGACCGCGTCGACGCTATTACTGACATCTACATTCAAATGGATGAACTAGAAAGTCCAAAGCGTTAACCCTTCCCACAAAACACTTTTTAAGCAATACTATAAAGAGAGCGGATAGCAGAGAATTGTTATTTTGCAAGCGTAAAGGGAACTAAAGCGCTTAAAAATGGGTATAAGTATTAATTCACAACGCTTATTTTGGGTTTTAATGCATAAAAACGTACCTGTTAATTTAATTTCACTGCTAAAAGCGTGTGGTTGGAGTTGATATGGATAAAACGCAAGTAGTCATGGAAGAAGCTAACGGTGTGCTAGACTTTTGGTTTGGAGAACTCTCCCCAGAGCAATGGTTTAAGGAAGATGCAGCACTAGATAAAACGATCACTTCGCGATTTTCAAAATTGCGCGCAGCAGCCATAAAGGGCGAGTTGTGGCCTTGGCGAGCGACGGCTACCGGTCGTCTTGCCGAAATAATTCTTCTCGATCAATTCTCGCGAAATATTCATCGCAATGACAAAGATGCATTCAGTGCAGACAGCATTGCTTTGGTTCTTGCGCAAGAAGCGGTAAGTGTTGAAGCCGATAAAGTACTTACACCGCAGCAGCGCGCGTTTCTGTATATGCCGTTTATGCATAGTGAATCACTCGCAATCCACGACGTCGCATTGGAACTATTTTCACAAGAAGGCCTTGAAAGAGAATTCACCTTTGAAAAGCGCCATCAACAGATAATTGAAATGTTTGGCCGCTACCCCCACCGCAACCGAGCTTTAGGGCGCGAGTCGACACCAGAAGAAGTTGCATACCTGAAGCAAAACCCCCAAGGTTTCTAGCAACTTATCTAGTTTTTTAACGATTTACTCAGCGCTTTACCAATTATGTAACTCACAGAGAATAATGTACGTACTAAAATGCCCAATGAAGTAACGTTCGTTTCTCTTGACTTTTTAATGAAACAGTTGTTTCATTAATCTAAAGACGAATAAAGAAACAATAACGAATAAGTAACGCGCTGTGAGCTCTCCTTTTGTACTGAAGCCCTGTGATGCCAAGTTCACACAGGCAATTAAAAACCTAGAAATCGCATTCAGTCTTGACGGTAGTGTTAAAGATGACGCATTTTCGGCGTCAGGAAAAGCGCTGAATCAGGCAAAAAGTCAAAGTAAATTGCCGCTTAGCGGACTAGGTCTGGCAGTAAAAGATTTGTTTCACATTGAAGGATTGCCAACCGCAGCAGGAAATCCTGATTGGTTAGCCACACACGCGATTCCGAAAAACACCAATCGTTGCGTAGCAAAGATGCTTCAAGCGGGTGCCGTGTTCAAAGGTAAAACCATTACTGATGAGCTTGCCTACAGTTTACACGGGCAGAATAAGCACTATGAAACACTGGTTAACCCGGCGGCTCCGGCTCATATACCTGGTGGCTCTTCATCAGGTTCAGCGGTGGCTGTTAGCGCACACCTTGCCGACATAGGGCTTGGCACCGACACCGGCGGCTCTATTCGCGTACCGTCTAGCTATCAAGGGTTATGGGGGCTTCGCACCACGCACGGCGTTGTGGCCTGCGACAATATGGTGGCACTTGCTCCGTCGTTTGATACCGTGGGCTGGATGACACGCGACCTAAACACGCTGACTAAGGTTGCCAATGTCTGCATAGATAGCGCAACACAAAGTGAAATATCAGGTTCGCCTCGATTTGGCATAGCAGCGCATTTATTTGAGCAGGCCGCTCACAAATCGCTGTGCAAAACATGGCTTGCAGCGCTGGCTGATAACAACGACTGTATTGTATTGTCAGAGACACAGCTAGATTTAAAAACCTTACAAACTGCCGCTACCTTTCGTACCTTACAGGGCAATGAAATATGGCAGCAACATGGCGAATGGATTGAATACACTCAACCCGATATCGCCAAAGATATAATGTTGCGCTTGAATTGGTGTAAAACCATAACAACGCAAGAAGTAGAGCAAGCTATAGCGCAACAATCTGTGGTAATCAATCATTTAAACACGCTGTTTGAAGAAATAGATGTATTGATTATTCCCACGACACCCGGTGTAGCACCTCAATGTGATGCCGATGAAACAACGCTGGCAAATGATAGAAACGCTCTGCTCGCACTCACGGCGATAGCTGGGCTTGCGGGATTACCCCAACTTCATTTGCCGTTGTTTACCCTACACAACGCCCCATGCGGATTGTCGCTAGTGGGCAAAAAAGGCAACGATCTTGCACTTCTCGCGTTAGCAAAAAAGCTAACCACTCGCTAAACGTGTAAAGCGCGCCTGTTTTTTTAAGTTGCACTTAAAAAAAGCATTAGCGCCCTGTCGCATTCAAGTTGAAACTAGAAAGCGGAAGTAAGACTTAAGCGCCCGTCATTTTGCCTGATTTGGGCTTAACCTGACTGCGCGGTTGCCAAGTTTTTGAAGGAATTAAAAATGAGTGAAAAACCAAATATAGCGTTTACTGCCCCTCACTTTGCGGCATCGCAAGTGGGCTTAAACATATTAGAAAAAGGCGGCACCGCTATTGAAGCTATGGTAGCTGCGGCGGCCTCTATCGCGGTTGAATATCCGCACATGAATGGCATGGGCGGTGATGGATTTTGGCTAATCAGTGAGCCTGGTAAAAAGCCGATTGGCATTGATGCATCTGGCGTAGCAGCAAAGGGCGCGACACCTTCTTTCTACGAGGGTAGCGATGCCATACCTAGTCGAGGCGGAAAGTCAGCATTAACCATGGCAGGTGCTGTTGCCGGTTGGCAAGCCGCGCTCGAAATAAGCCACAAGTGGCAAAGCGGTTTACCGTTAACTACGTTGTTCGATACTGCTATTAGCCAAGCTAACTGGGGGATTGAAGTTACCCAAAGTTTGGTGGATGCCAGCAACAAAACCTTTGACGAGCTAAGTGCGGATGAAAACTTCGCTCAGTTTTTGATTAAGGGGAAAGCCCTTAAAAAAGGTAAAATTTTAAAGCTAACAAAGCTCTCTGAAACTTTGAAGCATTTAGCAGAAAAAGGATTAGATGATTTTTACCACGGTGAGTTAGCTTCACAGCTGGCTGAAGACTTAGAAGCCGCCGGCTCCCCTATTCGTCTTGAAGATTTTAACAATTACAAAGCGACAATTGTTGAGCCATTGTCAGTGTCCACCAGCAAAGGCAAGCTTTATAACTTGCCGGCGCCCACACAAGGTGTGGCGTCGCTCATTATTTTAGCCCTGTACGACAAAGTTCAGCATTTAGAGAGCACCGATGCTGACATGGTGCATTTACTTATCGAGTGCACAAAACAAGCTTTTATTGCGCGCAACGCGAACGTTACCGACCCGTCTCGTACGCCCGTTAACTTACAAAGCCTGTTAAGTGATGATGTACTTGATGAAATGGTGAAGTACATTTCTTTAGATAAAGCACTTCCTTGGCCCCATGAAGCCAAGCACGGCGATACTATTTGGATGGGTTGCTGCGACTCTGAAGGTCGAATGGTGAGCTATATACAGTCGCTATATTGGGAGTTCGGCTCGGGCGTAGTGAGCCCGCAAACAGGCATTGTGTGGAACAACCGTGGCACTTCGTTTTCACTCGATCCAAACAGTAACCAATATTTGGCGCCAGGCTTAAAACCATTTCACACACTTAACCCCGCTTTCGCTGAGCTTGTTGACGGTCGACGCATGAGCTACGGCACCATGGGTGGTGAAGGTCAGCCTCAAACCCAAGCGGCGCTGTTTGCTCGTCATGTGTACCACGACCAACCTATCGCCAAGGCTATTTCCCTAGGCCGTTGGCTACTTGGTAGAACATGGGGCGATCAGAGTCACAATTTAAAAGCAGAGCGAGATTTAGTTGAGTATGTGGGTGAGAGCTTACTGGCACGGGGCCACGATATGGTGACGGTAGATCCTTGCAACGAACTCATGGGTCATGCTGGTGCAATTATTCGCGACACAGAAGGTACGGTTAGCGGCGCAAGCGACCCAAGAAGTGACGGCAAAGCCTACTTTGGACATCGCTAGTTTATTCCCAGTGGCTAAGACGCAGCACTGAAAAATAGTTAAACCAACAAACGTTAAAGAGAAAGAAATCACATGCAGTTTTTAATGGATAACCTAACGGTTATATTATCGCTAGCAGGAACAGGCGTGTTCGCAGGCATACTAGCAGGAATGCTTGGCGTAGGTGGCGGTATTGTCATCGTGCCGGTACTGTTTTTCTTGTTCCAAGCCCTCGGTGTGTCCCCTGAGAGCGCAATGGTTATAGCCACGGCAACGTCTCTGGCAACCATCGTCCCTACTTCAGTAAGCTCTATTCGTGCTCATCACAGTAAAGGCAATGTAGACTTTGCATTGCTAAAAGCGTGGGCAGTATTCATTCTAATTGGCGTGCTTGCCGGAAGCTATGCGGTGACGGCGGTTAACCCGACGTTCCTTACCTTACTGTTTGGCATTATTGCAACCTTGTCTGCCATTAATATGCTCATTGGCAAGAAAGACGCGCTATTTAAAGGGCTACCGGGCCGCGCGGGTCAGTCGATTATGGCAACCTGCATTGGGCTATTCAGTTCTATGGTAGGCATTGGTGGCGGTACGTTAACCGTGCCGACTCTCACATTTTGTAACTACCCAGCACACAAAGCGGTGGGCACCGCTGCTGCAGTCGGTTTAATTATTTCGCTTCCAGCGGCGCTTACGCTGCTATTTGTTGGTACCACTCCTGTTGATGCGCCCTTCGCTACGTACGGCTATGTAAACTTGCTGGGGTTTGTCTGCATCGTTCCGCTCACCGTGTTATTTGCGCCTGTCGGTGCAAGCATAGCCAATAAGCTAGACGCTGGCTTACTTAAGAAAATTTTCGCCGTTGTTCTCATCATCACTGGCTTGCGCATGCTAGCGCAAGTGCTTATCTAGGAGTGCCCACATGTCTAAAGAAGCCTCTAACAGAACGTTTGCTCCACTATCCCCGCCGCCTCGCTTGCTAATGGGCCCGGGCCCAATTAACTGCTATCCACGTGTGTTAAGCGCCATGTCTACCCAGTTAGTAGGTCAATATGACCCTGTAATGACTGGCTACATGAACGAGGTGATGCAACTTTACCGCGATGTTTTCAATACGAAAAACCAGCAAACTTTTTTGGTTGACGGTACGTCGCGCGCTGGAATTGAAGCTGTATTGGTGTCGGCAATAGAGCCAGGCGATAAAGTCCTCGTGCCTATCTTCGGGCGTTTTGGGCATTTGCTTGCTGAAATTGCAGAGCGCGCCGACGCTGAAGTTCACACCATTGAAGTGCCGTGGGGCGAAGTGTTTTCACCTGAACAAATTGAAAACGCGATAAAAGACGTAAAGCCAAAACTGCTTGCCATTGTTCAAGGGGATACGTCCACCACCATGCTGCAACCGCTTGCAGAAATTGGCGCGATTTGTGAAGCAAACGATGTGTTGTTTTACTGCGATGCAACAGCGTCAATAGGTGGGAACCCGCTAGACGTTGATGCTTGGAAATTAGATGCGGTGTCAGTTGGCCTGCAAAAGTGCTTAGGAGGCCCATCAGGCAGTGCTCCTATTACACTAAGCGACAAGTTTGTTAAAACCGTGCGTACCCGTCACCACGTTGAAGCCGGCATTCGCGATGCTCACCATGAAGCTGCGCGTGGCCCTAAAATTCGTTCTAACTACTTCGACTTGCCCATGATCATGGATTATTGGGGCGAAGAGCGACTAAATCACCACACCGAAGCGGCCAGTATGCTCTATTGCGCCCGTGAATGCGCGCGCCTGCATTTAGAAGAAGGCCAGGAGAACGTGATTGCTCGTCACAAAGTAGCGGGCGACGCCATGCTAGCCGGTATTCAGGCCATGGGACTTGAGCCCTTCGGCGACCTGAAACACAAAATGTACAATGTTGTAGGTGTTCATATTCCCGAGGGTGTTCATGGCGAAGAGGTACGCGAAACCTTACTTCTGCGTTTTAACATTGAAATAGGCACTAGTTTTGGTCCGCTAAAAGGAAAAATTTGGCGCATTGGCACTATGGGCTATAACGCCAGAGAAGATGCCGTGTTACATACCCTCCAGTCCCTTGAAACTGTGCTTCGTATGCAAGGGTTTGCGCTACCTGCTGGTAAAGGTGTAGATGCTGCGCTTAGCGTTTATGCTAAGGCTAAAGTGGCGGGAGTCGCGAATGGGTGAATTCGCAGAATTTGCTGAATTAGCTACGCAAGTTATGGCAAGGTGCGAAACATTAGGCACCTTAAGCCAGGACCCAGCCTGTTTAGACAGGCGCTATTTGACCGAACAACACAAGCTTGCAAGTCAACTCGCCTCAGGGTGGATGATTGAAGCCGGAATGACCACCTGGCAAGACGCCGTTGGCAATATATGGGGGCGCTATACATCAAGCGTGCCCAACGCACCGCGATTAATTCTAGGTAGCCACCTCGACACTGTGCCTAACGGCGGAAAGTACGACGGCATGCTCGGCGTGGTCGCCGCTATTTCGCTGGTCGCTATGTTTGACGGCACGCAAACCAAGTTCCCTTTTCATATCGATATTGTGGGTTTTTGTGATGAAGAAGGCACGCGATTTGGCACCACCCTTTTAGGAAGCCGCGCGCTCACCGGTAAGTGGCAAGAGCAATGGCGTCATTTAAAAGATGAAAATGGCGTGAACTTAGAGCAAGCCATGGCGAACTTCGGCCTTAATTTCGACGCAGTAAACAGTGCCGCTATTTCCCGTACCGACATTTTGGGCTACATAGAGCTTCACATTGAACAAGGCCCTGTTTTAGAGCAAGAAAATCTGCCTGTTGGCGTTGTCAGTGCTATTGCAGGTGCAAAACGTTTTATTTTTTCAGTAGAAGGCATGGCGGGTCACGCTGGCACTGTGCCGATGTCTATGCGCAAAGACGCGCTGTGCGCAAGTGCAGAGATGCTATTGGCTGTAGAGAGCATTAGCTTGCAGCGTCCGGGCGTTGTAGCCACGGTAGGTAAAATTGAAAATGCGCCAAACGGCGTTAACGTCATTTCTGGTCGCACACGTTTTTCTCTCGATATCAGAAGCGAAGATGATGAATTGCGAGATTCTGTATTGGCAGAAATATTGCAAAAGTTTGATGCCATTGCGCATGCAAGACAAATAACGCTAACACGGGAGCAAACCCACAGCGCGCCCGCGGTACATTGCGATAGCCAGCTAAAAGAAGCACTCGTTCGGGGGGTAGAAGAAAGCGGGATTAAGCCAAGAGTCCTTGCCTCGGGAGCAGGTCATGACGCTATGGCCATTGCTGATATTTGCCCTGTGGCCATGTTGTTCACACGTTGTAAGGGCGGAATAAGTCACCACCCTGCAGAATCTATTACCATTGATGACGTGGCCGCAAGTTTGTCAGTACTTTATAAAACCATTAGCAAGCTCAAGCATACGTAGTGGTCAAATCAGTAAAGTTTCAATGAAGGGTTAATAATGAAAATAACAAGGATTTACAACGATGAAGCAGGCAAAAGTCACTTTGGCGAAGTGGAGATTGCGCTAAAAGACGGCGGTCCTATCGGTATGCTTTCAGAGAAATTCGGTGCAGATAAAATAATTTTTCGCGAAACGCCCGCAGATTATGATTTTAAGTGGCATCCAGCGCCGGCGCGACAACTCCTTTTCATTATTAAAGGGCGTGCTGAATTTACGGTGTCTAACGGTGAACGTCATGTGTTTGGAGCAGGTGACGTACTATTGCTAGAAGACACAGAAGGCGAAGGCCATTGTTCCCGCGCAATGTACAATGAAGTACGCCACTCAATTTTTGTGACGTTAGATGAAGGCGTAGTCCTATAAAACGACCGTTCGCACTGCTCTGAAAAAATGCGCTAATTTAGCGCATTTTTTTGTTTAGGCACCAAAATGGGGCTTACGAATTGCCTAATTATTTGCTCCTACCCCAAACCCACATAAAAAACACTTTAAAACAACAACTTAAAAACACATTACTAAGCAGACCAACTGGTCAATATCTTGCAACTACAGAGCAACTATTGCTAAGAAAAATTGCTCATGTCATTTGTTGTACGAACCCTGTTCATTCTGTCTTTATCCTTTGTTGGTCTTTATTCCGCCGCAAGCCCCTTTCCTACTGAAGAAGACGCAAACAGTTGGTTTAAGCAATATACACAGTCATTGACCGACTCACAGACCTATCAACTACTTAAACAGTTTCCAAAAGGCGGTGACTTGCACCATCACTTATCAGGTTCGGCGTACGGCAAATGGTGGTATGAGCTAGCAACTAATCAAGCGCTAAACGGCGGCTATCAGTACTTCACTAAGATAAATCATAGCGAGTGGGACTCGGCGCCGTTGTTTCATACTATTTCTAACACTACCCACTCTAAACTAACGAAATGTGAGCAAAAGCAATATAAAGCGCTGAATGCCCTAAGTAACAAAGAACAAGAAGCGTTTATCCATAGTGTTGAACTTGATAAGCCAGAAGAAGGTCGAGAGGAGTTTTTTGAGTTTCACTGGCAGCGTTTAAGCGAGCTTACTCAAAACCCCTATATTACAGCGCAGGTTCTGCTTAGAAACATGCAGCTGTATCAACAAGAAAATGTGCGCTATTTAGAAACGCAAATGAACGTTAGGTTTATGAATCGCGCAGACGGGAGCCGCTTTCACCCTGTTGAAGCGCTTAAAGTTATTACAGACATGCTCGATAGCGAACCAGCGAAAGCTACTGGAGTCACCGTTCGTTTTCAATATGCCTTGGTTCGTTTTACTGACAACATTGAAGCCCAATTAGACTGGATCTTCAAATTCGTAGACGCCAATAGAAAATGGTATGTAGGGATAAATTTGGTTGGCAGGGAGGATGATCCCCGAGGTCAACCCACACGCTTTTTAGCGCCCATAACGAGACTTAGAGCTCAATATCCAGCCATTCGCCTCTCCTTTCATGCAGGTGAATCTGAGCATGCAGATACCAATATTCGCGACACCTTACTGTTAGGCGCAGAGCGAATAGGTCATGGCATTAATCTGCTAACAGATCCATCAACGTATTTGCTCATGCGCCATAACCGCTATTTGATTGAAACCAATTTAATTTCAAACCTAAAGTTAGAATACATCGATGATTTGAGCGCTCATCCCTTTCCTCAACTTCTAAGAACCGGTGTACCCACTGCACTTTCAACCGACGACCGAGGGATGTGGGATGCCACACTCACAGATGAATATTACCTGGCATTTACCCAGTTCAATCTAAGCTGGAGTGAGCTAGTTACATTAAGTCAAAACAGTATCAAGTACAGCTTTTTACAAGACGAGAAAAAAGAGCAACTACTTACTGAGTTAAACCGAGATCGAACGCAGTTTTTAGCCTTAATAGCGGAAAACGCTAACCAAATACCTTCTGCAAACAGCAAAGTACAACCTCTAAACAGCAACGTGGAACGCTACAGTGATTTCATCTGCGAGTTTGCCGCCTCGGTCTGCGCCAATGAAGGAAATAACAAGGAAATAACAAGGAAGTAACCATGTCTTCAAATCACAGCGAACTACTTTACGATTTACATGATAGTCCGGCATTTCTTCCTTCACTTACCGCGGCATTTCAGCATTTACTTGCAAGCTTTGTCGGTGTCATTACGCCGACTCTTATTGTTACATCAACACTGGGCCTTACTGAATACACGCCTTATCTTATCAGTATGGCCTTGTTTGTAAGCGGCTTAGGCACGGCAATTCAAACAAAGCGTATAGGCCCGGTAGGCAGTGGATTGGTAGCCATCCAAGGTACCAGTTTTGCGTTTATTAGCGCGTTGATACTGGCAGGAAATCAGGTCAAGGCGGATGGAGGAACACCCGAAGATGTCTTGTCTTTGTTGTTTGGATTAACTATGGCGGGTGCCATGGTCGAAGTGGTGTTTAGTCTATTTGTACATAAGCTCAAACGTATCATTACACCATTAACTACAGGAATTGTAATAACCGCTATTGGGCTAAGCTTGATAAACGTAGGCATGACTGATCTTGCGGGAGGCTTTCACGCCGCTGACTTCGCCAGCACAGAAAACTTAGCCGTCGGCCTAGGCGTGTTGCTCATCATTGTTTTCTTGAACGCCTCAACAAATCATTGGCTGCGTTTAAGCGCCATCTTTATTGGTATGGCGATTGGCGCAACCTATGTCGGCATTACAAAAGGATTAGATTTCAGCGGCCTTGCTTCGCTTTCTGTCGTAGCGATCCCCACCCCTTTTGCCTTTGGCATTGCATTTGATATCACTCTCTTTTTACCTATCGCGCTCATCTATTTGTTTAGTGCAATAGAAACGGCCGGCGACTTAACCGCAAATAGCCTTTTCTGTAAGCAGCCTGTGAGCGGTCCTATTTATCTTGCAAGAGTGAAAGGCGGGATTTTGGGCGACGGCGTTAATTCGTTACTTGCTGGCATGTTCAACACCTTTCCAAATACTACATTTGGCCAGAATAACGGGGTTATCCAATTAACCGGCATCGCCAGCCGTAAGGTCGGCTTTTTTGTTGCAGCGCTATTCGTTGTTATTGGATTCTTCCCCATTGTAGGTGTTGTGCTGCAGGCTATTCCCAAGCCAGTTCTTGGCGGTGCTACTCTGGTTATGTTTGCCATGGTGGCCGTGGGTGGCTTAAAGCTATTAGCCAGCTACGCACTTGATAGGCGCAGTAGTTTGGTGACAGCGTGTGCGCTAGGTATGGCGATTGGTGTAATGATGGTACCAGAAGCCCTTTCTGAATTGCCTTCATGGCTTGAAAATATCTTACTTTCCCCAGTAACCTCGGCCGGCCTTACCGCCGTCATCCTTGATTTAACCTTACCTGGAAAAAAGCCCCTTGCTTCCCCACACGCTAGTGCACAAAAAATTGAAAGCAGCACTGGCGTTGCTCAGGACACCCCTGCTTACGAGCTTATTCACAACCCAAAGCCAGAAGGTAACCGTAGGGCGCCGAAAGCACTCAATGAAAAAGCCGTTGTAAACCATGAGGTTGTTAAGCACTCAGCTCACTCGACACACATTTTAAGTATAGACGGACAACCGGGCGTAACCTCTGCTCTTTTTAGTGCAAAAGCTCGCTAAAAATCACCTTATAAGTGCATGCATTTATGCGATTGAGTTTATTTACATAAAAATAACAATATAAGAACAACATTATATATTTTTATCCTTATAATTCAGCAACTTAAGAGAAGGTTAAAAGTTGACCAACTGGACAAGTAGTTGGCACTCATCCTGCTAACTCTCTTGCCAATAACAAAACGCATATAAAAATGCGTGAAAAGAGCCCTAAAAAGGGGCAACTAAAAATAACGAGGAAACCATGAAAAACACTACATTCAATTTATCTCCTCTAGCAAAAGCTTTTGCAATGACTACCGCGGTCGCGCTATCGTCGCAAGCTTTTGCTCAAGAAGAAACAGAGGTTAAAGAAAAAGATGTTGAAAAAATTCAGGTAACAGGATCCCTTGGGAGCCTTCCTGGCCAAGACGTTGAGTCAGTTTTTGGCTTTGGCAAATCTATTCTCGAAACGCCTCGCTCAGCGTCCACGATTTCTCAAGAGCAAATGGAGCGCTTCAACGTTTCAGACATTGATGAACTCGTCGCG
This sequence comes from Alteromonas sp. CyTr2, assembly GCF_947311905.1. Classification (NCBI taxonomy): domain Bacteria; kingdom Pseudomonadati; phylum Pseudomonadota; class Gammaproteobacteria; order Alteromonadales; family Alteromonadaceae; genus Alteromonas; species Alteromonas sp. CyTr2. The sequence goes on along the minus strand of NZ_CAMZMZ010000001.1, from coordinate 87,564 downwards.
TTCGCACCAGGTACATTCACACAGTCGTTCTTCGGTGTTGCAGGCTCTCTGGATGTGCGGGGCACGCCCGGGGAAACTTACTTCCGCGGTGTTAAGCGCTTAGACAACCCAGGTAACTATCCTACGCCTATTGGCGCGTCCAGCCGAATCGACATCGTTCGTGGTCCGGCATCACCTATTTACGGCCCATCAAAAATTGGTGGTTATCTGAACTTTAATCCCAAGTCTGCCCGTGCGTCATCGGGGCAGTATTTAGATGCACCAACAGGCGCGTTGTCTTACACAACGGGGTCGTGGAACAAGAGCATTTTAACCGCAGAAGTTGGCGGACCGACTAGTGTTGCCGGTAAAGAAATGGGCTATTACATATACGGTGAGCTAGAAAACTCTGACAGTTACTACGACAATACCCAGACTGATCAAACCGTACTTCAAGCATCATTTAATATCGATATTACCGATAACCTTCGTTTCGAATTTGGTGGTATGTACCACGACTACGATGGTAACCAAGTGGCCGGCTGGAACCGATTAACTCAGGAGTTAGTTGACGACGGAACCTATATTACAGGTACGGCTCAACCATTAGATACGGACGGCGACGGTCAAATCAGTCACGAAGAATATGCTGAAGTCGCCGACTTGATTTCACCGTTTATTTTCACGCCAGCTGTCCCATTAGATTCGGTTACAGGCGACTTTTTCGATCCTCTAATGGCATTACAAAACCCAGGTACTACGACCTTAAGTGGTAGCCAAACTTTGGTAGCACCTGATGACCAACTTGGTAACGAAGCCATAACGCTCTACTTCGACACCATTTACTTCACGGATAATTGGGAAATTCGCAACCAGCTTTTCTATGATGCATACGACAACATAAACGAAAATGCTTATGGCTTCTCACAATTCCATGACAGCTGGGTTATAGAAGACAAACTAATTTTTGCGACAGAATATGAGAACGACGGACTATTAGCGCAATTTCAATTTTCTCCATCTGTGCGCTATACCGACTTTGAGCACGGCGACGACTTCACTTACGAGTTTTTCAATCGTCGCGACCTAACCATGCCGTCTTCAGCGCTCGATCGCCGCCTTTTGTCTACCCGCTCGGGTAAAAACTACGACAACTATGACGTAGGTAATTACTTAGACTTAGGCATTGCTGCAATGACCGATTTAACTTGGGACTGGGGTTTAAACTTAGTACTAGGTTTACGATACGACACTATTGATATTGAAAGCACATCGCGCACGGATTTACTTCTGGGGGCTACTGGAGATGAAACACCAGTTTATGCTGAAGAAACCGTAGATGGATGGTCTTGGAACGCTAGTATTTCATATGAATTTGAATTTGGCCTTATTCCTTATATCACTGCAGCAGAGCAAGCTACCCTTGTTGCAGGCCAGGGCGCCGAGATTGGTGTTGGCCAACTCAATCAACCTGGTGGTGGTGGTGCATTCGACACCTCTGAGCTGATGGAATACGGTATTAAAGGTTCTCTCGTTGACGATACACTCTATTTTGCCCTTTCATTCTTTGAGCAAGAGCGTACCGACTTCAATACTCAGAATACGGTTACCAACAACACAACCAATAACGAAGGCACCGAATTTGAACTTCGTTGGGTAGTCAATGAGAACCTTGTTGTTTCTGCTGGCTATACAAATATAGAAGTTATTAACTTAACTGCACTTGCCAATGGAAACCAATTTGGATTCTTAGGTGCTGACGATTTAGTTGCTCTTGATGATCCTTCGTTAATTTTTGGCGGGAACGTAGTAGGTCTTAACCTTGTTGGTGAAGGAGAAACAAACTCTGACGGTCGAAAGGCCGGTATTCCTGAAAATATTTACACGCTGACAGCAACCTATGACTTCCAAAATGGTTATGCTGCCAACGTGAGTATTGTGGATGTGGATGAGGTCGCGTCTGGCTACTCAGCTGCAGTGACACTTCCAGCCTACACGTTAGTCAATGCTGGCTTGTCATATCAGGCAGAAGATTGGTCGTTGAACTTAACCGTTAAAAACTTAACTGACGAGCGTTATTTCCGCTCTAACTTCCCTGATCTATTTGGTAGTCAAATTGTACTACCTGAACTACCGCGTCACTGGAATGCTAAATTTACTTACTCATTCTAAGTTCGCATACTCTTTGAGCGTGGTCGTGCTTCATGTGTAGATTGAACGTTCGACACACGCTCTCAGGCCTGTAAGTTTTTTCGATAAGAAGCCCAGTTTGATTATGCTGGGCTCTTTTTTAGGAGTACTAAATGCATCTTTCTTTTTATCCACTGCTTAAACAAAAACGGTCTGCCTTTTTCAACGCTTTGCTTATTTTGGCTATGTTTTTGGGTTTCTGTAGCAGTAGTTATTCTGCCAATGTTAAAGCCAATGACGCTAAGCCGCCAATGAAAGTGAAGGTTGTTGTAGTAAGTATGTTCGAAATTGGCAACGACGAAGGCGACGCGCCTGGTGAATTTCAATTGTGGAAGGCTCGCCAGAAACTCACAACCCAATACCCTTTGCCTCATGGATTTCACGATATTTACGCCAATCCTGATACAGGTGTAATCGGTATGGTTACGGGAATGGGCATTGCGCGCGCTTCAGCAGCAATAATGGCACTAGGTCTTGATCCTCGCTTTGATTTATCCCAAGCCTATTGGTTGGTCGCTGGGATCGCGGGAGTCGACCCAGCGGATAACACCATTGGAAGTGCAATTTGGACCGATTATGTAGTCGATGGCGACCTAGCACATCAAATTGACGCTAGAGAAATTCCGTCTCAGTGGAGTACGGGTTATTTCCCCCTCTTCACTCATGCGCCCTTTGAAAACGCTGACGCTGTAGACGTAAACAACAGCCCAAATGGCGAGGTGTACGCGCTGAACTTACCGTTAGCAAAGTGGGCCTATTCGTTGACAAAAGACACCAAGCTTTTAAACAACGAAGCGATGGATGCACTGAGAGCAAAGTACACCAACTCAGCTAGTGCTAAAGCACTTCCAAATGTGTCGATGGGTGCGCATTTATCTGCTTCTACCTTTTGGCATGGCGAAAAACTAAATGCGTGGGCAAACGATTGGGTAGCATACTGGACGCAGGGCAAAGGAAATTTTGTTACCTCGGGCATGGAAGACTCAGCAACACTTCAAAGCTTGAGCTACTTGGACAATGCAGGGGTAGTCAACAAAGACCGCTTACTTATTCTTAGAACAGCGAGCAATTTTACCATGCAGCCACCATCGTTGAGCGCTGCGGAGAACTTAAAGTTAGAGAGTTCTGGCGATGGATATGCAGCAATGGGAGCCGCTATAGAAGCCGCCTATAATGTCGGCTCGCAGGTTACAGACTATATTGTAACGCATTGGGAAACCGTAAAAGATACGCCCCCTTCAGCGGAATAAACACACATTAACCTCTACGCTGTCACTGATTTAGCCTTTAGTGCATGGCGCACCTGAAGGGTAACGTCATTTTGTACCACGGGCTTGGCAAGAAAATCGGCCATGCCCGCATTGCTACAATCAGTTTTATCTTCAGGTGTAGTATTTGCCGTTACAGCCACAATGCGGCCGTACTTGGGCAATAAGTTTTCTTGAACAATAATCTTAGTTGCACTTACGCCATCGAGCACTGGCATAGCGCAATCCATAAATATAATGTCGTATTTTTTAGCTCGGGCCATTTGAACGGCCACTTCGCCATTTTCGGCTTCATCTGGAAGATAATTAAACTTCTCTAGCATGGATGCGAGCACGAAACGGTTTATATCGTTGTCATCAACAACCAAAACGTTAAGAGGAATGCTAAGCAGGTCTGAAGAGAGGACAACGTCACTCTGCTTTTCTTTATTTAAAACTGCCATTTCTACAGGTATAGCAATATCGAAACAGGAGCCTTTCCCTGCGCTTGACCGCACTTCAAGCTCGCCATCCATTTTGCCAACAAGTTGATTGACGATAGACAACCCTAAACCGTTTCCATTTAACTCTTCAGAGGCACTGGCGGTATCGTTTTGAAATGGTCTAAAAATACGTGACAATATTTCATCACTCATGCCCACCCCAGTGTCTTCAATTGACGCAAGTAAGATAGGCACATCGCCTTGATGCTTTAACGTAACTTGCACCGAAATATACCCTTTCGGTGTAAATTTAACCGCGTTCGATAACAAATTTGTAATGACTTGACTGATTCGGGCGGCATCTCCGTGAACATAAGTGTTTTCGTCAAAAGACAGCACTGCGTAAAGCCTTACGCCTTTCTCTACGCATTTTGTTTTAAATACATCCAGGATATCTTCAATTAACGAACGTGCACAAAAGTCGCTATATTTTAGTGAGAATTCGCCGTTAATGATGGAGGTGTAATCCAAAACATCGTTTATAAGAGACAATAAACGGTCTGCGCTATGAAGCGCCACATCCGCTTTGCGCATTCGTACATTTTCTTTATTTTCGAACTTAATCGCCTGCAACATGCCGGTTATGCCATTGAGCGGCGTCTTTAACTCGTGGCTTATACGAGATAACAATATGCCACGTTCTTTAGACGCAGCTTCGGCTTCTCTTCTTCTCTCTTCCAATTCGAGTCTAAGTTGCACCGATTTGTTAACGTTTTGGCAAGTTCCAAACAAACGAACACACTTTCCGTGCTTCATCTCAGCCATGCCGTGGGTTTCTATCCAAACCGAATTACCTTTGGCGGAGACAAGTTCAAGCGTTGCACTCCACGGTTCACCCGTAGCCACCGCGTGGGAGACAATGCGGTTAATCTCATCCCTATCAAACCCCTCTTTATAGAAGTTGATAGCTGTTTCTAATGTGGGTTCAAAGTCCTCTGAGACTTCGTGAATACGCCGAGTTTGTGAAGACCAGCTAAGTGCATTAGTGGTCAAATCAACTTCCCATGTGCCTATGTTCGCTACACTTTGTAACTTTTCGTACAACGTGTTTTGATTGGTCTCTGCTTTTTCGAGATGAAACTTATTCAACATCACGCTCAGCCAATCGTCTAACAGCGACAGCTTGTCGAGGTTAACCGGCTGTTCCGGGCACGCATTAATAAAGACCAAGCACACTTGGCTTCCATCCAGGGTATGAACACGGCCTCGGATGTACTTTTCGGCATTAAAATAAGTAAAAAACCATTGTTTAAATGCAGTAGAACACTTAGCGCTGTTTACAGGAAAGCAGTTGTCTACAGGTACACAGGTAGAGAAAGAAGGGACCGACTTAAAGTTGGGTGCATACGCCGACGAAGCTTTAACCAATATATTAACTGTCTCTTCGTCCAACTGTAGAAGTAAACCTTGAAACACGCCAAACGAATCACAGCCTCGCTGTACCAAACTGGTTAGCGATGCCTTCAACTGGTGTTCCAGTTTCACATTCAAACTCGATTGTTCGTCAAAATAAACCATGGTTCGCTACCCAAGCGTAAAGACCACAAGATTCTTGCCGCCTTGCTCGATTCATGCATAGCGGCCCCGCATTTATAAAGATAGCTTGGAATTTGAATACGCGATATTAAACAATAGGCTAGAAATTCTATTTTTATGATGGGATATTGGACGGTGGCCTCAGCCCTTGGCTTGGTTTCGCCCTAATTCTTTTGCTTCAAACAGTGAAATGTCAGCGTCTTCTATAAGCGCAGCTACATCGTCTTCAACCACATCCGTAGCTTTCCAAACTGCAAAGCCTGCACTTATTGATACGCGGTTTTCTATCCCTTTACCATGTGGAATTTTTGCATGGGCAACAGCCTCAACAAGCTGATGTGCCACTAATTTTGTGCCCTGATGGTCGATATAGGGGAGGACGACTAAAAACTCTTCGCCGCCAAAGCGAATAACGGCGTCTTTGGGGCGTTTAACCGTATCCGATACAGTTTGCGCCACTTTTTGAAGGCAAATATCGCCTTCGAGATGCCCGTACGTGTCGTTGAAAAGCTTAAAGTAATCGATATCGATCATTATTGCTCCAACTGTACCATTGTCTCTCGCAACTTGCTTAATAAGTAACGGAATTTCGTTGGTTAAATACATGCGATTGTACAAGCCCGTTAGCTGATCGTGAAATGTCATCATTTCAAGGAATTCGGTGCGAAGCTTGTTTTGCAGATGTGTTCTGATGCGATGCGTTAACGTGGAAGCGTTAACCGGTTTCATCACAAAGTCTGACGCCCCTACTTCCCAGCACGCATTTTCACTTTCAATATCCATTGTAGATGTAACGAAAATGACTGGGATATGATTCGTTTCAGGCGAGGCCTTTAAGGCTGTGCAAACGTCTAGACCATCAATATCTGGCATGTTCATATCCAGCAAAACTAAATCCGGGAAATTAGCTTTACAGTAAGATATGGCTTCTTCTCCCGATTCGGCTGTAGCACAGGTAAACACCGACTCTAGGATCGATTCAAGCAGCATACGACTCATCGGCTCATCATCCACAATAAGCACGTTACACTCTGCGTAGGGTTTTATTTCTTTTCGATTCATCGGGTACTTTTATTGTTACTACACCAAGGCGGCCATTCTCGCTTGCGTTGTTTCTGCTTTTACAATATCAAAGTAATGACAACGCTTTATGCAAGTCTAACACCTTACATCCAAATTTGTATCGAAAAGTCAGCTAGTTTGCTTCCAAGTAGGTATGGTTTGAAAGACAAGGTTATAAAGAAGGTCTATCGATAGCGTTCTGCACGCCGCCGAGTGAACCTTACGCAACTTGGCAATCATCGATGAACTTTGTGAAGAAATCCGCCACCACCAGGGGACGACACATAAAATAACCCTGCCCTAAGTGATACCCAAGAGCTTTGAGTGCAGCTAAGTTGATGGGCCTTACCGTTTATTTCAATGGGCTCTCTACCCGCCTTTAAACACGCCATAGCAATACTGTCTGCACTGTAACCCGAGCCAATTTCATTAAGTAAGCAGGCAAACTCATCGCCACCCACGCGGGCCAGCGCAGCGCTATAAGACATAGCTACCGGGTTAACAAAAGTTACATTGCCTGAGATACGTAAAAAATATTAGTCTTTCGTCTAGGTTTTGCCGGTTTATGAACCGTTGTTTGCTAAGCGGCTGAACTTGCTGTTTTTTGTTTAGAACATTTATTGTACACTGGCCTAACGCTTCAATTACGGTAGCTCATATGGACACATCTGACTCAAACGATACGCCCACTCGAGAACAATTATGGAACCGCGATGCCGCAATAAGCAGGCTGGGTGGAAATGAGGGGTTATTGAACCGTATTCTTGAAATGTTCCTAGCGCAAATAGAACAAAAACAACAAGCACTTCAAAGTGCAGCGACCGCATTAGATGTTGAAGCCGTTAGATTCAACAGTCATGCTATGAAAGGTATGTCGGGCGATGTAGGTGCTGATGCCATCTGGGAAAAGGCATCGTCTATTGAAAACAAAGCCAAGCAAGATGATTTAAGCGAAATCGTTCAAGACATCACAGAATTAGACAGTTTGATTAAGCAAACTATTGCAGTCATGAAATCGTAAAATCACATTAGCTCCTCGCATTAATCGCCAGAAGCTAACGCGACTATCTTCCACTCCTCGCCTTGCTAGGGCCTGTTGACCTTTGTTGTACATTTTTGCAGCGGTCTGTGTGCCATCTAGACAAGGCGAATGTTTGACGGTTTAGTGGTTCTAAATCGAGAACATTCAACGCAGTATAGATGGCACAAAGGCGCTGCCCGAAGGGGTCTAAATGGAAGCCTTTTACTCTTTGTCACAGTCCTTTAACTTAGCCCGCTAGGCTTGCAGGACTGTTTCGCGATTAAAAGGCTTCCATTTAGACCAAAATTCGTACACCAAAAGTCAACAGGCCCTAGGCTGAAAGAACCTTTTCAACAAGCTGGTTTTTCTGCTCCTGCGGCAAAAAACTTGCCTTAAAGCTATTTGCTACCAACGTACGAATTGTTTTTTCGTCAATACCCAGCGACTGGTGCAACGCTTCAAAATTGTCATTTAAGAAACCACCAAAATACGTAGGATCATCAGAGTTAACCGTGACCAGAAGCCCAGCATCAAGAAGCTGGACAATATTGTGGTCTTTCATGTCATCAATTACGCAAAGCTTGAGATTGCTCAACGGGCAAACAGTAAGTGGAATTTGTCTTTCTTTCAAGAGGTCCATAAGCGCCTCGTCTTCTTGGCAGCGCACACCGTGATCAATACGATCAACGTCCAATAGCTCGATGGCTTCCCAAATGTAAGATGCCGGTCCTTCTTCTCCAGCATGGGCGACAATTTTAAATCCCAGCGCTTTGGCTTTTTTGAAAACACGTTCGAACTTTGATGGCGGATGGCCAAGTTCGGAGCTGTCTAACCCTACCGCCGTGATGTGCTCGTAGTAGGGCTCTGCTGCAGAAAGCGTATCGAAAGCAGCATCTTCAGGCAAATGACGAAGAAAAGACATGATTAAATAGCTACTGATACCGTATTCATCTTTTGCTTTTTCCATCGCCTTCAAAAAGCCTGGCATGAAAATATCGAAACCTATGTCACGCTCTGTATGGGTTTGCGGATCAAACATAATTTCTGTGTGGACGATATTGTCCTCATGACACCGCGTTAAGTATTCCCACATTAAAGCAAAGAAATCATCCTCATCGCGAAGCACGCCCGCCCCTGCATAATATAAGTCAAGGAAGCTTTGTAGATCTTCAAAGTTATACGCCGCTTCTATCTCTTCCACGCTAACATAAGGAAGTGATACACTGTGCTTTTCAGCTAGGCGCCACATAAGTTCAGGCGTTAAGCTACCTTCTATATGCAGATGCAGTTCGGCCTTTGGAATGTTTTTAATTATTGATGACAGCGACATGGCCCCTCACTTATTTGCACCACAACAATGCAATGGCATTTAATTGGTGCGTAATAGTTTATCTTTAATGCTATCTGTAAACGAGTTCTATTGCTCATTTAGGTTTTGTTTGCGGTTTTTTTGACTTCATCTATGTTGATTACTAACCGTTTGGCTGGCTTTGTGCTGCCTGGCTAGTGACCTTGAGTCACGCAATGGCTATTAATTAGTCATTGTACTGAAAAGTAAGTTAGCACAAAACACACCAACAAGTTGACTAATTGGTCAGTTTATTGCTTTCAACGCACAAAACACACAATGAAATACTAACAGAGAACTCTTGATGTCCAACAACGTAATCGAACGGCTATTTAAGCTGCAGGAACACGGAACAACAGTAAGAACAGAGATCATTGCAGGACTTACTACGTTCGCAGCCATGTCTTATATACTCGTGGTGAACCCAGGTATTCTTGGGTTAAGTGGCATGCCCGTAGAGGGCCTAATTACAGTGACAGCAATAGCGGCGTGTATTGGCACTTTAATGATGGCGCTAATGACTAACTACCCTATTGCGTTGGCACCAGGTATGGGCTTGAACGCCTTTTTCGCGTTTACCATTTGTCTTGGTCGTGAAATTCCATGGGAAGCAGCGCTTGGTATTGTATTCTGGAACGGCATTCTCTTTTTACTCCTTTCTCTCACCGGAGTTCGAACCAAAATAGCCGAGTCTATACCGCCTTCTCTTAAAATCGGCGTGCAGTGTGGCATAGGTTTGTTCATTGCCTTTATCGGCCTTAAAAATGCGGGGCTGATTGTTGATAATCCCGCAACCTTCGTACAGCTTGGCGACCTTTCTGAGCCAGCAGTAATGTTAGCGCTCATCGGCATTATTTTTACTATCGTTCTTATGGTGAAACGCGTTACAGGCGCTATCTTAATCTCTATCGTAACACTCACCTTAATTGGTGCTTTTATCCCCACTGAAAACGGTACCTTAACTGCAACGCCTTCTGCTGTAGTTGGCATGCCAGAATCTATTTCAAACACTTTTATGGCAATGGACTTTTGGTACCCAATTGATCACCTTGCTGAAACGTGGGACCTCATTTTCGCACTTATGTTTGTGAACATGTTCGATACCATTGGCACCTTAATCGGCGTATCTCGAAAAGCCAATCTACTTACTCCCGAAGGCAAGCTACCGAAAATTGGCTCGGCAATGACAGCCGATGCATCAGCGAGTATTGCTGGCGCATTAGTGGGTACATCTCCAGTAACTAGCTATGTGGAGTCCGCTACGGGCGTATCGGCGGGCGGCAGAACCGGGCTTACCGCAGTAGTGGTTTCTGTCTGCTTCTTACTCTCGCTATTTTTAACACCGCTAATGAAAGTTATCCCGCTAATGGCCACTACGCCAGCGCTATTGATGGTAGGTATTTTAATGATGGAATCGATTCGACAGGTTGATTTCGACGACTTAGGTGCGTTAGCCACTGCTTCTGTTGCACTTATCGCCATGCCGCTCACATTCAGCATTAGCGAAGGCATTGCCCTTGGTTTTATTACTTATGTTGGCATTAAGGTAGGTACGGGAAAATTTAAAGAAGTAACACCGCTCACTTATGCACTAGCGATTGTTTTCTTATTACGATACTTATTGGATTTAAAATAATTCAACGGCGCTTATTGCGTGCCTGTAAGTTAACGCTTTAGATACAAAAAAGGTGGCTTTCAACGCCACCTTTCTTATTAGACTAGGCAAGTGAAAAAGATATACGTTTACTTCAATCCATCGTAAGTGAAGGTAACGGCTTTATCACCCATAAATACGATTTTAACGTGCTTACTGTCTTCATTGCCCCATGTACATGCCATGGTACCCATTGTTTTTCCGCAGTTGTCAGCTGAACCCAGAATTGCTTCAACTTCGTCCTGAGACATACCCATATTAGGGGCTGTTAACCTTTTCTGTGCATTTTTGCAGCGTCTGTATGTCATCTAGACAAGGAGGATGTTTGAAGGTCTAGTGGGCCTAAATCGAAAACATTCAACGCAGTATAGATGACATACAGGCGCTGCCCGGAGGGGTCGTCATGGAAGCCTTTTACTCTTTGTCACAGCCCTTTAACTTAGCCCACTAGGCCTGCAGGACTGTTTCGCGATTAAAAGGCTTCCATTTAGACCAAAACTGCACAGAAAAGGATAACAGCCTCTTAGTTATCGTAGTTTTCTTTAGTCAGCTTTGAGCATGCTGTCAGCGCTAGCGCCCCAAGGGCAATAATGGCTAGTTTTGTTTTCATGGTTTTGTCCTTTATTAAGTGAAGGCGATAGCGCTCCATTTGTTTCACTTTCGTCTCTTCACTTTACTGTACTTCAAATATAGTAGGCGTACTGTAAACGCTACGTACGCGGCTTGTCCCCACCATCTTTAGGATGAAGCTCCAACCAGTGACGGGCAATTTGCTCTCGTGTCGCTAGCCATACTTTATCATGAAACTTAACGTACTCGATAAAGCGCTTAAGTGCGGCGAGTCGAGCAGGCCGTCCTATTATGCGATTATGAAGGCCGATAGATAGCATCTTAGGCGCTTCTTCTCCTTCTTCATACAACACGTCAAACGCATCTTTTAAGTAGGTGAAAAACTGTTCCCCACTGTTGAAGCCCTGAGGCGTGGCAAAGCGCATATCATTGGTGTCTAATGTGTACGGCACCATTAATAACGGCTTGCTGTAATGGCAGTCGTAGTAAGGTAAGTCGTCAGCATATGAATCGGCGCAATATAAGATATCGTCGCGCTCTGCAATCAACTTCAGCGTATTCGGACTCGTTCTTCCTGTATACCAACCTACAGGTTTACTGCCCGTTAACTGCTCATGAAGAATAATCGCCTCATCAATTTGTTTACGCTCTTGCTCTTCGTCCATGTCTTGATAATGCACCCAGCGCATGGCGTGGCTGGCGATTTCCCAACCTGAATCCATCATGGCTTTTACGGCGTCAGGGTGTCGTTGCATAGCCATAGTGACGCCAAACACAGTAACGGGAATGTCGTATTTATTAAGCAAACGGTGTAAACGCCAAAACCCTGCACGACTGCCGTATTCGTAAATAGACTCCATGCTGAGGTGGCGGTCTTTATACGCTTGTGCGCCGATAATTTCCGATAGGAATATTTCCGACGCCTCGTCACCATGAAGCACGCAATTTTCGCCACCTTCCTCGTAATTTAATACGAACTGAATCGCGATTTTTGCGTCGCCCGGCCACTTAGCGTGAGGTACATGTTGACCATAACCAATCAGATCACGAGGGTAAACAGACTCTGTCATGCTACACCTCGAAGTTTTCTGGCACAGATAACCCACAGCCACCGAGCACGAGTTTTACCACTTGTTTTGTAGCGTCTTCAAAATCTGATTTTGTCATCTTTTTACCGCGTAGACGGGTTATTTGCGCAGAGAAGTCAGCATAGTGCTGGGTACTCGCCCAGATTGTGTAAAGCAAGTATTCCCCTTCAACAGGTGGCAGCTTGCCGGCCTTTACCCATGCATCAATAACCGCAAGTCGCCCTTTCATCCAAAGCGCATGCTCTTCATCAAAGTAGCCACTTAAGTTTTGTGCACCATTGATAATTTCCATCGCAAAGATCTTAGAGGCCATTGGATGCGTTCGCGACACTTCCATTTTCTCGGCGATATAATTGGCGAGTACCTCGGCTGGGTCGTCTTCTACTGTGGCTTTATCAAAACGTGAGTTCCACAGCGAGAGGGTTTCTTCTAGTACCGCTACGTAGAGCTCTTGTTTTGTTTTGAAATAATACAAAACGTTAGTCTTAGGAAGTCCTGCTTCATCAGCAATTTTTTGTACTGCTGTGCCTTTGAAGCCAAACTGTGCAAAACATTTTTCAGCGGCTTGGAGTATTTTTCTTCTGTTCATAGCGCCAACGCCAGCGTCAGCACTTTTTACCTTCATCATTATTATTAAAATTCCTTTGCAATCTACTTTGCAAGCGCACGGGCAGTATAAATGCTGCATGCCTTTTCGATAGGTTAGCATTTATTGCCGACGAGTTGCTATGCTCTTATAGATCATACATACCCTATGCAGGGAGTGTTAACCATACTAAAACACGAATTACGCGAATAGTTCAAAACCTTGCACGAATCTTGCCTTATTCTTTATTAACAAATCGACGTAGTGCTTAGCAAAAGAAAAATAGAAAGGTATCACTTCTTTTTTTCCAATCAAATTTGCGCAAAATCATGGCCTTTTAGAACTCGGCCTTTTTTTATAAGCAATAAATTGACCAAATGGTCTACTTTTATTGAAAAAATACAGCTATATTAATGAATACAAGAATGAATATAACAAGAAGGTGTGAGTATGATTCGCTTTCTAATAAATAACGATGTCGTTGAATTAAATGAAGCGCGGGCCGACCTCACCCTTCTACAATTTATTCGCGAACATCGCAAAAAAACAGGCACAAAAGAAGGCTGTGCAGCAGGAGACTGTGGTGCATGTACCGTAGTACTTGTGGAACCAGCCTCTTCAAATAGCGCTGCAGAACTTAATTATCGAACGGTGAATAGCTGTATCACGCTAATGAGTGCAGTTCATGGGAAGCAGCTTTTATTTGTTGAGCATTTAAACGATGGTAAACACTTACACCCCGTACAGCAGGCGTTAGTTGATCACCATGGTTCTCAGTGTGGCTTTTGCACGCCTGGGTTTATTATGTCGATGTTTGCTTTGTATCACAGCAATACAAAGCCAAATCGCGACGATGTGCTACACGCCTTATCAGGCAACTTGTGTCGCTGTACAGGCTACCGCCCCATTATCGACGCTACATTGGCGGTATGCGAGCAAACACCTGATGATCAATTCACTGCACGCCAAGCTGCCACCCTTTCTACATTACTGTCATTATCTAGTGAGAAACCCACTGGTACGGGCAATATCCATACGCCAACGTCTCGCGAAGAACTGAAGACTCTGATTCAAGCGCATCCAACTGCACAGCTAGTCGCTGGCAGCACGGATTTAAGCCTTCAGTTCACGCAACAGCTAAAAAATGTAGAAACGCTTATCAGTGTGACGCATATTGATGCACTAAAACAATGCACCAAAAGCGAGCATTCTCTTACTCTTGGTGCAGCTGTACCGCTAAATGATGCGGCACCTTTATTACTAAATGCATTTCCGCAAGTGGCTGAGCTTGTTACCCGATTTGCCTCGTTGCCTATCCGCAATCAGGCTACCATTGGCGGTAACGTGGCTAACGCTTCCCCTATTGGTGATATGCCACCGTTACTACTCGCGTTGAATGCCATACTGCATTTAGATAACGGCGAGAGCATTCGTATGATCCCAATTAGCACATTCTTCACAGGCTATCGCGAGACCATGCTGGCGAAAGATGAATGGATAAGTGCAATAGAAATACCATTGAAACAGCCCAATCAAGCATTAGCTGCATATAAGATATCGAAACGATTTGAAGATGATATTTCTGCAGTATGCGCCGTATTTAATGTCACACTCGGCAACGGTAAGGTAGAAGCCATTAGCAGTGGCTTTGGTGGTGTAGCAGCAGTTCCGTCAACCTGCAATGCGTTAGAAAACGTTTTGAAAGGTAAGCAGTTCGCTAGCAACGAATGTTTAACGTTGGGCAAACAAGTCTTATTCGATGCATTTTCACCTATCGATGATGTGCGCGCTACAGCCCAATACCGTAAAACTGTTTTAGCTAACCTGTGGCATCGCTTCTGGTTAGAAAACCAAACAGCAAACCAAATTGAAACACGGGTGGTGCAGCATGCGTAAGTTAATTGATACCCCTAATCCACTTCAACAAAACGACAAGCAAAGTGTCGTTCACGTATCTAAAAAGCACGAGAGCGCAACACGCCAAGTACAAGGCAGCGCCAACTATGTTGACGATGTTATTGAACCTCAAGGCACTCTTTATGCTGCCGTTGGTGTAAGACAATGCGCAAAAGGTACGATTAACTCGATAAATCTTGACGCTGTTCGCCAAAGTGAAGGCGTTGTAGATGTGGTTACGATTGACGACGTGCCTGGCCATAAAGATATTGGACCTGTGTTCGAAGGCGATCCGTTACTTGCTAATGGCGAAATCAAATTCTTCGGTCAGCCTGTATTTGCAGTGCTTGCCACTTCGGTAAACCTTGCCCGACAAGCTGCGCTAAAAGGGAAAGTAGAGGTGAGTGAAGCCAAACCTATACTTAGTGCCGAAGCTGCGCACCAGCAGCAAACGTTTGTGCGTCCCCTACATCGGTTCGGCCAACATACTGACCGCGTTGAAAGTACATTTGAAAAAGCGATCCACCAAGCACATGGTACGCTCAGTATTGGTGGACAGGAACATATGTACTTAGAAGGACAAGTGAGCCTTGCGATCCCTGATGAAGAAGATCGCATGAAAATCTATACGTCTAGTCAACATCCCAGTGAGGTACAAAAACTCGTTGCCGAAGTACTCGATGTAAAATTGCACCGTGTAATGGTAGACATGCGACGTATGGGCGGCGGCTTTGGCGGAAAAGAAACGCAAGCCGCGCAATGGGCCTGTATAGCGGCTCTGCTGGCATCGCGCAATCAATGTGCGGTTAAGCTTCGCTTACCACGCTTCACCGATATGCATGTTACTGGCAAACGTCACCCATTCGAAAACGAGTTCGACGTGGCCTTTGACGAGACAGGTAAAATTGAAGCCACCCGCATGACAATCAATGGTATTTGTGGGCACTCGCCTGATTTATCTGACGCCATTGTCGATAGAGCCATGTTCCATGCGGACAACGGTTATTTCTTAGGTGATAGCGACATTGTTGGCCACAGATTGCAAACCAATATGGTATCGCACACCGCTTATCGAGGTTTTGGCGGACCGCAAGGTATGATTATGGCTGAAGCCATGATTGATAAAATTGCCCGTGCTATTGGCAGCGACCCCCTATCGGTAAGAAAACGTAATTTATACGGCCCCACGACGGGTAGTTTTACCCCCTACGGAATGAAGGTAGAACATAACCTTCTGCCCGATATGATTGCCGAGCTAGAAGAAACCGCTCAGTATTGGCAGCGCCGTGAAGCTATTGCAGCCTTTAACCGCGAAAGCCCGGTGATTAAGAAAGGTTTAGCGCTAACGCCTGTTAAGTTTGGCATTTCATTTACCGCGAAGCATTTAAACCAAGCTGGCGCTTTGGTGCACATTTATACTGATGGTAGTATTCAGGTGAACCATGGTGGTACTGAAATGGGCCAAGGGCTTC
The DNA here is from genome assembly GCF_947311905.1 of Alteromonas sp. CyTr2. NCBI lineage: Bacteria > Pseudomonadati > Pseudomonadota > Gammaproteobacteria > Alteromonadales > Alteromonadaceae > Alteromonas > Alteromonas sp. CyTr2. Next base: position 71,412 of record NZ_CAMZMZ010000001.1, on the reverse strand, counting down.
ACACCAAAATAGGCCAAATTGCAGCCAATGAATTTGGACTAGATTTGGATATGATTGAAGTCACTGCTACACGCACTGACAAAGTACCTAACACTTCACCAACAGCAGCTTCAAGCGGCACTGACTTAAACGGAAAAGCCGTACAAAATGCGTGTATTACGCTAAAAGCCCGTTTGGCCGAGTGCTTTGCCAAAAGCTTAGGTCTAGAGGACCGCGCTGGCGACGTGCTATTCATTAATGAGCACGTGGTATTGGATGAGCACAAAATTACCTTTACCGAGCTTGTGCAGCAAGCGTATTTTGCTCGTGTATCTTTGTCTTCAGGCGGTTTCTACAAAACCCCAAAATTACAGTATAACCGCGATACCGGTGAAGGCCGTCCGTTTTTCTACTTTGCTTATGGCGTCTCAATGAGCGAAGTCTCTGTCGACACACTTACCGGTGAATATACGGTAGATAAAGTTAACGTGCTCCACGATGTTGGCAACAGTCTTAACCCTGCCATTGATATTGGCCAAATAGAAGGCGCGTTTATTCAAGGTATGGGCTGGCTTACCACAGAAGACCTTAAATGGAATGAAGCGGGTAAGCTGATAAGTGAAAATATGGCGACCTATAAAATTCCAGCCATTGGCGATACGCCAAAAGAGTTTAATGTGAAGCTGTTCGGTAGAAAAAATGCTGAAGATAGCATTTACCATTCAAAAGCGGTTGGCGAGCCACCATTTATGCTGGCTATTTCAGTGTGGTGCGCCCTTAAAGACGCCATATCTAGCCTATCTGGCTACACGGTTGATCCGCAACTAGATACACCAGCCACACCAGAACGGGTGTTAAATGCAGTAAGTGCTATGCAGCATTCTTCCAGTCGAGGCGGTGTTTTATGACACTCACTGCAGCAAAGTCATCTCGCGCGCCCCAATCATTTCGTGCAACAAACTGGTATGAGGGAATAGCCGAATGCCAGGCGCGTAATGAAGGCTATGTGCTTGTGACTGTGGTTGGCACTGCAGGCTCTACACCTCGTGAACCCGGGAGTAAAATGGTAGTTACCGCTTCACAAAGCATCGATACCATTGGCGGAGGGCACCTTGAGTTTGATGCCATTGCCCGCGCACGAGAGTACCTTGCAAAAGGCGAAGCATGCACTGAACTTTACAGCTACCCGTTAAGCAGTTCTTTAGGACAGTGCTGCGGCGGCGCAGTAAAGGTGCTATTTGACGTGTGTAACCTTCATCAGCAGCACATCGCCATTTTTGGTGCTGGCCATGTTGCAAAAGCACTGGTGCCTATTTTGGCTCAATTGCCTGTACGCATTTCGTGGATAGACAGTCGCGAGGAACTGTTTCCATCGTCTTTGCCAGCCAACGTGCACAAAGTCGTGGAAGAAGCACCAGAGAGCGAAGTTAGACACCTTGATGAGAACAGTTGGCTGATTATACTCACCCACGATCATCAATTGGACTATCGCATTACAGAGCAGGCGTTAAAGCAACCTTCCCTCCCCTTTGTTGGGTTAATTGGTTCAGACACCAAAGCAAAGCGCTTTATTACCAAGCTGACTCAGCGTGGGTTTGACGACAACGCGCTGGCAAGGCTATTTACGCCAATAGGTAACCGAGATATTCCTGGCAAGCAACCAATTGAAGTTGCCGTTTCTATATCTGCGCAAATTATCGAGCGTCTTCATGTAAAAGAAGTAACGGCAGGCAACAGTAACAAATACAGTGAGAAACCCGCTATAGCGTTTCACAAAGTAAAGGACACCATCAGTGATACTTAAAGAATTAAATACGCTAAGCGCTGAAGAGGCGTCATCTTGGTTTGAGCAATGCTGCGCGGCGAAAACCTGGGTTTATCAAATGGTAAAAGCACGCCCCTACAGCGACAAGAATGCTCTTGTTAATCAAGCGAAGAGCGCGTGGGCCAAATGCAGTGATGACGACTACCTTGAAGCTTTTACGGCACACCCCATGATTGGCGACGTTGATTCGTTGCGCAAAAAGTTTGCAAATACCAAAGCCATTGCTGCGGGCGAGCAGTCGGGTACAGCCAGCGCGTCCGAGGCCGTTTTACGCCAGTTAAAAGAAGCCAATCACGCCTATTTAGACAAGCACGGGTTTATCTTTATTATTTGTGCCACCGGTCTTTCTGCGCAGACTATGTTAGAAGCATTACAAGCTAGGCTACCTAATACCACACAGCAAGAGATTACCAATGCTGCTGCAGAGCAAATAAAGATAACCCTATTGCGTATTAACAAAGCGCTGGATTAACCCCCGAATTTTCAAAAATATGGTCAATACGCATTGAATAGTTTTTAAGGAAAACAGTATGAATACGCTTTCTAGCCACGTACTCGACACTACATTAGGTAAGCCAGCACAAGGCATTGCCCTTACACTTACACTACCTGACGGTAGCACCCTTTCGGGTGAAACGGATAATGACGGGCGTTTTAACAACTGGGGCGTTGAAGACGGTTTTGCCGCAGGCGTTTATACCCTGCGCTTTCACTGCAAGCCTTACCTTGTAGAAACGCATGGCAAAAGTTTCTACCCACACATTGATATTACATTTGAACTTGATGAGAATGGCGGTCATTATCATGTGCCACTTCTAATCTCTCCATTCGGTTTCAGCAGCTACAGGGGCAGCTAACAAACATGCAGCTTTTTCGTGCAAGCATTGCGCACTTTCCTAACCAAACTACACAGTTCGATAATGACATCGCTATATTCAAAGACGGTGGTTTGTTAGTAGACAATAAAGAAATAAAAGACATTGGCACATTTGAAGAGATAGCAAAGCGCTACCCGGCTGCCACTGTGACAGATTTTTCAGGCAAGTGGATTTTGCCAGGTTTAATAGACAGCCACCTGCATTATCCGCAAACACAGAGCATAGCTCATTATGGCGAGCAGCTGTTGAGCTGGCTTGAAAACTATACGTTTCCCACAGAAATGCAGTTTGCTGACAGTGAACACGCTAAAACCATTGCTAATGTATTTTTACGCCAATTGCTAAAGAACGGTACTACCACAGGTTTTGTTTTTACTACGGTTCATAAAAGCAGTAGCCACGCATTATTTAGTGCAGCAAGCGAAATTGATATGGCAATTGTGGCCGGTAAAGTATGTATGGACAGGAATTGCCCTAGTGCGCTTAATGACTGCGCCGACACAGCACAAGCTGACAGTGCAGAATTAATCGAAGCTTGGCATAACAAGGGCCGCAACCGCTATGCGCTAACGCCCCGTTTTGCGCCAACCAGTACTGAAGCTCAGCTTGCTGCATTAGGGGAACTTGCCAAGCAGTATCCCGACGTTTTCATTCAAACACACTTGTCTGAGAACTTAGACGAGATTGCATGGGTGAAGAGCTTATTCCCTAAAGCGGACGGCTATTTAGATGTATATGACACCTACAGCCTTGTGCGTGAACGTGCGGTGTTTGGCCATGGCATTCACCTTACGCCTAACGAATGGGCACGCTTAGGCGAAAGCGGCGCTACGGTGGCCTTCTGTCCGACATCTAACCTGTTTTTAGGAAGTGGCCTTTTTGATATGACCGCAGCGCGTGCTAACAAGGTCCATGTGGCCATGGCCACCGATGTGGGTGCAGGCACTACGTTTAACATGTTTAAAACCTACGGCGATGCATACAAGGTTAGTCAATTGCGCAGCGAGCCCATCAGCCCGTTAGAAGGCTTTTATCTTATGACCCAAGGCGCGGCCGTAGCTCATGCGCTTGATCATGAAATAGGCAACTTAAACCCAGGCACCACCGCTGACTTTATCGTTGTTGAGCCTAGGTTTGACGAATTGACACAATTGAGAATAAAAGAAGACGCGGACTTTGACGATGTGTTTTTTGCCTTGAGTATTTTAGGTGATGACCGCGCTATCGACCAAACGTGGATAAGCGGCACCTGCCGCTATAAAAAAGAACATCATTAATAACAGGCTGCTGTAGGGCCTTTTGGCCCTGAATAAGGAGAACAATAATGCCGTGGCTAGATTGGATAAGTTTATTTGTACGTTGGTTCCACGTTGTAGCGGGTGTAGCGTGGATTGGCGCGTCGTTTTACTTCATTTGGTTGGATAACAATCTACGCACACCACCTAAATGGAAACAGGACAAAGGTATCAAAGGCGACTTATGGGCTATTCACGGTGGCGGTTTTTATGAGGTTGCCAAATACGCCTATGGCCCAGAGAAAATGCCAGAAACACTGCACTGGTTTAAGTGGGAAGCCTATACCACGTGGTTGTCGGGCTTCGCACTACTCATTATTGTTTATTACTTTGGTGCTAGCGCTTATCTTATCGACCCTTCGGTAAACGCCATGTCACCGACCACGGCAATATCTTTAGGTTTAGGGTTAATCTTTGGCGGACTAGCCTTATACGAATTTGCGTGTCGCAGCCCATTGGCAAAATATCCACTTGCCTTCGGTATTGGATTAGTCGCGCTTGTTTGTATTGTCAGCTACCTGTCTACCCAGTGGTTTAGCGGTCGCGGTGCCTATATTCACGTTGGTGCGCTTATTGGCACTATCATGGCAGGGAATGTCTTTTTCAACATCATGCCGAACCAGCGCAAAATGGTAGCAGCTGTAGCCGATAAGAAAGATATTGATCCTAATTGGGGGGCGAGCGCTAAATTGCGTTCGGTACACAATAACTACTTTACGCTGCCACTGCTGTTTATCATGATTTCAAATCATTATCCCATGACGTATCAACACCCGCAAAATTGGCTGGTACTCATTGCGATAATGGCCGCTGCCGCTTGGATACGTCATTTCTTTAACTTGCGTCACGTGGGCACCACTAAACCTGGTATTTTAGTGTCTGGCGCAGTCGCCATGCTAGCAATCGCCCTATGGGTGTCATGGCCACAGTCGCCATCACATACATCGAATGAAGGACATGAAGATGTAAGCCTTGTCGATGAAGTAGGTAAAAAAGTAACGGCTAACAATGCAGTCGCCCAAGCGAGTTCTGAAGTAAGCAATGAGCGAGTAGTAAGCTTAATTACAACCCATTGTGTGGATTGCCACTCGCGCACGCCAACCGACGATATCTTTAAAGTCGCGCCTTTAGGCGTAGTATTAGATACATGGGAAGATATTGAAAGGTTTGCGCCACAAGTGGTTCGAAGAACCACTGTGACCAAAGACATGCCATTTTTAAATAAGACAAAAATGACAGACAAAGAGCGTCAGGAAATAGCGCGCTGGTTCGCTCAAAGACAACAATAAAATGGCGAAAGCGATGTAGATATCGAGTCTCAGAAATAGCTATCTACATCGCTTTATCAATCGCGGTTAAAACTTGTTGATAACGCTTTTTTCCGTACATTACCTCATCGGCCTTATCTAGCCACTCCTGCACGGTTTCAATCCCTTCGCTCCACTCAATCCAGCCCACACTGAAGCCAATTGGTACTACCTTATTGCCATCTACATTAACTTCAAAGCCGCTTTGGGCAACCCTATTGAAAAAAGCTTCCGTTTCCTTTTCACCCGTGCCATAGAGCAGGATCACAAATTCATCTCCGCCAATACGACCGAATCTATCACTATCACGAAGCAAACCACTCATTCTTTCAGAGAACTCAACAAGCGCCTTGTCTCCTACCTTGTGACCGTATTTATCGTTAATTTCTTTGAATTTGTTTAAGTCTATATAAACAAGCGTTGACGTTTGTTGGCCACGATCCATACGAGAAATTTCGTCACTTAACTGGCTAAATATCTCTCTCCTATTGGCAAGTCCAGTGAGCGAGTCGGTTTTCGACAGGTGCTCTAATTTAGTGACGGCGCTCATCAGAGCTTTTTGTTGCGTTTTCTCTCTTGTTATGTCGTCGGCTGTACCTAAGATAAGCGACTGCATTTCACGGTCGTCAAATATCAAGCTTCCGCGATCGTGAAGGTACTTCACTTCGCCTTTCGAGTCGTATATACGATATTGAATATCCCAATTCTGCAAAGGGCGTTGACTGAACAGTTTTAACACCCGTGCTTTATCATCTTCATGTACATGATCAATAAAGCTCATAGGGTTACAGTAAAGTTCGTACTCGTTGCGACCGAATATGTTTGAATAGCCATCGTTAACGTATTGCAGTTTAGACAAGTCTGGCGTCGCCACCCATATAAATGTTCTATCAGAAAATGCGCTAACAATTTTGCTAAACAAGGCATCAACTTGAAAGAGCTCAGACTGGATGCGCTTTTTCTCGTCGATATCTTCCACAATAGAAATAAAATAGTCTGGGTTGCCGCGCTGATCTCTTACTAAAGACACTGTTAACTTCGCCCAAACTTGCTCGCCATCGCGCCTTACATATCGCTTTTCAATCGCATAGTCATCGATATCACCTGCCATCAGGCGCTCTACGTAACTTAGATCTTCATCAAGATAATCTGGCGCAGTTAATTCTTGAAAGGTTAACGTCGTTAGTTCTTCATCAGAATATCCTAAAAAATCACACAGTCGCTTATTTACACGTATAAAGCTTCCATCCACGCTTACGTGAGCGAGCCCAACAGGACAAAAGTGAAAAGTTTTTTCAAACATAGGGCATCGCCCCGTTCGGTAATTGCATTCCGTCGCCTCAAGAGGTGGCACTCAAAGGATAATGAGCACCCTTTTATACTTTAGTATAAATCATTATAGATTAACTTTTTTCATTCGCTAAAAAATGCATCTAAGAAAAAGGCTTAGATAGCGTCTAACTGCGACATAGCGGTAAAAGGCATTTGATGGTGGAGATTGCTTTTCACCTGAAAAAAGTTGCTAGTCAGCTTTAAACGCTAACCATTACTCCGTTAGTTGCCTATGTTAGCGTTTTTTCTCAATAGGACAGTAAAATGATCGAGTTTTCAGTCGTAATCTATTCTCAACCAAACCAACAAGATGCACTTTTAGACGCATTGTTACCCTTGGTTAAATCAAGCCGAGAAGAAGTCGGCGCAGTGATGTATGACCTACATGCAAGTGAAGAGGGTGTGTTTGTTATTACGGAGAAATGGCAATCTCAGGATGCCCTTGATGCTCATGAAGCTACTGAACACTTTGTCGGTTTCCAAGAAAAAGCAGGAGAGCTTGTTGAAAAAGTACTTCGATTACCGCTAGTGTCGGTCTAGCTCTTTATAAAGCAAATGCGGTGAGATAAATGCTCACCGCTAGCGGTATTTAATCATTCGTGTGGTTTTCAGACCAGACTCTTAGCTGTTCAAGAATATCTAGCGCTGAGCGCCCAAACTCGGTGAGACTATAAGCAACCGCAATTGGACGAGAGTCGATAACGTTGCGGATCACCATACCGTTGTTTTCCAGCTCTTTAAGGCGCTGATCGACCATCTTCCGGCTGGCGCCGCCAAGCATTCTACACAGGTCGTTAAATCTAACAGGCTCATCTTTGAGATGATAAATAATAGAACCCGTCCACTTTCCACCAATTAGGCGCATTCCACGCTCTATAGCACAAGGCTCTGTACAAGTATCTAGAACGGTTTTTCTACCCTTAGCGTCTGTTTTTATTTCACTTCTCATCTATTTTCCTAAAAAAGCCACCTAGTTACTAAAAGTATACTAATTGTTTGTTTGAACAAGGTAACTAAAATAGACCACATAAGCAAGTTTGGCCTCTAGTATACCTTTAGTTAATTAGTCTAACTCCAATTCGAAAGGTTCACGGCTATCTCTGAGAATTAGGTAGAGCACTAGGCGCCAATCAAGCAACTAATGCATACCATTAGAAATGGTAGTGAGCGCTCAATACAAACGATTCTGAACCAGGGTTCGTGTCCCCTAGCCCGCCGTTAGAAATGTGGCCAATTTCAGCTTCTAGCGAAAATGATTCAGAAAAATTGTAGAGTCCGGAAAGTGATGAATAGAATTCAATGGTGTCGCCTAAATTTTCAGATTCATCAACAATGCCCGCGTGAAAGGCAACGCGTACTGAAAAGTCATTGTATTTGTAGACATCTTTTGCCAAACCCGCTGCGAAGTAATGTTGGCCTTGGTCCGCATTAACCAGAAGTACGGTAGGTCGTAAACCGTAAAACGAGTCCAGCGGTTTATGAATGTAGGCGACGTGCAATGCGTAACGGTCTGCGTCATCAAACAAGTTCCATACCGCAGCCCCAGCTTTAAGCTCACTTCCTTGCGGCAGGGCTTGAGTAGAAAGAGAAACAAGGGGAGAAAGTAAAGATAATGCAAGTGCGAGTGTTTTTACTGGTGTTTTCATGTTTATACTGTCCTAGGGCCTGCTGACCTTTGCTGTACAATTTTGCAGCGGTCTGTGTGCCATCTAGACAAGACGAATGTTTGACGGTCTAGTGGTTCTAAATCGAAAACAATCAACGCAGTATAGGTGGCACACAGGCGCTGCCCAAAGGGGTCGTCATGGAAGCCTTTTACTCTTTGTTACAGTCCTTTAACTTAGCCCACTAGGCTTGCAGGACTGTTTCGCGATTAAAAGGCTTCTATCTAGACCAAAATTTGTACATCAAAGGTCAACAGGCCCTAATCAAAAGTTAAAAATAGTGTTCCGTCGACGCTTCTGTTCGAAGCTGTTTTTATACGTGAGTACATAATGGTAATCAGGTTACTTTTTTCAACCTAATAAATATTAGTAACCTTATAACTTTGAGGAAAAACACATTCTTATTTGCTCTAAACGTACAGATTGAATTAATGAATAACCTAGGGTCTTTTGACCTTTGCCGTGTTTTGCACATCAACAATCAACGGCTCCTTATCGCTCAACGAGAGCTGGCTGTAGCACTGAGTAGAAATGTATGACTGACGAGAACATCATTGAAAGCAATGTAGAGAGCGCTAAGAAAAGTAAGAAAGTACTGGTTCTCTTTGCCCACCCCGCGCAAACCCGTTCAGAAGTAAATGTGCCGCTTTTTCACGAAGCAAAAATGAATAAACACGTTACTGCTGTTGACTTGTATGCAGAGTATCCAGATTTCAATATTGATATTGAACGGGAGCAGCAGCGTTTAATCGATCACGATGTCGTTGTTTTTCTGTTTCCACTTTACTGGTATTCCACACCTTCAATCTTAAAAGAATGGCAAGATTTAGTGTTGGAATATGGTTTTGCCTATGGGCATGAAGGCACTGCACTTAAAGATAAATTATTTCTTTGCGCATTAAGTGCAGGCGGTAAGGAAGAAGCCTATCAAACTGATGGCTTTAATCATTACACCATCAGGCAACTGCTCCAGCCTTTAGAGCAAATGGCTCAGATCACGCACATGACCTACATTGCTCCTTTTGCGATCTTTGGCTCTCGTACTGCGCGAGAAGAGCATCGCGTTGCTGAACATAGAGGCAAGTGGACAACCTTGCTAAACAAATTGACCACTAACACCCTGAATCTAGAAAAAGCAAAGCACATCGAGAATCTCGCAGACCTTTGTACATCGCAAGGAGAGTAACGTGACTGGCTATTTCTTATATGCATTTATCTATCTGGTCGCCGCCGTAATTGCAGTGCCCATTGCGAAGCGTCTTGGATTAGGGTCTGTACTAGGCTATTTAATAGCAGGGCTAGTGATTGGCCCGATATTTGGCCTTGTTGGTGACGAAACTGTTGCCATTCAACATTTTGCTGAATTCGGTGTAGTCATGATGCTGTTTTTGGTTGGGCTAGAACTAGAGCCTCGCCCGCTGTGGGCGATGAAGTCAAAACTAATGGGATTGGGCGGCCTTCAGTTAGCGTTAACCACCGCCCTTATCACAGGCGTAGCCATATTGCTTGCTCAGCCTTTTAGCATTGCCCTTACAATAGGCCTTATATTCGCCCTTTCTTCAACCGCCATTGTTTTACAAACGTTGCAAGAAAAAGGGCTGCAAAAAACGGAAGGAGGCAAAAGCGCTTTTTCTGTACTGCTGTTTCAGGATATCGCGGTTATTCCCATGCTTGCGCTTATCCCCCTCCTTGCCATACCCGAACTGGTCGAAGCAGGAAATGCACATGGCGGCGATACAGGGTCACACGATAGCTTTAATTTAGTTGAAGGGCTTGCCCCTTGGGCTTCAGGTCTCGTGATCATTAGCTCAATTGCCTTTTTAACCATCGGAGGACACTACTTAAGTCGCCCCTTATTTAAGTTTGTTGCTGCGTCGGGTTTACGGGAAATTTTTACCGCCACTGCGCTCATGCTCATTATAGGAATTGCAGCACTAATGGGACTTGTAGGTCTCTCTCCCGCCCTTGGTGCATTCTTGGCCGGTGTAGTTTTGGCAAACAGTGAATTCAGGCATGAACTTGAAGCTAATATCGAGCCGTTTAAAGGCTTATTGTTAGGCCTCTTTTTCATAACGGTAGGCGCAGGCATTAACTTTTCCGTACTTAGTGAGAGCCCGATGCTAATAGCAGGGCTAACCGTAGCTGTTATGCTTGTGAAAGCCATTGTGCTGTTTATCATCGCCTTAATTTTTAAAATAAAAGGCACTAACAAATGGCTGTTCACATTAAGCCTTGCTCAGGCGGGTGAATTTGGCTTTGTGCTATTAAGTTTTGCCTCGCAAAACTATGTGCTTCCCAGCGACATTATTTCTGTTCTCTCGCTTGTTGTTGCCATTTCAATGTTCCTAACACCAGGACTTTTTATTCTTTTCGACAAGGCCATCATTCCTCGCTACAAAAACGCGAAATCACAGCGAGCTGAAGATGAAATTGACGAGAAAGGCACCGTCGTTATTGCTGGAATTGGGCGCTTTGGACAAATCATTAACCGTCTTTTAGTGGCCAACGATGTAAATACCGTTGTGCTTGATATTCGCTCTGAGCAAATAGACCTTATCAGACGGATTGGCACCAAAGCCTATTTTGGCGATGCATCTAAATCAGACATTTTGCATACTGCTGGCGCCCATGAAGCATCGCTATTAGTTATTGCTATAGACGATAAAGAAACCGCTGCCGAAATGGTGAAATACGCCAAGCACGCATTTCCTAACATTAAAGTGCTTGCGCGTGCCTTTGACCGCGGCCATGGGTATCGCTTGCGCCAGTTGGGCGCAGATTTTGTGGTGTCTGAAACGTACCACAGCGCTCTTGAAATGGGCGCAGAGGCACTTCGCTCACTCAATATTCACCCTTTCCAAGTTGAACGGCAAAAAATGGCGTATAAAAATATTGAGGCTCAGCAAAACGATGTGCTGTATCACGCGTGGGCGGATGAGGCCAGCGGAGAACGAGTAGACAATAATTATCTGAAACTCTTTATTGAACTTGAGTCGCTAATCGAAAATGCGCTAAAAGCAGATTTACACGACAAGCATTCGAAAATGCGTGGCTGGACGCCACCACCGAAAGGCTATGCTGAAAACCTCGCGCCCGATGAGAAACCTGATTAGGGTGAATTGCGAACTAGCCGGCGGTATTTCGAGAAGGTAATTGTCTGATAGTGACCGGACACCCACGAATATTTATGGGTGGTAGCATACTATCGCCTTGTAAAAATAAACAAAAAGCTGATCGAAAAAGGAAAAAAGCGCTATAACCTGTATGTATATCAAACTTGTCGTATATTGGCTTTTTATCTTTCACGTTCAGAAGTTAACACGCGCCTTGTACAAGATAACCCATTGCCTTAGTGGGAATAAAAAGTGGTCTATTTAAATGGAGAGTTACCATGTTGTCTGAAAAAAGTCTCTTTCACAGCTTAGCCCTGCGCACTGTGATGGTATTTACTGCACTTGCTGGATTAAGTGCGTGTGAAGAAGCCCCCACGCCTCCCAAAGCAGTCTCATCAACACCGGTAACGCTTTATAAAGTGCAGCACTCGGACGAAACCATCGCCAAATTCCCGGGGCAAGTGGAAGCGGCTGAGTATTCAAACCTTTCGTTTCGCATTGGCGGCAAACTCCAAGAACTCAAAGTAAAAGCGGGCGAGGAAGTTAAAGAGAACCAGCTTATCGCTAGACTTGATGATAGAGACGCGAAAGCACAGTTAGCCACCGCCCAGTCTCAGTTTGACGTGTCATCGGCTATGTTTGAACGTATGGAGGCTTCCGTTGAAAAAGGCGCGGTAAGCCGCTCTACTTTTGATGAAGCGAAAGCCAATTTTTTAGCCGCTAAAGCCAGTCTGACCAACGCACAGGACCAGCTAAGCTATACGGAGCTTCGCGCACCGTTTGCGGGGCTTATTGCGTCTGTTCCTGTTGAAAATTACCAAGTCATTGTACCGCAGCAGACCATTGCCGAGCTTCATATGCCGGGTGCAATCGACGTTACGTTTCAATTGCCAGAGCAAAAAATGCGTATGATTGATCGCTCACGAGCCCGTGAAAATCGTACATCTGAAATGGCATGGGTGAGCTTTTCAGGTATGCCAGATAAGCGTTACGCGGCCATGTATAAGGACCACGAAAGCACCACGCGACAAGGCGAGCTTAGCTATGAGGTAACAATTACTCTGCCAGAACCAGACGACATCAATGTTCTAGCGGGCATGAGCGCCACCGTATTACTTGATATGTCGAAACTCATTGAGTCTAACGCAAAGCTTTGGCTGGTGCCTTTTGGTGCGGTGGTTACCGACAATGCAGATCCAGACAAAGCGATTGTATGGCGTTTTAAACCCAGTGATAGCGACGCGACGAAGGGCACCGTAGAAGCAGTAGAAGTGATGATTACGCGCGGTATTTCCAACGGTCTGTTAGTTGAAGGCCCGCTAAACGACGATGATAAAATCGTTGCTGCTGGAGCTCATCTTGTAAAAGAAGGCCAAGCTGTTACGGAGTGGACGAAAGAAGGGGGCCTGTAAGCCATGGTCGAGTATTTTTTTCGTCAAAAAGTAATTAGCTGGATGGTCGCCATCATCTTGGGTGTTGGCGGCATTGTGACTTTTCTTGGCTTAGGTCAGCTAGAGTTTCCCGAATTCACCATTAGAAATGCTCTGGTTATTACTCAATACCCAGGGGCAACGCCTGAGCAAGTTGAGGAAGAAGTGACGCTGCAGCTTGAAAAGGCGATTCAGCGTATACCCAACGTAAAACGAATCAGCTCAGTAAACATGGTTGGGCTATCGCAAATTACTGTTGAGCTTAAAAGTAGTGTCCAGGCCAAGAACCTAGAGCAATACTGGGACAACTTGCGCCGTAAAGTGGGCGATGCACAAGCATCACTGCCACCTGGCACCAGCACCTCGATTGTGAATGATGACTTTGGTGACGTTTTTGGCCTGCTGCTTACCCTTAAAAGCGAAGACTACTCCCTTAAGCAAATGGAAGACTTTGCAGATTTAATGCAGCGAGAGATTCAGCTTGTTGATGGTGTAAAAAAGGTGTCGATTGCCGGTACCGTTAATGAACAGATTATTGTGTCGTTAGATCACGATAAAATGAAAACCCTAAACGTTTCTGCAGAATCCATTGCTGGCCTTTTAACCGCGCAAAATGTAGTGGGCAACGCGGGTTCGATTAAGGTTCAGGGCAAGCGCCTGTCCATACAGCCCACTGGCGAATTTGATAACCTAGAGGCGTTAGGTCAGGTGGTAATTGGCTCACCTGCAAGCGGCCTTATTCGCTTAACAGATATCGCGACTATTGAGCGCAAGCTTAACGATACCCCTTCAATTCTTTATCACAGTTCTGGCACGCCGGCCCTGTCAATTGGTGTATCGTTCGCGTCGGCGGTAAATGTAGTTGATGTAGGTAGACGACTTGATAGCAAAATTGCCGAGCTAGAGCAGCGTATGCCCCTGGGTATGACGCTGGATACCGTTTACAATCAGCCTACAGTGGTCGACGATTCTGTAACTGGCTTTCTTATTAACCTTGTTGAAGCCGTGGCCATCGTTATTTTCGTGCTGCTACTTTTCATGGGCTGGCGCAGTGGCGTTCTGATGGGGCTCATTCTTGTGCTTACCATTCTTGGCACTTTTATATTGATGTCGGTAAAAGGCATTGAGTTGCAAAAAATCTCCCTGGGTGCGCTTATTATTGCTCTTGGCATGTTGGTCGACAACGCCATCGTGGTAACCGAAGGCATGCTAATTGGTGTGAGAAAAGGACAAACCAAGCTTCAGGCGGCAAAAGACGTGGTGTCGCAAAATGGGTTGCCGCTGCTTGGCGCGACTGTGATTGCCATCACCGCTTTTGCGCCAATTGGTCTATCGCCAGATGCCACAGGTGAATTCGTCGGCTCCCTCTTCTGGGTACTGTGCTTTTCGCTTTTCTTAAGTTGGATCACCGCACTTACCATTACCCCCTTCTTTTTCGACTTACTGTTTAAAACTGAAAAAGAGCGCGGAGCTAATGACGAAGATGACGACCCATATAAGGGCATTATTTTTACGGTATACAAGCGTGTGCTTACTGCTGCTATCAATCATCGTTACGTGACAATTGTACTGGTACTTGTTGCATTAGTAGGCAGCATGGCGTCAGGTAAATTCGTAAAAAATGCATTTTTCCCAGATTCATCCACACCGCTGTTTTTCGTCGATTTGTGGTTGCCTGAAGGTAGCGACATCTTAACCACCGAGCAGTCTATTCGTCGCTTAGAAGACAACGTGTTAGGCATGGAGAATATCGCCAACGTAACAAGCGTTATTGGCGGTGGAGCACAGCGCCTTACCCTCACCTATGCGCCAGAAGACAGATACGCCAGTTATGGTCAGCTTATCGTTGAAACTGATACGGTTGAGTCCCGTGATGCTCGTATGCGAGAAATTATCGAGCTGGTGCGAGAAGACTTCCCTAATGTGCAATACAAGGTAAAAGCACTTCAAGTAGGCCCTTCTGCAAAAGCGGCAATTGAAGCGAGAATTTACGGACCAGAGCCTGAAGTTTTGCGTGAGATAAGCAGCGACATTGAAGCGATATTTCAAGCAGAGAAAACCATGGACAGCGTTCGCTTGTCGTGGAGCAACAAAGTCCCATTTGTTGAACCTGTGTTTCTGGAAGAACAAGCCAGGCGTATCGGCGTAACGCGAGATGCCGTTCACACCGCATTTTTACTGAACAATGAAGGTGAGACTGTGGGCCTTTACCGCGAAGGTAGCGATTTAATACCTATTGTCATGCGCAACGATCCAAACCAGCGCTATGACATAGATAACCTCGCCTCACTCAACGTATGGAGCCAAGAGCAAGGTAAATATATAAGCATGGCTGATGTTATCAGCAATGTGGATGTATCGCTTGATAACCCTATCATCAAACGCCGCAACCGGGTGCGGATGCTGGCGGTTTATGCAGAGCCCATGCCTTTATCCGGTGAGACGGCTGCGAGCGTGCAAGCTAAAGTTCGCCCTCTTGTAGAAGAGCTTCAACTGCCTGATGGCTACCATATTGAATGGGGCGGCGAATACGAGACCTCAACAGACGCGCAAAGCGCACTATTTGCAAGTATGCCTATTGGTATATTAGGTATGTTCATTATCACCGTTTTGCTGTTTGGCAAGCTTCGTCAGGCGTTAGCGATATGGGGCGTAATTCCACTCACCACTATCGGCATTATTGGCGGGTTGGTGCTAGTTGGTGCACCCTTTACGTTCATGGCGCTGCTCGGCAGCTTAAGCCTTATTGGTATGGTGCTTAAAAACGGAATCGTATTAATGGAAGAAATAAACGTACAGGCAAAGGGTAACAGTGGCGCATTCGATGCCGTAGTAGCCGCGTCAGTATCTCGTGTACGTCCCGTTTCAATGGCAGCCATCACCACCATACTGGGTATGATCCCGCTGTTTTCTGATGCGTTCTTCGCGTCAATGGCAGTTGTTATTGTATTTGGTCTGACCGTTGCCACCGTACTTACACTGCTCATATTGCCTGTGCTGCACTGTACGTTCCACGGTATAAAGTCAGAATAAAAAGTACGCACAACAAATTCGATTAGCTGTGCGCTAGTTCGTGTAGGTAGCACAAAAACGGGGCGGACCTAATATTGTTAACAGCCAGCATGAGGAGAGTCTACTCATGCTGGCTGCATACTATCGCTTAGCTGCAATCTATCCTTCTCAACAAAAACTACACCCACCAGTTTACTTTTAACAAAATTAGTTTATTATGGGTAAACTACACTGTGCAGTATACTTTTTATTTAAGGTGAGAGCATGCCCGTTTTTAATCGCACACGCTTTCTTGTTGGAGTTTTATTTATGACATCTTTCTGTGGTTCTTCAAACACCCTTGCTGCAAGCGCGCCGCAACCTGAAAAATTCACTAATACTCATATTGAATATAAAACGACGTGGCGAGACATGTGGAAAGTCACCAAAGCGTATTTTCGTGACAATAGAGATGCTGCAACGCCAACGTTTGACATACCCGTGTCGGCACTTACACCACAGATGCTTGACGCAGTTGCAGAAGACAGCGTGATAAAGCTGGGCCACTCTACTACCCTATTGAAACTTGCCGAGCGTTATATATTGATCGATCCGGTCTTTAGTGAGCGTGCTTCTCCCGTTCAATGGATGGGACCCAAGCGTTTCCACCAAGCGCCAATTTCACTGGAAGACTTGCCTAAATTGGATGCCGTTATCATAAGTCACGACCATTACGACCATTTAGATAAGGGCAGTATTGAAATACTAAAAAACAAAGTCGACGTGTTTATTACACCGCTAAAAGTAGGCAATCATTTACGTGACTGGGGTGTGGATGCAAATAAAGTTGTTGAGCTAAATTGGTGGCAAAGTACAAAAGTGAGCGACATTGAAATAGTGGCCACACCGTCTCAGCATTTCTCAGGTCGAGGTTTATTTGATAGAGACGAAACTCTTTGGGCAAGTTGGGTTATCAAATCTGCAAATACCAACATCTTTTACAGCGGTGACTCGGGCTATTTTGACGGATTTAAAGCTATTGGTGAAAAGTACGGTCCGTTTGATTTATCAATGATTGAAACCGGTGCGTACAACGAGCTATGGTCTGACATTCACATGCTGCCTGAAGAGAGCTTGCAAGCCCATATTGATATTCAAGCGAGTGTCATGATGCCCGTGCACAACAGTACCTTTGATTTAGCACTACATAATTGGAATGAGCCTTTAATAAAAATCACAGACCTTGCTGGTGCTAAGGGTGTTCCCACCAGTATTCCTATCTTTGGCGAAGTTGTTCCAGTTAAGGATGCAGGCGAAGCTCCGAACAAAACCTGGTGGTTAGACGAAAGGTGAGTAGCTAATAAACAGCGCTTGCTTCATTATTCTGGGCTTTAATTGCTCGCTTAACTCTATGTTTTGCAGTACATTTATTATTCGCCGCTTAGGCACTATTGGCGGGTATAACAAAAGCCTCAATCAAAGTGATAGCACTCGAATTGGTTGAGGCGAATAATAAATTTCTCAGTTAAAGGAGCTAACTGCTAGCAATGAAGCTGTCTAGTCAAATTAATTTGGGCGTTTTTGCCCTTATGCTTTTAGCATTTACGGTGTTGTCGAGTATTGAGCTAAGCGAAATAAAATCTCGCACTTCAGTGTCAATCGAACAAGAAGCTGAAGAAGCACGGCTGCGTTACGAAACAACCGTCTTACAAACCTCTGCCATGTCTTCTCAGTCGAAGCAATCAGTGATTGATGCCATGCTTCGTCAAATGGTATTGCAGCCGTTTTTATCTGCAGCAAAAGTCATTGATGTCGAAGGAAATGTGTTTGCGAAGTACGAGCGCTCGCCTAACATTATTGTTCCTAATTGGTACTTAAAGCTGGACTCCGCGCCTGCCGTTAACAAGAAAATTCCTTTTTCAAATAATGATGGTTATTTGTTAGTTACGTCTGACACGTCTTATATCTACACTGAAATCACCGCTATTCTCATCAAAAATGCTGTTATCTTTTGTGGGCTATTTTTCGCCCTCGCGCTATATATCGTCACGGTAACCAAATTTGCTAGGCGCCCCATTGCAAACACCATTAAGAAGCTTAATGAGATAAATAGCCACGACTTCACCCCCTCGCAGGTAAATGCGTTTACAACAGATTACCGCCAACTTACCAGCACAGTGAACACCCTAACCACGTCGTTAGCATCAAAATTTAATGACATTGCTCAGCAATCTGAGCGATTCAAAACAGAAGCCAATAAAGATACATTGACGAAGTTGTCGAACCGCAGTGCATTCGAGCGACACACTCGCGCGCTGTTGTCTGACACGTCTAATTTCCAGGAAAAAGAGCTGATTCTCATCAGGCTCGCTCAACTTACCACTATTAATACAAAGTTGGGCATGTTGGCTGGTGACAATTATGTAAAATCTATCGCGGACTTTCTTGTGCATGAGGCGAAGCACAGTTGCAAAAGTGGCTTTGTATTTCGGTTATCAGGCGGAGATTTCGCCTTGATAAGTGAAATTATGGGGCGGGACGAACGGGATTTGATGTTAGAAAATATGTCGAAGCAGTTTGCAAACGCCACGCCACTTCGAGATGGAAGCAAAGCAACGTGGATGGGCGTAACACGTTTTTCTAGCCAAATGTCGTTACAGCAGGTAATGGAAAGTGCTGACTGTGCGTTGATGGCGGCCATGAAAACGCAAAAAGGATGGCAGTTTTCTTCAGAGGTGTCTCAGGTTCATAGCAATACAAAATGGCGTGAGCGCCTCAATTACATCGTGTCGCAGCAATATGCCGATATTCTCATTCAACCCGTGATGAATGTAGAGCGAAACACACCTGCATATTACGAAACGTTCGCTCGATTTAAAGACAAAGACACCAATGATGTTATACCCATGGCACAACTTATCCCCGCATCGGAGCGATTGGACCTTATTCCTCAAGTCGACAAGTTGGTTGCAGGCATTGTATTTAAAAAACTAACGGTAACGTCTCATCAGGTTGCTATAAATATTAGTAACGCCTCAGTTGCCAACGGCGAGTTTAGAAAATGGTTAATTGAAGAGCTTCGAACCCGGGAAACGCTATGCCCAAGACTTATTTTTGAAGTCGAAGATGCAGCGCTTATTCACCATCGAGAAGTAGCCGAGAACTTTTGCCGTCAACTCATACAGCTGGGCTGTAGAATTACCATAGAGCACTTTGGCGATAACTTTGCCTCGCTTGCGGGTTTAAGGGCAATTCAGCCTCAATTCGTTAAGCTTTCGGGACGGCTAACCCAGGGAATTCATACCAACAAAGATAATCAGTTATTTGTCTCTAGCCTTATCAATATTGCGAAAGGCCTTAATATCCATGTTATTGCGGAAATGGTAGAAAACGAGGCTGAGTCTGTTGCACTGAGCAAACTAGACGTTGAACACCAACAAGGCTATTACTTTTCTAAACCCTCACTTTGGACAATGTACTAAGTGTAAGCTCGCTGGTCTGAGGCACTGAACGTCAGGATAAGTATTGACGCTTTATGTGAGCCACCGCGCTTTATACGACTTAATTGTGCGTCGATTCAATGAAACGTTTAAGGCGGTGTTGTGAAAATCTCTTTCATATACACCTCCTTTTAACCGCATTTACTGATCGTTAAGCAGCTTTATAATGGCGTCAGAGCTAATGGGTTTTGAATACAGAAAGCCTTGCACATATTCAACGTTAAGAGACTTGCAGTAGTTCGATTGATTTTGAGTTTCCACGCCTTCAACAACAATGTTTAAATCGAGTTTGTGACCAACATTCACGATAGCCTCCATTAACGCGCTATCGTAGGCATTTTCCGGTGCACCTCTTAAAAATGAACGATCTATTTTTAAGTGGCTAACGGGAAACTGTTTTAAATAACTAAGCGAAGAATAACCCGTACCAAAGTCATCAATCGATATTTCAACGCCTTGGTCGCGTTGCGCTCTCAAATTCTCTAAAATCGTATTGTCAGACTTAATAAGCACATTCTCAGTAAGCTCTAACCCAATATCTTTAGGCAGTAAACCGTGCCGCTCTCGACACTCCCTTAGGCGTTCGAAATAAGCATTCTGCTCTAACTCTTTTCCTGAAACATTGATATCAACGCGAATATTAATGCCCTGCTCTTTCCATAACTGTGCCTGTTTGCACGCCTTTTCTAACACCCAATTTCCAATGTGAACAATTAACTCACCCCGCTCGGCGATGGGGATGAAGATATTGGGTGGAACAGCCCTATCCTCACCTTTAGGACGCCACCTTAACAGCGCTTCACACGATGCCACTTTTCCAGTGAGCAAATCGATTTGAGGTTGATATAAGAGTTCAAACTCATCGTTAACCAAAGACTCATGGAGATAGGCTGCGATACTTCGCTGTTGTCGAACTTTCTGACTTAAAGCGTGGGTGAAAAAATGAAAACGGTTTCGTCCTTCAGCTTTCGCCTGATACATTGCGACGTCTGCATTTTTCAGAAGATCATCAATCTCACTTCCGTCTTTAGGGTACATACTAATACCGATACTTGAAGTGATATGCACGTTTTCAGTGCTAAGTGCGAAGCTCTGCCTGAAACACTCAGTAAGTTTCTTAGCAATGTCAGCACTTTCATTTTCAGAAGTCACTTGTGTGGCGACAAAAACAAATTCGTCTCCACCAAACCGAGCCAGTAAGCCTTGTTCGCTTAGACAATCTGACAGCCGCTTAGAAACAGAGCGCAGTAATTCATCACCCCAGGTATGCCCAAGCGTGTCATTAACTTCTTTGAACATATCTAAGTCAATGAAAAACAAAGCGAAGCCAGACTCATTGCGCGATGCATCCTCGATGGACGACGTCAAAAACTGCTCTAACAGGCGTCGATTAGGCAACTCGGTTAACAAATCTGTGGATGCCATTCGCTCAAGTTCTTGCCTGATGTTGTGCTGCTCACTCAGGTCAATATCCACACAATACATTTCGGGTGAATCTGTGCCTTCTTTCAGCATGACGTGAGATGAGAAAACATGGATAGGCTCGCCACTTTTCTTCTCAAGCACGAGTTCGTCTGAAGGAATTGCCTCACCGTAATCTATCCATCGCTGATGTAGCTTTATCACTTCACTTTTCATGAACGAGGGAATGATGAGATCTTCAAGTTTTTGACCTAGTGCTTCGCACTCACGAAAGCCATACATGTCTTCACTTGATTTATTCCAGTAGATAACTTTTCGGTGCTTGTCATAACCTTGCACCGATACCTTTGGCAAGGCACTAATAAGCTGAAGGAACCGCCTTTCAGCCGAACCATGTTGTTCAAATAACGGGGGCTCTTGGTATTTCTGTAAGCTCATCGTACTCCCGCGAGTGCTAAATTGTTAGATAGCAAAGATATAAAAATGGCCACCATTCTTTTAGTGTAGTCCAAATCACACAGACCACCCGACATTAAAAAGTTAAATTACCCATGAATATCGCTGAATAAAGAAAAGGGTACCAGTGCGTGTTACGCAGAACTTGGGTCAACAAAAGATGAAATTAAATCGTAAGATGGTGCGTCTACCCTGATTCGAACAGGGGACCTCTACCATGTCAAGGTAGCGCTCTAACCAACTGAGCTATAGACGCATATAGAATTTTGTTGCACCTGATAGGTGGGCGAATGCCAAGCAACGGCGCGTATAATACTTAGCACGAGCGTTGCCTGCAAGGAAAACTTATCAAATGACGATTCAAGTGACTAATTTGACAGCAATTAGCCATTTTCTTCAACAATTGCGATTAACTTAAATCATTTTAAATGGAAGCGGCTTGATAGCGTCCACTAAGGAGCCATCGTTAACAGCACGCATAAAATACTCCCCCAATCTGTCGGTTTCTTTTAAAACCGTTTGCCAATATTTGATGCGTGTATCTGCATCGAGCACCTCGAAATCTTTTCTGTCGGGGATTTTGCTATAAGGTAAGTTCGCCACAAACGATGCCGAAGGCACTAGCATTACAACGTTATCGTAGCTTGACCGATGAGGCACCCTGCCCTTCAAGCCCTTATCGAACCAGCCTGGAATGGGCTTGTCGTAAAAATGCGGATATAACACTAAGCCATCGTCTGGCCCAAAGGACAAATCGAAGTGGTAGTCAATAATACCGCCATCTCGATACATTCCGGCTGGCGCACCTTCAATTTGCTGTACGCCCTCAATTACCACAGGAATAGAACCAGACGCTAGCAGCGCGGTATGAATATTTCCACGCGTTAATGCATGGTAATGAGTAGGCAGTTGATACGGGTCGTTTATCGCAAACTCCGTACCCGGCGTTGAGAACACATAGCGCTTGTATAAACGAGAAAGGTGTCGTCGGTTCACTGTATTGGCCGCTGCACTCATCGCCAAGCCCGAAAGTTGCCTAAACTTACTTTCAAAACGAGTAGCACCTAAACATTTAGCAACGATCAGGTGCGCTTTAAAGCGGGAGTTAGACAGCACTTCTTGCTTACCTGCTTCATCCACCACTTCTTTCAGCAGGTCTTCAGCTTTAGCCGTAATTTCTCTAGGCGTAGGCTTATCACTGCTATAGGTCGTTGTTGAATAAGAAGAGGCTAGACGATTTATGGCTGCTAAGGGATCATTTTGAACAGCGCAAATGGTACGAAACGCACCTGCTGAAGAGCCAATCACGTGAATTTGATGCTTAACGTTGGCAAACCACTCAGGGAACAGTACGCGATCTAGACCAGCCAGAGAAAACCATTTCGGGCCGCCAGATGCCCCCAGAAAATAGCTAAATAACTCAGGCGTAAATCCGTTTTTCATTATGGATTCACGTGCTTTTTTACCTGCGTATATTTCTAAGGGTGCCACTCAATGTCCTCGCTGTGCGCCGAATAGAAGCGCTTGATAAATATTTAGGGGGTAGCAAGCCATGACGAATAAATCCAATAACTTCCCCATTTAATTAGTTTCGGGGGAATTTAACAGTTAAAGGCGCGAAAGTAACCTTTATAGCAATGCCCTCACATCTGCTCAGACCAGACTTTTCAACGACTTCACCCGAATCTTAAGGCGTTAGTGCATCTATCACTTTTACAAATATTCGATACTCATCTTCAGTGATATTTTCCAAACGCTTATTTTGCCAAGCCACAATTTTAGGCAACAGCGCCCGATAGATTCGTTCTCCTTCCACTGACAATGAAATTAATGTGGCCCGTTTATCTCGCTTGCTCACACGCTTAACGATAGCATCTCGCTTAACCAATCGCTCCAGCGCTCGCGAAACCTGCACTTTATCTAGTCGTGTTGCAATAGCGATTTCTTTTCCCGTTAGCAGTGATTTTGGCGAGCTTTCATTTCGGCCGCCTAATGTGGCTAAGATTCGCCACTCTGGTTTAGTAAGTTTATATTCTGCATATTCTTTTGAGAGCGATTCACTTAAATCGCTCGCAAGCATGGCTACCTTGTAGGCAAGCATATCTTCTAGCTGCATGTTTTAAGCCCTTATCACCGTATTACTCTTGCTATTTTTACTTCTGTGACCGCCTTAAAAGCCATGGTTGTTTTTCATTTACCTTAGGCGTTACTTATACCCACAGTGTCGCTACCATCTGTCGAGCGTTCAGGCGCGTTCAACATTAACCCACGTAACTTTCACAGCTAACATCGTGCATTAAAAAACACGCAATACGTGTAACCTTGTAATGGCCCTCACATAAAAGGTGTAAAGCTAGCGTACCAAATGACGTTGGTTCTATTCCCTCTACTCGCCCACGGCCATTGATTTACATTTCATTTACCTCTAGCCTAAATCACATAGTTTCATTTGTAACTACTTTATTTTGCATTCATCTGTACAGCCACATCGATGGCCGCCTGTGGGAGGGTTTATGGATAATTTGTCGTATTTAACGGGTTTTAATAACGAGCACGAGACAGAGGCACTGCCGGGTGCCCTTCCTAAAGGCCAGTTCAGCCCACAAAAAGTGAATTATAAGCTTTACGCTGAACAGTTTAGCAGTACAGCATTTACTGCCCCACGAGCAGAAAACCGCCGCAGCTGGACCTATCGTTTACGCCCCTCTATTGCCATGGGCGACTTTGAAAAAATTGATAACGGCCTGGTAAAAACAGCACCTGAGTCTGATGTCCATTGCCCTCCGAATGTACTTAGGTGGGATCCTGTTCCCTTACCAGACAAAGACGTTGATTTTGTAGACTCGCTTGTAACCATCGCCACTAACGGTGACGCTAAAGCCCAAGTAGGTATGGGCATTCACTGCTACAGTGCCAGTGCTAATATGCAAAATCGTGTTTTCTACTCATCAGACGGAGAAATGCTTATTGTCCCCCAGCTAGGTGACATGCTGATCACCACCGAGTTTGGTAGGCTCAACTTGTCTGTAGGCGAAATAGCCGTTATTCCTCGTGGCGTTCGTTTTTCGGTTAACCCTATTAATGGGCCAATTCGCGGATATATATGCGAAAACTACGGTCATCCTTTTGTGCTGCCAGAGCGCGGCCCGGTAGGCGCGAATGGCTATGCGAACCAGCGTGATTTTTGCTATCCCACGGCGTGGTTTGAAGATAATGAGACGCCTCACACTTTGGTAAACAAGTTCTGTGGAAATTTGTTCGAAGCAAAACTCGATCACTCTCCCTTTGATGTGGTGGCTTGGGTAGGTAACTCTGCCCCTTATAAATATGATTTGTCCCGTTTCAACGTTATGAACACCGTAAGTTTTGACCACCCGGATCCGTCGATATTTACCGTGCTTACCTCACCATCTGAGCTGGAAGGTACGGCGAACGTTGACTTCGTTATTTTCCCTCCAAGGTGGATGGTTGCTGAAAATACTTTTCGCCCACCGTATTACCACAGAAATATTATGAGCGAGTTTATGGGGCTAATTGAGGGGATGTACGACGCCAAAGAACACGGTTTTGTGCCCGGCGGCATGAGCCTTCACAACTGTATGACTCCCCATGGCCCAGAAGCTGAAGTATTTGAAAAAGCCTCGAACGCCGAGCTTTCACCACAGCGCTATGAAAACACGCTGGCGTTTATGTTTGAATCTCGCTATGCCATTGCGCCAACGGAGTTCGCTTTAAACAGTGATATTCGTCAACGAAATTATTTGGCGTGCTGGAAAGGCCTTAAAAAGTACTACGATGGTGAAAAATAAGCGCCCTGGGATTTGTAACGTTACACGTACCGATACCTAAACAAGCAATTGTACTGATTTTTGAACACTACCGACAAGCATCACCTTTGCTTAATAGCATTTATTTTCAACAAGTTAGGGGAAGTTAGCTTTCCCTAACTCAGCATCTCACTCACGGGTGAAAACAAAACGTTACAGCTTTGCTTTCCATGCCCAAAATCCTTGAACTCGACACCTATTGCTTGCTTTTTCACTGCGCCCTTACAATCAGGTAACAATTATAAAATGTGATTTACGTTGAGGATGTATCGCTATGGCTGATTTGTTTGAAAACCCTATTGGTTTAGACGGGTTTGAATTTTTAGAGTTCACTGCGCCGAAAAAGGGCATGTTGGAACCCATTTTTGAAGCTATGGGCTTTACCCTTGTTGCTCGCCACAAATCAAAAGACGTGGAATTATGGCGTCAAGGCGACATCAATTTATTAAGTAACTACGAAAAGAAATGTCATGCAGCCTATTATGCCGAAGAACACGGTCCATCAGCGTGTGGTATGGCATTCCGCGTTAAAGATTCACAGCACGCATATAAAGAAGTTCTTGCCCGCGGTGCTCAGCCTATGGATACCCATACCGGTCCAATGGAACTGAAACTTCCTGCTATTAAAGGTATTGGCGGTGCGATGCTTTACCTTATAGACCGTTATGAAGGCGAAAATACCATTTACGACATCGACTTCAATTGGATTGAAGGCGTTGATCGCCATCCTGAAGGATGTGGCTTCCATACGCTCGATCACCTCACCCATAATGTGTACCGCGGCCGCATGAATTTCTGGGCAGGGTTCTACGAAAAGCTTTTCAACTTTAGAGAAATTCGCTATTTCGATATTAAAGGTGAATACACGGGTCTATTATCGAAAGCAATGACGGCGCCAGACGGTAAAATTCGCATACCGCTTAATGAAGAGGCGGTTGGCGGTGGTGGCCAAATTGAAGAGTTCTTAATGAAGTACAATGGTGAAGGTATTCAGCATATCGCTTTCGCTTGTGACGACCTAGTGGCGTGTTTAGATAAGCTTAAAGCGAAAGGTATGAAGTTTATGACGCCTCCACCAAACACTTACTACGATATGCTTGAAGAACGTCTTCCTGGGCACGGCGAAAACGTAGATGAGCTACAAAAGCGCGGTATTCTATTGGACGGCACAACGGAAAATGGTGAGCCTCGCCTACTGCTTCAGATATTTTCTGAAACCGTTTTCGGCCCAGTGTTCTTTGAATTTATCCAACGCAAACAAGACGAAGGTTTCGGCGAGGGTAACTTCAAGGCACTATTTGAGTCAATTGAACGCGATCAGGTAAATCGCGGCGTGCTAAACAAGTAATTCGATAGCTAACACAATACTAGGGCAGCAAGTCTCATTACTTGCTGCCTTTTTCATAAAGCGCGCACGCAGCGCCGCTTGGGTCAATAATGACACAAAAGCTGTCTTTGCCGTGATGACGTATATCACCCGCCTGCTTTCCACCTTTGGAAGTAACTTCTTTCAACGCGGCATCTAGATTTTCTACGGTAAAGTAATTAATCCATCCGCTTGGGTACTGCGCGTTTACACCCTGCTTATGACAAATGCCGCCCACAGGTGTGCCGTCGGCCTTCATCATGACATAATCATTGTAGCCACCCATATCTATGGGCTCTTTCTTCCATCCAGTTATACCAGTCCGCATAGATAATTACCCACTCAGAAGGCGCTGGCAAGTTTCCTAGCAAAGCGTGGGAATGCAGGAATGGCTGTTCCCTTTCAAATTCCCAGAATGAAGCTAGGAAGCTTGCCAGACCTTCCCGAAGGGCGAGTTTAAAATGTCCGTACTCTTTGTTGTGTCACCTTGATGTAGAGCCACTATACCTGCGGTAACACGCCGCGATTACGAACATTTTAACTCTCGCTGAGTGGGTAATTATCTATGCGGACTGGTATTTCAGCTTCATAAAAGCTGACAAGTTCGTCTGCGTTTTCTACCGTAATATCGCACCATGAAGAATCTGACATTGTCTCTCCCTCTGTTTTTTGTTTACGGCTGTTGTTTTGTTAGGGCTCTATTTATGGTTGAGGCATTTTTCTAGTCAGCGCTCTTGTTCTGGTTAGAGATCAAATACCCAGTAAGCTACATAACTGATAAGCGCAATGCCCCATTGCTTCAATAAGCAAAACCCAAGACTAAATTAACTACTAACAGTAGTCCCTTACTGAATATTTGTTAACTAATAGATCATTTTAATGTACCGATGTTTTAAAGGTAAAAAGGCTAGAGTCTATTGACCTTTGCTGTACATCAAAGATCAACATGGCCAAAAGCGTTCGATCATTTGAATCTCGCGTTTTAGTAATACGCAAATTTCTGAAAAAAGCCATGGTTGTCAAGCTAAGAAATTGCAAAATTACAAAACATTTTTTATTTTAGTTGTAGACATGGCCTGTGGAAAATGCTTGTGAAATTGAGAATGTTATCCACTGAGCATTGTTTGTACAGTTTATTTATTCTTTAAAATACAAACACTTACAACAAAGCCCCAAACTACTCAACAAACTTATCCACAGATTAAGTGGATAACACGTAGCACTTAATCACAGTTAGTGGTTTAATGTGAATATCTTCGAAGTTATCTTTTTTCGGTTTCTCATGCCCAAACAAACACTTTTAGTCAGAAAATCTTTGTTTACCATTCACAGCGTGGATCCTGAAACCAATATCCCCCCATCTGTACTCAATAGCCCCCTCTTTTTCCTAGGTAAAACAGAAGATGAATTATCTATTGTTGTGCCAGATACGGTAGATGTACCGTCACTGGATAGTGATGAAGGTTGGCGTGCACTTGAACTGTTAGGTCCATTACATTTGTCCATGGTTGGGATCATGGCGCAAATAGGCCAAGTACTGGCATCAGCAAAAGTTGCAATTTTCGTGGTCTCAACTTTCGATACCGACTTCTTCTTAGTGAAAAATAACAAGTTAAAAGATGCGGTTAATGCACTGAAGAAAGCTGGCTACTCGGTAAGCGAGGACGTCTAATACCGTGAATGCTAAGCAACTACAATACGCACCAGACAGTTTTACCAAGCAGTTTGTAACTTTAAGCCCGTTTTCAGGGCAAGTGGTTTCACTCTCACACATTGACGATCCCTATTATAAAAGTGGCCTTATGGGGCCTGGTGCAGCAATAAGCTCAACGTCAAATACTGTCGTATCGCCTTTCGCTGGAAAAGTATTAGCTGTTTCCCCGCTAGATTACGCAATCGACATACAGTCTAGCGCGGGCCTTAAATGCAAGATTAAATATGGTGGCGATACTAGTCATTTGCATGGCGCACAATTCGCCTGTTCTTTGAAGCGGGGCGATGAAATAAGACTTAAACAAGTACTTTTTACCGTGAATGCTGCATGGCTAAAGCAGCGCGGTGTTAGCAATACCTGTTCAATGACGTTGCTTAATGCAAATGCGCTTATAGGCGTAGTGCCTACGCATCAAAAGTTTGTCGAAGCGGGCGAAGATACGTTGTTGACACTTTACCTCTAAGGCCTGTTGACCTAATTGTAAAACAGGCTTTCAGCCCTGAATAATTTGCTATTAAAAATCATCGCAAGTGAGTTTATCAACGTATCAACAGCTTGTATGATGTAGCACATTGAAAAACAAAAATGCATAGGCGCACTGTTTTCGGGCTATTGCGGTTTTCTATTTTTTCTAGCTCTTCGAAACAACGCCACATAATGGCACTGTTCTAACCAGCGTCTTTCATTTACAAACAACAAAGTAGTACGGAATAAATCACCATGAGCACAATCCTTTATGGGATCCCAAACTGTGACACCATTAAAAAAGCAAAAAAATGGTTAGCAGACAACGATATCGCTTTCACATTTCACGATTACCGCAAGGACGGGATAGATAACGACTTTCTTGTACGCGCCGAAGCAGAACTTGGCTGGGAAGCAATGCTCAACAAACGCGGCACAACCTTTCGCCAGCTAGAAGAGCAAGAGAAAGCGAGTCTAGATAAAGATAAAGCACTGGCCTTGCTAGAGCTTCATCCTGCCATGGTTAAACGCCCTATCCTTGTTCATGACAACGCGTTTTATATTGGCTTCAAACCCGCGCAGTATGAGGAAATATTTTGTTAAACGACTCTGTTATTGAAATTGCTAAACAATTAATAAACCGCCGCTCTGTAACACCAGAAGACGCAGGTTGCCAAGAAGCCATGGGCGAGTTTTTAGGTGCTTTAGGGTTTAATAATGAAACCATGGTATTTGAAGACACGACGAACCTTTGGTCTCGCAGAGGTAAAGAAGGCCCGGTATTTTGTTTCGCAGGCCACACTGATGTAGTGCCTAGTGGCCCTGAGTCAGCATGGAAAACACCGCCATTTACCGCGACAGAAGTTGACGGCTATCTACATGGGCGCGGCGCAGCTGACATGAAAGGCAGTCTTGCCGCTATGCTAGTAGCCACCCGCGATTTTGTGAACAAATACCCTGATCACAAGGGAAGTATTGCCTACCTTATTACTAGCGACGAAGAAGGCCCTTTTATAAACGGTACCACCCGCGTTATTGATACCCTTGAAGCCCGCAATGAAAAAATTGATTGGTGTATTGTTGGCGAACCCTCTTCAACCGATGAAGTAGGCGATATTGTTAAGAATGGCCGTAGAGGTTCATTAACGGGTGATTTGATAGTAAAAGGTATCCAAGGCCATGTCGCCTACCCTCATTTAGCTAAAAACCCTGTTCATAGTGCAATGGCAGCCCTTGACGAGCTAGCTAAATCTCATTGGGATAACGGTAACGACTTTTTCCCTCCCACCAGCTTCCAGATATCAAACATTCACGCGGGTACAGGTGCGGGCAATGTGATCCCGGGCGAGATGCACGTTTGCTTCAACTTCCGTTTTTCAACGGAAGTAACCGACCAAATTCTCATTGAGAGAGTCACGGCAATTTTGGAAGCCCACGAACTGGAGTACGAGATTAAATGGACGTTTAACGGTCAACCCTTTTTAACCGATACGGGTGCCCTGTTAGAAGCCACTCAAGGTGCAATAGCGGCGGTAAAAGGAACACCTACCGTGCTGTCTACTGCTGGCGGTACATCTGATGGTCGCTTTATCGCGCCAACAGGTGCACAAGTCATAGAGCTAGGCCCGGTGAATGCCACTATTCACAAAATTGACGAGTGCGTGAAAATGTCTGACCTTGAACAGCTTGCTGATATGTACTTCGGTATCTTAGAACGCTTGCTGGCTAAATAGCCGCTATTGATGGTTATGAATCAAGTGCCAGAAAAAGCGTGGTTAGGCCAGCACAACGACTATCTCGTTGATGCTGGCAACGGCCATAGACTGCATCGCGACGTGATATCGCCGTTTCTTGCCATGCAAGATGCTGCGCAAAAAGACGGTATAGACTTACAGTTGGTCAGTAGCTTTCGAGATTTCGACAGGCAAACAGCCATTTTTAACCGCAAATGGGCAGGTCAAGCACAGCTTCTTGATACCAACGGTGATGAACTGCCATTCGAGGCACTAAGCGATAATGAAAAGCTTCATGCTATTTTGACATGGTCAGCACTTCCCGGCGGCAGTCGCCACCACTGGGGCACTGACATCGACGTGTACGACAGAGCTGCCGTGCATAACTGGGGGGGCAAGTTTAATCTTGTCGAACGCGAATACCTTTCTGGCGGACCGTGCCATGCCCTTTCATGTTGGCTAGCTGACAATATGGAACAGTTTGGCTTTTATCGCCCTTTTTCGGTTAATACGGGTGGCGTCGCAGTAGAGCCATGGCATTTAAGCTTTCGAAACACAGCGTGTGCTTTCGAAAACGCCAGGCACTTAGATGGCTTTACGAAAGCCATCGAACAAAGCGATATAGAAGGCAAAACATGTATTTTGCCACAGCTACCTAGCTTGTATAATCGCTACGTATTGAACAAAGGGCTGTAGCCTACGGAATTTTTATGAGTACTACCTGGGTCATCATCATTATTGTTTTAGTGTTGGGCGTTGTGATTGGGAATATCACGCTGCTTAAATACAGTGCTAGATTTAAATTTCCGACACCTTCTAAACCTTATGATGATAGTGACGACGATTCAAACAAGGACAGTGAAAGCGCGAGTACATCCCTTAAAGACCATGACCAAGACCAAGATAAAGACAGCAACACCCCTATGAAATAACCCTATTCTGATAGCGTCAGTCGTGGCATTTTAATCGAAGCCTAAGTAAAGCTTTTATAATTCGAGGCTTTTATAATTAGAAGCTTTTACCCATTGTTTGTGCCGATGCCGACACTTCAGTATTAGGGCTCTAAATTATTCATTCACAAATCACTTTTCACATTTAAACACACTCTAAGAGGTTCTAGACGTGTCTAAAAAACAGTCCTTACTGGGCAATATCGGCGTACAAGTTGTCATTGCCATGATTATTGGTACCGCGGTTGGTGCCTTTATGGGTGAAAGCGCTGAAATGTTCGCACCACTGGGTGCCATTTTTATCAATTTAATTAAAATGCTGGTCATTCCACTGGTAGCAGTAGCGCTTATCTCTGGCGCTGCGGGGCTTGGCAACAGCACTAATGCAGGAAAAATGGGGCTATCTACCCTTGCTTATTTTGCGTTAACGTCAGCACTTGCCGTAACACTGGCCCTCATTATGGGTGAAGTGTTTAAGCCAGGAATAGGTATCGACGTTTCTGCGGTAGAAGGTATGTTCTCTGGTGAATACGCCTCTAAAGGTGAGCTACCTTCATTTTGGGCTACCGTTACGGGTATGATCCCCACTAACGTATTTGCCTCGTTAACCAACGCGAACATTCTTCAAATTCTGGTGTTTTGCTTGTTCTTTGGCCTCGCCCTTTCTAAACAGCCTAAAAAGAACCGCGAGCCTATTTTAAATGGCGTGAACACTATCGTTGATGCCATGGTGTGGATGATCAACTGTGTGATGAAAATCGCGCCTATCGGCGTATTTGGTTTAATGGCAGAGGCGGTAGGAACATTTGGTTTTGCCGCGCTCATGGTGGTATTCAAACTCTTCTTGGTATTTACTGCGGCAATTTTAGTATTTGGTTTTGTGGTTTACCCCCTTTTGGTACAGCTATTTACAAAAACGTCGGCTAAATCATTTCTCGTCGCCATGAAAAAGCCTCAGGCGGTAGCTCTTTCAACCGCGTCATCCATGGCGACACTGCCGGTTACTATGAATACAGTAGAGAATGAGCTAGGTGTAAGAAACGCAACGGCATCTTTTGTACTGCCGTTAGGCGCCACCATCAACATGAGCGGAAATGCCATTTATTATGGCTTGGTAGCGGTGTTTTTTGCGCAGCTTTTCAATATAGATTTATCAATGGGTGCATATGTTGCCATCGTCCTAACCTCTACCCTTGGCGCGGTTGGTCAAGCGGGCGTTCCTGGGCCATCATTCTTGGTCGTTGCGGTGTTGCTTGCTGCCGGCATTCCCATTGAAGGTTTACCCCTGCTATTTGCCTTGGACAGAATTTTCGACATGATCCGCACTGCGCTAAATATTACGGGTGATGCAGCATGCGCAGTGATTGTAGATACAATTGCCATTGATGCTGATGCTGTTGAAGAGCAGGCAATAGAAAATATGGCCAAATAAAGCCTAGTCTTACAGATAGAAAAGGGCAGCAAAGCTTTTTGAAACGCTTAGGCTGCCCTTTTTTGATTGGATTGTGTCGCTTTTTTGCTTATCGCTATTTTAATCGGCACTTAATTGATAAACGTTAATTCACTAAAGCATGCGCCCTTCATAATCTTATAAAGGGGTTGTTTTCACCGCGGTACCGCTAATGCTCACCATAAGCATACTGCCTTTATCGCCAATCACTTGATAGTCTAAGTCGATGCCAACCACAGCATTTGCGCCCATGCTTCTCGCCTCGTGCTCAAGCTCAGTAAACGCTAACTTACGTGCAGTGGTTAACTCTTCTTCATACGATCCAGAACGACCGCCAACGATATCGCGAATAGAAGCGAAAAGATCTTTAAATACGTTTGCGCCCATCACGGCCTCGCCCACAACAATACCGTAATAAGCTTCAATTTTATGCCCTTCAAGCGTTGGGGTAGTTGAAACTATCATGCATAACTCCTTTTAATGTGAACTGTTTATTTGTTGCTATTAAGGGCGTGCACCCTCTAGCTGTTGTCTTCAAACCATTGCTTAACAGACTTAACAAGCGCCTGAGCATCGTTTGTGTTATATGCCACTGCTGGCTGGTTGCCCCACACGGGGTTTGGCCACGCACAATCATTTTCAAAACGTGCGACGTGATGAACGTGAAGCTGCCTTACCACATTGCCTAGTGCTGCCACATTAAGTTTTAGCGGTGAAAACACGGCCTGCATGGCTTTTGATGCCAATGCAGACTCTTTGAGTAAAGTAATCTGATCTTCTTCTGACAAGTCGATAATTTCCGCTATATCATTTTTCATTGGTACTAAAATGAGCCACGGAAACTGACTATCATTCATCAACAGTACACGACACAGCGAAAGATCACAGACAAAAAATGTATCATTGTGTAAACGGCTATCAAGTTTAAACATCTAGCTTTTCCAACGTAGTAGGCACAACGGTTAACAAGGCACGTTGTCCAATGGCCACTTTTGCATTCGGGAAAACTATAGCTTCACCATCTTGCTCAGCTACGTACTCTTTACCCGTTTCTGATGCCAGTACAGTGCCCTTAGGGTAGTCAGTGAAGTTGGGAGTATCGTCATCAAAATGAAGCGTAAACTGCTCTTCATTTCGATTAATGACTTGGTTAACGCGATAGATATCCAACTCATTCATATCGACGGTTGGCGCGTATTCGGTTTGAGTAATTAGCTGCGTTATCGCTTGTTTCGCATCTTCAAATCGACGCATATCGTTTTGCCCAAATGGACGCACTTTGCCAAGTTCAACCGTAAACGCGTGCGCGTTGTATTGATATGACGAGAAATAGCTAAAGGTGGTTGTCGAGCTTTCCGACAGCAATATGGTTTTCACACCACACGCTGCGAGAAATGCCAGCTGCCCTTTGCTGTGTATTCTGTCATGAAGATAAGGATATACCGCAAACTTTTCATTTTTAGAGGCGCGTATTGCAGTGTGTAGGTCGTAGTGATATCGGGTGCCCTCACCCGCTTTGAAGAAAGACGCCACAGCATCTTCGAGCTGTTTAGCACGAACGCGCTCTGCGTTCACTAAACCTTCGCCCTTAGAGTGTGCACCGCTAAACAAGCGGTTCATGTTCTCTTCAACGAAACGCTCTGCAATATCCATCGCGGGCAGGTTGCCAAATAAGAACAAAACATCATGTGCCAGCGTTATGTTCCCTGTAAGGATCCCCTTAACCAAATCATCACAGATTTCGATAGGTGCGGTTTCATTACCGTGCACACCACACGATAAAACAATGCGTTTGTTAGGCTTAGAGGTTGGCTGAACTGAAAAACTAATAATGCCAGGTGCGGTAATATCGACGAGCGTACCATTAGCTAATGTAAATTGATGAGAGCGTTCAAATAATGCGGAATTACGGCGAGAAAGTGTTAAAAACTGGCCGCTTTCTATAAGTTCTTGCATAAGTGTGAGCTTTGTCTACGTTGTCTAATCTCGAATGCTTCCAGTGTACCCAGACAGGCCTTCAAAATCACGTTATCTCACTGTTTAATTCCCAGTAGCTGTAAGGATTGAACAACGCAACTACAGATTACCGCACTTTCAAATACTAGGCTTGAGCGCGTCTAGGCGAGTTGCCGATAATTATCTCTTGTTGGGTAAGCTGTACGAAATCATCGAATGGAATGGCGCGAGAGAATAGGTATCCCTGCCCTTGTGTAACCCCTATTTCTCTGAGTATGTGAAGCTGCTCTACGGTTTCTATGCCCTCGGCTACTACACAGCACTCTTTTGCATGCCCTATCACTTTCGCCGCTTCGATAATGGCGCGATTAACAGGGTGAGCTTCAAGTTCCATCACAAAGGACTTATCGATTTTCAGCGCATCCAAATCCAGATCTCGAATATAAGCAAGATTTGAATACCCTTTACCAAAATCATCTACAGAAATAGATACGCCTAAGCTTCGCAGCTCATCTAACTGCTTTTTCACCATTAATGAATTAGACAGTGCCACGTCCTCGGTGAGCTCCAACTCGATTAACGAAAGCGGCATTGAATACGTACGACTCAGCATCGTCAGTGTTGGGACTAACTGGTTGTCGTATAACTGTGTGGGAGAAATATTCACAGACAGCATTAAAGACCGCTTCATTAGGTCCAATTCCGAGAGCGCCCTAAAGGCTTGCTCAAGCGTCCAGTAGCCCAGTTCGCTCATCATATTATACGACTCGGCCGCTTCGATTAGCGGACCTGGAAATAAGACGCCATCAAGAGGGTGATTCCAGCGAAGTAAGCACTCAGCCCCCACTACTTCTAACGTTGTCAGATCGACTTTTGGTTGATAGTAAAGCTCGAGTTCATTTTGTGCTAATGCACGTTTTAAATCTGCTTTTAGCGCCAAACTTCTGCCCGTGTCGGTTTTGTCTAACTTAGTCAACGCGAAGTAATTTTCGTATTTGTTTTCTTTTGCTTGTTTTAAAGCCGCTTCTGCTCGGGAAACAAAGGAAGTGATATCAAAGTCATTCTTAATACTGCACACCACACCTACGTTAAAGTCTGCAATAAAAGCCGTACCATCATAATGCATAGGCGTTTTGAAATGCTCGACTAAGCGTTCGAACATTTGTCGCATTACGGTTTCATTACTTTCATTAGGAAAAACGATGCCAAAAACATCACCGCTGATACGCCCAATTGATACCGATTGCCCAAAGAGAAGTTGAATGCGGTTGGCTATTTCAAGTAAAAAGCGATCGCCTACATGAATGCCCAGACTGGTTGTTACATCAGAAAAACGTACTACATCGACCAGCATCAATGAAATAGAAGCACTGCGAG
The DNA here is from genome assembly GCF_947311905.1 of Alteromonas sp. CyTr2. Lineage (NCBI taxonomy): Bacteria > Pseudomonadati > Pseudomonadota > Gammaproteobacteria > Alteromonadales > Alteromonadaceae > Alteromonas > Alteromonas sp. CyTr2. Next base: position 35,382 of record NZ_CAMZMZ010000001.1, on the reverse strand, counting down.
ACGCTTGCTTCGAAATGCTATCGATAAACGCATAGCGATTGGGAATGGTTGCCAGTGATGTGTGTTGGCTCATGATGTTTTCCTTGAGCTTTACGCTTCGAGGTACTAAAAACAACTAGTTATATAAAACCATGGCGCTACGAAAGGCGCAACGACAGTAACGTATTATTTTGCATACCGTCTTATACTTTTGTACAACATTAGCCTAATTATGGACAAAAAACATGGCTGTAGTACTTATTTCTGGTGACGTTAAGAACAAACTGTGCCGTATTTTGAACCCGATACGAAACAATGAAGAAGTATTTAGAGGGTAATAAAAAACCCGGCGAGTGTACCACTGCCGGGCTATTTCTTTACGGTTCTGCGATTAGCTTTCAATCTTACACGGTGAAAGTTTCCAAACGCGTTCTACGTAGTCACGAATTGAACGATCTGAGGTAAACTTACCCATCTTCGCTGTATTGATGATGGCCATTTCCGCCCAACGCTCTTTGTCGCGGTATGCAGCATCAACTGCAATTTGTGCATCAGAATAAGCACGGAAATCTGCAAGCACCATGTACGGGTCACCGTTATCAAGTAAGCTTTGCTTAATTGACACCAATGCACCTGGTTTACCTGGCGTAAAGTAATCCGTTTCTAACCAATCCAGCACAGCTTTAATTTCTGGATCTTTATAGTAGTAGTCATGTGGGTTATAGCCATTCGCTTTAAGCTCGTTCACTTCTTCTACTGTAAGTCCGAAGATAAAGATGTTGTCATCGCCTACTTCTTCAGCAATTTCAACGTTTGCACCATCAAGTGTACCAATAGTTACCGCACCGTTCAGTGCAAGCTTCATATTACCGGTTCCTGATGCCTCTTTACCTGCCGTACTGATTTGCTCAGATACGTCTGCCGCTGGAATCATTTTTTCAGCGAGTGATACACGGTAGTTTGGTAAGAATGCTACTTTAATCTTGTTATTTACGCGCGGATCATTGTTGATCTTATCCGCTACCTTGTTAATAGCGAAGATAATATCTTTCGCAAGCTTGTAGCCCGGTGCGGCTTTAGCACCAAACACAAATACACGCGGGTGCATATCGTAATCAGGGTTTTCTAGAATACGACGGTATAGCGCCATAATATTCAGAAGCGCTAAGTGTTGACGCTTATACTCGTGCAAACGCTTAATCTGCACATCGAAAATGGCGTTGACGTCTACTTCTATATCAAGTGACTTGCGAATTTCCTCTGCTAGCAACTCTTTGTTCTCAAGCTTCACTTTCATGAACTGCTTCTGGAACGTTTTATTGCTTGCAAATTTAGCCAACCCTTGCAGTTTGTCTAAGTCGCGCGGCCAGTCGTCACCAATCTTTTTATCGATTAGCTTAGACAGCGCTGGATTACACGCTTTCAACCAGCGGCGTGGCGTAATACCGTTGGTTACGTTAGTTAGCTTACCAGGATATAGTTCATCGAACTCTGGGAACAGAGACGACTTAACAAGACGAGAGTGCATTTCTGCCACACCGTTGACAGCAAATGAACCGATTACCGACAGGTGGCCCATACGAACCATCTTCTCGTTACCTTCTTCAATGATTGAAAGCTTAGCTTTCATGGCATTGTCGCCAGGCCACTTCTTATCAACCTCTGCCATAAAGCGGTGGTTAATTTCATAAATGATTTCTAGATGACGAGGAAGGATCTTCTCAATCATGCGCGCAGGCCACTTTTCAAGTGCCTCTGGTAGCAAGGTGTGGTTGGTATATGCAAATACTTTTGTACAAATCCCCCACGCTTCATCCCAACCAAGCTCTGCGCGGTCAACAAGAATGCGCATTAGCTCTGGTATAGAAATAGCTGGGTGCGTGTCGTTTAGCTGAATAACAACCTGATCGGCGAAACGGCTCCAATCGTCACCATGAGCACGCTTGTAACGACGGATAATGTCTTTAAGCGAGCACGAGCAGAAGAAGTACTGCTGAATAAGGCGAAGCTCTTTACCCGCTTCGGTCTCATCGTTTGGATAAAGTACTTTTGAAATAGTTTCAGCTGATACATTTTCACGCTGTGCATCAACATAACCACCAGCATTGAATACGTCCCAATTGAAGTAGCCAGACGCTTCTGACTGCCACAACCGCAATACGTTTACGGTTTTACCTTCATAACCTACAACAGGAATATCCCACGGCACACCTTTTACAATTGAGCCAGGGTGCCATTCTTTCAGCACACGTCCGTTGTCGCCGTATTTAGTCTCTACATAGCCGTAAAGTGATACTTCTTGAATAGATTCTGGACGGCAAATTTCCCAAGGATTACCGTAGTGACGCCAGCTGTCTGGACGCTCGATTTGCTCACCGCTTTTAATTTCTTGGCGGAACAAACCGTGCTCGTAATGAATACCATAACCTATTGCAGGTAATTCCATTGTCGCTAGTGAGTCGATGAAGCAAGCCGCTAGTCGGCCAAGGCCACCATTACCCAGCGCCATATCTGGCTCTTCTTCAAGAATGTCTGAAATTTCAACACCTAGCTCTTTCAACGCGCCACTCGCTACATCGAATAAGCCAAAGTTTTGCAGGTTGTTTGAAAGCAAACGGCCCATTAGGAATTCAGCAGAGAAGTAATGAACGGCGCGCGTGTCGTTCAGGTAATGACTTTTCTGGGTTTTACGCAACCCTTCAAGTACTTGTTCTTGAATGGCAGCACAGGTTGCTTTCCACCAAGCGTGATTGTTTGCTTTGTTTTCGTCGGTGCCTAGCGTGCAGTGTAAGTGTTTAATAACCGCTGCTTTGAATGCAGCCTTATCGATCACTGGAGAGGGTTGCGTCTTGGTCGCTTTTGCGTTCATTTTGCGTCTCACTCTTAAGTAGAAGCGGTGTTTACACACCGAAAACGTAATTTAATTACAGAATAACTTCAGAATATGACAGCAATATAGCAGCGCTTAAACGATTATGTTGTAATAATTTTGTTAAAATAACAAAAAATCGCATGAATTCGTATGCATTCATGCGATTTTTAACAATTAATTTACAAAAAGGAATTTAAAGTGATTCATTTTTGCACTTATTTGATTATTTTTCCGACTAAGGCTTCGGCTTCAGCAATTAGCTCCTGTAAGTGGCTTTCACCGTTAAAGCTTTCCGCATAGATTTTATAAATTTGTTCGGTGCCAGAAGGACGCGCTGCGAACCAGCCATTTTCTGTCGATACTTTAACGCCACCAATTGCCGCGTTATTACCTGGCGCATGGGTTTGAACGGCCGTGATAGGCTCGCCCGCCAACGTATCGCTAGTGACGACAGATGCATCCATCGCCGAAAGCTTTTGCTTTTGTTCAAGGGTTGCTGCCACGTCAACACGGCTGTAAACCGGCGCTGCAAATTTTTCCGTTAGCGCTTTGTAGTGCTCGCCAGGATCTTTGCCTGTGATGGCTAGGATTTCAGCTGCCAGCAAACAAAGAATAAAGCCGTCTTTGTCTGTCGCCCACGTGCTTCCATTGCGTTCAAGGAAAATTCCACCAGCACTTTCTTCACCCGCAAAACCAATAGTGCTGTTTGATAAACCATCAACAAACCATTTAAAGCCTACCGGCATTTCAGCCAAAGGTTTACCTAAACTGTTGGCTACGCGGTCAATCATACTGCTAGACACCAGTGTTTTACCGATATTTAGATCGCTAGGCCATTCTGGACGGTGGGTATAAAGGTAGTTAATAGCCACGGCCAAATAATGGTTTGGGTTCATTAGGCCCGCGCTTTTGCACACAATACCGTGACGATCGAAGTCAGGATCATTGCCCCAAGCTAAGTCAAAGTTATCTTTCAGCTCGATAAGCCCTGCCATCGCATAGGCAGACGAACAATCCATGCGAAGCTTACCGTCTTTGTCGCGGCGCATAAAACCAAACTGTGGGTCAACCGCGTCGTTAACAACGGTAATGTCCAACCCGTATTTTTCAGCAATACGCGACCAGTACCCTACTCCAGCGCCGCCGAGTGGATCTGTGCCTAACTTCAAGTTAGCTTTTGCAATCGCTTCCATGTCGATAACGCTTGCAAGGTCTTCAATGTAAGGTTCCATGAAGTCTTCTTCACGAACCAATTTGCGCGCGGTAGCTTGACGAATATCAATGCGCTTAACATTTTTATTGCCATCGGCAATTAATTCATTGGCGCGTTCTTGAATTTGTTTGGTTACATCACTATCGGCAGGCCCACCGTGAGGCGGGTTGTACTTAAATCCACCGTCTGAAGGAGGGTTATGAGAAGGCGTAATGACGATACCATCTGCCTTGTCGGTGTTACCTGCACGATTGTAGCGAATAATAGTACGAGAAATAACAGGTGTCGGCGTATAGCCCATGCTTTCATTGTCTGCGCGCTGCACGACAACATTGACACCGTTTGCACACAAAACTTCGATAGCGGTAATCATGGCAGGCTCAGATAACGCGTGGGTATCTTTACCAACGAACAGCGGACCGTCGATACCTTCTTGTTTACGATACTCTACCAACGCTTGGCAAATTGCACTGATGTGGGTATCGGTAAACGTAGCGTTGGAAGCTGTACCTCTGTGACCTGACGTGCCAAAAGAGACCGCTTGACCCGGGTCATTCATATCCGGTTTATAGCTGTAATACTGGCTCACTAACTGCGCTACGTTAATGAGTTGCTCTTTTGCTGCATGCTGTCCAGCCTGCGGATGTAATGCCATGAAAAAAATCCTTATTTAGAAGTTTCGTTGTTCTATACCTTGGCTTGCTATTTACCTTCTGAAGAGAAACGCGCAATCACGGTTTCAATAACATCGGGTTGATAGCCTAAGTTACGCAAAACTTGTTCCAGCATATTCGTTTTCTTGGCAGTATTGTTATTTGTTACCACCCAGAACGGGCTATCAGGGATAGCTTTAGGATTAGTACTGCTGCCGTTTTCCAACAATGCCGCCTTACTTGTCGCAAAGTACGTACGGTTTTTACCTTTTATACTTTCAACACGAGTAAAGTTTTCTGCATTAAGCTTGTGCGCTGCACTTAAAACAAACAGGAATTGATCAACGCGCTTGGTAAATGTGCCTAATGCATCTTTTGACACCGCTTCAAGAATGTCTCTTTTCGAGTGAGCTTCTGTTGCTGGCGTTACTGAAGAAACTTCCGAAACCTTTTTAGCTGCCCTTGAGCTCGCAGGCGCTTTTGCTGCCGTTGCTTTAGCTGGAGCTTTCTTCGCTGCAGCCTTTGGCGCTGCTTTAACTGCTGAACTGGCTGTCGCTTTAGTAGGCGCTTTGGTTTGTACTTTAGTCGCCACTTGAGTTTCAACTTCGGGTGTTGACTCACTTGCGTTATCTGCGGTTTCTACAACGTCTGTACTTTTTGGTTCGCTTGTTTTTACAGATGTAGATGAAGCCCCACCATGCTGGACACCATGGGACACGGCACCGTCTTCAGGCAAAAGTAAACGTCTTAAAATTTGTGATGCACTCTCACCAATATGCTTCGTTTGGCTGGCGATGAAGGCATATAAATCGTCATCTATTTCAATGCTTTTCATAACTACTTCCTTTTTAAGAGGCACCATTATAGACAACACAGATAAACTACGCAGCACTTAATAACAGATGTTTTGCGGGAATCTATGCTAATAAGATAAGAAAGTGACGTTTTACTGCTTCCCAACCCGTCGTATTTGCTGTCGATAAAGTCCATGTAAGCCGTTTTTACTTTTTCAAAAATAGACGTCGCCTTAACAACATTAAGAACATAGGAGAAACAACACAACGAACCATCAAGTCGCTGATATACCTGCGTATAAAATTTAACAGGTAATTCAATAGAAAGCCTTTCACTATCGTTGCTATTATTAAGAAGTAGTGACCTTCGAAACACCACATTGTCGGCACTCGTTACCGTTCGCTAAACATGTAAACTAGAACATGAACTCAGACATGAACTTAAACATCATTGCGCAACATCCTTAGAAAAGCCTTAATCGCTTTCTCACTGTTTAATACGTAGTGTGACAGAGTAACTTTAAACTTAAGTGACAATTATATGCGCCAAGATATCATCAATGTACAGCGGGCTCTTAGTCAGAAAATTATTGGTAAAGATCACCAGTTAAAACTCGCAATAACTTGTTTACTTGCCAATGGCCACTTATTAATTGAAGACTTACCAGGAATGGGTAAAACCACCCTTTCTCATGCGCTTTCCCAAGTTTTTGGCCTACAATATTCTCGCATTCAATTTACTTCTGACTTACTCCCATCAGATATGTTGGGCGTAAACATTTTTCATAGTAATGAACAAGACGAGGCAAAGCACTTTTCATTTAGACACGGCCCTATTTTTAGCCAAGTGGTGTTAGCGGACGAGCTAAACAGAGCCAGTCCCAAAACACAAAGCGCCCTGTTAGAAGCGATGGAAGAGCGACAAGTAAGTATAGATGGTGTAACCCACGCGCTACCCTCTCCATTTTTTGTTATTGCTACACAAAACCCAAGCTATCAATCGGGCACTTATCCCTTGCCAGAGTCCCAACTTGACCGTTTCTTTATGCGTATCTCTTTGGGCTATCCAGCGTGGGAAGCAGAAAAAGCCATGCTATTGCAACAGGATGCAATAGCACCGCTTGCACAAATACTAAATGAGGAGAATTTGCGCGAGATGCAACGAGAGGTAGCCGCTATTCATACCAGCGATGCCATTATTCATTACATTCTAAGATTGGTGAGTGAAAGTCGAGAAAGTAATGATTACCCTAATCCTCTATCGCCACGAGCGAGTAGAGCGATACTCCAAGGTGCCAAAGCCTGGGCGTTTGTTTCCGGAAAATCATATGTTACTCCAGAAGATGTACAGGCCGTCTTCGTGGCCATTACCGCTCATAGGCTAACATTGTCTTCACATCAGTTGGCACAAGGGCAGCAAACCCATGCTTTTGACGGTGAAAAACTGAGCCAGAAATTACTTGATAGTATTGACCCGCTGGCAGCCTAGCATTCATGAATTACCGGAGCGCTAAAGGTGCGTAGAATGCTAACTTCACTATCAAATTACCTTAAGCACAGGCTATTGAAGTGGTTAGACAGGCGAGTTCCGGCTTCTCACGAACATCACCTCACCCTGAACAGTATTTTTATATTGCCCAGCGGATTCGGTTGGTCTTTTATAACTTTATCGCTGTGTTTGTTTTTACTTGGCACTAACTACCAAAACAACTTGATGTTACTGCTTAGCTATTTGTGCTTAAGCATTATGCTATTAACGCTATTTTATACTCACCAAAACTTTGCGCGTTTAGCGCTTAAAGCGGCTCCCCCACGTTCGTTTCACTGTAACTTACAGGGTGAATTGCAGCTTCAGGTTATCCCTCACGCGGCAGCACCAGTGAAAACCTGCAATGGTGTATTAGCAATAAAGTGGCTAAATACAGTACGCCCCATGGAAACCGCTGTTCATGCAAGTAATGAAGACACCTCGGTGGATCAGCAGACGTACAGCTTTTCTTTAAACGACAATGAAGCTGCGGATACAAAACAAACGCAAACCCTTAGCGTGCCTCTTCAAATACCAGCACGGGGCCATTTTGCATTGGGCAGACTAACTATTGCATGCGATTTTCCGCTGGGATTATACAAATGCTGGACCCACCTCGATTTTGATCAACAGGTTACTGTCTATGCAAAACCTCAAGAAGGCCCGGTCACTATTAATAAGATTGCCAGTTCTAATGAGTCAGATAGCGTCAGTCAGGTGAACGATCTTACAAGTAACGAAGACTTCTATGCATTAAACGATTATGAAGTTGGACAGCCGCTTAATCGCGTATCATGGAAGCATGTGGCGAAAAACGGAAATTGGGTTTCGAAATCCTTTACCTCCTTGCAAAGCGACAGTTTTGTACTTTCAGTTCCCTCAAACATCGATGTAGAAACTGCCGTGTCGGCACTTACCTATGCAACATTGTCTTGGACAGGCGCAGACCGGGTATTTGGAATACAGTACAAAGGGCTTAACATTGCCCCTGCTCACGGGGTAAAACATAGGCACGAATGTCTTAGTGCACTTGCTTGTTTGAATTCGCATTCATCACAAGCTTCTTCAACCTCAAATAAAACGGTCTCAATATCTTCCATAAAGAATGAAAGAGCGAGGTCAATAAAATGAGCTCCGCTATCTTAAGCCGTTTAACGCAATTAACCGTTGTTAAAAGCGTGTTTAGCCAACCAACCTCCGTGGCTGTGCTTATGCTCTGCATAGCTTTCTCTCTTATTCTTTTTACTCTCACCGCGCCGCTCATGACATGGGTAATTATGCTAGGTGGATGTGCTGTGATAGTGAGGGCCGCAGGCCTTAGTGCGTTAAATAGTCTGCCGACATCACGCACGGTTAACTTGCTGGCGATATTGGTAGTGTTCGCATTATCGTGGTTCGGCTTTTCAGTAGGATTGCTTGATAGCATGATCAACCTATTGACCGCCGCATGCGCGCTCAAAATCATGCTGGTTGAGAAAAAACGAGATTTTCACTTAATTGTATGTACCTGTTTGTTCTTAATCGGCTGTGGATTTATTTCGTCTCTAAGCGTATTTGCGTGGATTGGCTATACAGGAATACTGGCCCTGCTGCTATTTGCGACTGCCATTTATCACGGTGCAGGAATACCCAAATCAAAAAGCATTAAATTCGTGACCGTGCTTATTGTCCAAGCTTTCCCTATCGCGCTGCTACTGTTCTTACTGCTTCCCCAACTCCCTCCGCTTTGGCAGATGCCCACGTCAAAATCTACTGAAACCGGGCTTTCTGACACAGTGACGCCTGGTGATATTGCGTCACTGGCGAGTTCCTCTGAATTGGCTTTCAGCGCTACATTTGAAAACGCAGAAGCAATCCCTGTTGCACCGTCCAGGTATTGGCGCGCTATGACCTTAGAACATTTTGACGGGAAAACCTGGTCTATTAGCGACAAACGCAAACAGGCAGAGCAACAGCTAGCTTACATGGGCAAGCCAACGCCCTTGTCAGCTCTGGCCGAGGAAAACACGCCTCAAGTGATAAGTTATGAATTGATCGTGGAACCCACTCAGCAAACGTGGCTGTTTGCGTTAGCGCCTTCGACACCCAACAACCGCGAGAACAGTATTTTCGTAAGAAGTCTTTTTGATTTTACGTTAAGGGCGAATAGCCCAATATCCAGTAAGAAAGCGTTTTATCTGCGCTACTATCCAACTGCGCAAATCACTAGCGCAATAGGAAATTTTGAATCACAACTAAACCTTCAGGTTTCCATGAATGGTAACCCTCAAGCCAGGGCATGGGGACAGACGCTTGCCAAACAATATTCAGGCGCACAGCAAATAGTTAGCGCAATAATGCGTGAATTTAATCAAGGTGGCTTCCGCTACACCCTATCGCCGAACGCCATGCCTACCGACCCCATCGATCGTTTTTTATTTGAAGAACGCTCAGGTTTTTGTGCCCATTACGCAGGCGCCATGGTGTATGTGCTTCGCGCCGCAGGGGTGCCGGCAAGAATGGTGACAGGCTACCAAGGCGGAAGCGCACTTAATGACAATGTGCTGCAAATAAGGCAGTACGATGCACATGCGTGGGTGGAAGCATTTATTGATGGTGTATGGATTCGACACGACCCAACGAGTATGGTGGCACCGTCACGCTTAACCTTCGGGCTTGAACGTGCGTTGGAAGAACTTGGGGAGTCTCGTGAAGCCAGTATTTTGGGCGACCTTAGCAACGCTGCTATTTTTTCAACGCTACAAATCTGGTTTCAACAGCTCGATTACTCGTGGAGTAAATGGGTACTGGGCTTTGACAATACTGCGCAAACCAACATGCTTAAAGAATTACTAGGCTCGCTAACGCCGCAAAAAATGCGAGTTGTATTTCTTTCCGCCATTGGCCTAATTGGGCTTATTTTAGCACTTTATTTTTTACCCAAAACGCATCGCAACACACTATCGCCCTCACACAGAGTTTTACTAAACGCAATAAAATGCGTTGAAGCTAAAACAGGAAAAGAAAGAGGGAATAAAACCTTGTCCGCCTTTATGAGTGAAGTTAACCCTTTGATAAACGAAGATGCTGCCAAGGCACTAACACTTCTGTGTGAACAATTTGAGCACGAAAAATACGCACACCGAACACAAGAGACAAAAGTTTATCCAACCATGAGGCGTCAGTTAAAAATGTTAAAACAGGCATTAAAGTAGGAAATGGTTAAACCGGTTGCACCTTAAACACTCACACTCCCCCCTTTTTAGTGCAGACTAATTAATACTGCCTTGGCGCAAGCGTCTATCAACACAGTTTCGAATTTATACAAGCTATTGTTTTTAATATAAATAAGTAACACTTTTACTTACATTTTGGTTATTGGCACTTTTTTAGCTTTGTAAAAATGGATAACAAAAGTACGAAGGCGCTTATACAAGTATTAGTTGCCAACGGGCTTTAGAGTACAAAGGCGTACACATAATCGACGGTTTATTTGTTAGCTACCACAATGCATGAGTTTCGGACAAAGGCGTCCCCAGTTCTTTCTTACGAGAGCGCTGCGGACGCCTTTTTTTGATCTTCTGGAACGCATTGAAACAGTAAACGCCAACACACAGATGACAACTTATTAATAACGACAACGTGAGGTGAAACCATGGCTTATCTTCTCCCCGCTGAGTTTGCAACCAAGATGGTAGATGCAGGCGAAGCCAAAATTTATATGTCTACACGAGATACTCTAATCCGCGCTTATATGGCAGGTGCAATATTGGCCCTTGCCGCTGTTTTTGCCGTTACCATTGCCATTCAAACCGGCGTGTTTCTTCTTGGCGCAGTGTTATTCCCAGTGGGCTTTTGTATGCTCTACCTTATGGGGTTTGACCTATTAACCGGCGTGTTTGTACTTACCCCACTCGCTTGGCTTGCACAGCGACCTGGCGTCACGCCAAAACAAATTCTACGGAATTGGGGATTAGTATTTTTAGGTAACTTTGGTGGCGCATTAACCGTGGCCTTTATGATGTCGTTTATTTTTACCATGGGGTATAACGTGGATGGCGGTGCCATCGCGACTAAGGTAGCCAGCATTGGCGAAGCTCGTACATTGGGCTACGCAGAGCACGGCGTTGCAGGCTGGTTCACCATTTTTATTCGCGGCATGTTGTGCAACTGGATGGTGTCGCTAGGCGTAGTGGGTGCAATGATTTCAACCCACGTTAGCGGAAAAGTACTAGCCATGTGGATGCCAATCATGCTGTTCTTCTTTATGGGTTTTGAGCACTCAGTAGTAAACATGTTCCTTTTCCCATTTGGCCTTATTATGGGCGGCGACTTCTCGGTTATGGACTACTTCATTTGGAACGAGATCCCAACTGCACTTGGAAATCTTGTTGGTGGCCTCGCCTTTACTGGACTAACCCTGTACACCACCCACGTTAAGACGCTACCCAAACGTACTATCCCTGTTGATAAAGCCGCTGCATCGCAAACACTGCCTATTTAATTAAGGCGCTTATCTTAAAGCCATCATGCCTTGTCCCTACAAGACATGTCATGATGGCGTTATCCGTTTCCTTGGAAATAACTAATTGGGCTCATAATTAAATATGCAGGTAAGAAGCAATTAAACATGAATGAGCGAGCCGCGTTAAACGCCCCAATTAATCCACCAGCCAACACGCTCAGTGTAAGTGCTTTTTCTACAGCCGGCGTTAAAGCGATAAACCAAGATGCATACGCTTTTCATGTTTCTGATAACCCAAATCAAAGCAGCGTTTTTGTAATCGCCGACGGTGTAAGTAGCAGTACGGTTAGCCAAGTTGCTAGCGACTTTGCTACCAGTCAGTTTATCAAACTGTTTAATATGGCGCCGGAACAATGGTCGGTTAAGATGCGCGCTGAAACCATTATTAAAGAGATAAACGCGCTGCTTTACACACGTACGCAAAGAAGTCCCTTCTGCTATACACCAGAAAAAGGTTATGTGTGCACGTTAACAGTGGCGGTGGTAACAGGCAATCACATGGATGTATTTCATGTGGGAGATTGTCAAATTCAGGCTATTTCTAAGAACGCACAGTCGCCTGTCTTACTCACAAAACCTCATCGTCAAGTATCGGAAAGTGAGCCTTCGCAGAGTTATCTTACTAAAGCATTAGGCGTTCAAGCACATATAGATATCGACCACACAACACTCACCCTCAACTCATCGAGCACGTTTTCGATTAGTAGCGACGGCGTTTATGAGTTTGTTTCGCTATCTACCATTCTTATGAAAATCAGTGAGGCCGATACGCTTTCTGAAAACCAAGCTGCGTTGGTAGTACATGAGGCATTTACTAGAGGAAGCGATGACAACCTCACCTTACTTCTCGTAAAGGTTTTTGTAGCTAGCCATGATGGCCTAAACGATCACATACATCCACCGTATGCCGGCGTTTCAACTTCACCCCATTCATCTGTACTTAATAGGTCATTGGGCGACCAACTGATAACCAATTCTGAGGTTTCTGATGCTGCGATTCATTACTCAAATCAGCAGTCTGATGAACAAGTATGCGAAGACTCTGCTGCCGCAAACTTCAAAACGGGTGATGATGTTGATGGGCTGAAGCTAGAACGACAGCTTTATACGTCGGCCCGAAGCCATGTCTTTATTGCCACCAGTTCGTCTTGTGAAGCTACGCACACAAAAAGCCCTGTGGTTGTAAAAACGCCGGCTACCGATTTTACCCTATCACCAGAAATAATAAATGGGTTCCTAATAGAGAGCTGGTTTTCGAGACGGATTAATTCGGCACACGTTATTAAAAGCCCAACGTTTACTGATTTGGGTTTACCGTACTCTCCTTCTGCTTTTTACAGCGTAAGTGAATATGTGCAAGGTCAAACGCTAGCTCAATGGGCTGTTGATAACCCTACGCCGCCATTAGAGCAAGTTAGGAATATAATCGAGCAGGTTGGTAAAGGTTTACAGGCAATGCACCGTCAGGGCATTCTTCATAGGGATATACGCCCCGACAATATTATTATTAGCGAACAAGGGCACTGTACTATTATAGATTTGGGTTCAGCAGCCTTAGCCGATGCCCCAAGCCTCTATAGTGACACACCTATTCCTGGCGCTGCACTTTTTTCCGCACCTGAATACTTTTTAGGAAATGTAGGCACAGAGCGCTCTGATCTGTTTTCCTTAGCCGTACTCACCTACTATCTCTTGTGCGGGCGTTACCCCTATGGCACAAAGCTCGTTCATTGTCGCACGTTGGCCGAGCAGAAAAAGTTAAAATACCAAACCGCATTGGCTCCTAATCGACCAATACCTAATTGGGTTGATAGCGCCCTTAAGCGTGCTTTGCATGTGAACCCTGATAAGCGATTTTCTTCACTATCTGAGTTTCTTTTTTCGCTTCGCTACCCAAATCCATCACAACATACGGCGTACGAGCCGTTAGTAAAACGACACCCTCTTTTTGTGTACAAGGTGCTAATACTGGCACTTATTTTCAGCAATCTAGTTACGCTCATTTTGTTTAACTAACCCTTTAAGGAAATGCAAATGATTACATCGAGAACCCAAGTTACCGACATGATCCAGTCAGCCAAAATTTTAAAAGGCATAAAGTGGAGTCAGATTGCCGAAGCTGTTGGTCAGTCAAAAGAATGGAGTACAGCAGCTTGCTTAGGACAAATGGCCATGACAAAGCAGCAAGCTGAAGCCGTGGGTGAGTTACTTGAGCTTACCGACGAAGCGATTGCCTGGCTTCAAATTGTGCCTTACAAAGGCTCGTTACCCACAGAAGTCCCTACCGACCCGCTTATTTACCGCTGGTACGAATTGGTGAGTGTGTATGGCACTACATTAAAGGAATTAATTCATGAAGAGTTTGGCGACGGCATTATGAGTGCCATTGATTTTTCTATGGATTTACAGCGCGAGAACGACCCTAAAGGCGACCGTGTCAGCGTAGTGATGTCAGGGAAGTTTCTGCCATATAAGATGTACTAAACGTATTTCAGGATGGGACACCCGACATAAAAAAAGCCGGTCATGCGACCGGCTTTTTAGTATTTCTTGAAGCGTAAGCTAACTCAAGGTCAGCTTACGTTAGCAAAGGCTAATTACTTAGCAGCTTTACGTGCTTTCGCTTCTTCAATTACTTTGTCAGCTACGTTCTGAGGACATGCTGAGTAGTGGCTGAATTCCATAGAGAACTGACCACGACCAGATGTAATAGTACGTAGGTGACCGATGTAACCAAACATCTCAGATAGAGGTACGTCAGCCTTGATGCGAACACCAGTAGCGCCAGCTTCTTGGTCTTTGATCATACCACGACGACGGTTAAGGTCACCGATTACGTCACCAACGTTGTCTTCTGGGCTGAACACGTCAACTTTCATCACAGGCTCAAGAATTTGAGGGCCTGCTTTTGGCATTGACTGACGGAATGCGCCTTTAGCAGCAATTTCGAACGCGATTGCTGATGAGTCAACTGCGTGGAAACCACCGTCGAATAGCTCAACTTCAACGTCTAGTACTGGGTAGCCAGCTAGAGGGCCCACTTCCATCATACCCTTGAAGCCTTTTTCAATGGCTGGGAAGAATTCTTTAGGTACGTTACCGCCCACAACAGTAGATGTGAACTTGAAGCCAGAGTTAGTTTCGCCCGGACGGATGCGGTAATCAATCTTACCGAATTGACCAGAACCACCAGACTGCTTCTTGTGCGTGTAGCTGTCTTCAACCGCTTGCGTGATAGTTTCACGGTATGCAACCTGAGGCTGACCAACTTCTAGCTCAACGCCGTATGTACGCTTCAAGATGTCTACTTTGATGTCTAGGTGAAGCTCACCCATACCTTTAAGGATGGTTTCGCCTGAATCTTCATCAGTTTCAACTTGGAAAGATGGGTCTTCTGCTACTAGTTTACCGATAGCGATAGACATCTTTTCGTTAGCGCCTTTGTCTTTTGGCTTAACAGCAATCGAGATTACTGGCTCAGGGAAGATCATTGGCTCTAGTGTACAAGGGTGCTTCGGATCACATAATGTGTGACCAGTTTGAACGTTCTTCATACCAACAACTGCTAGGATGTCACCCGCTTGTGCTGAAGTAAGTTCAGTACGTTCGTCAGCGTGCATCTCAACCATACGGCCGATACGCTCAGTCTTACCCGTTGCGCTGTTAAGAACGGTGTCGCCTTTGTTTAGCTTACCAGAATAGACACGGATAAACGTAAGGGCACCGAAACGGTCGTCCATGATTTTGAACGCAAGTGCACGGAACGGCTCGTCAACAGATACTGTTGCAACTTCACCAGTAGGCTCGCCCGTTTCTTCATCAGTTAGATCTTGTGGATCAACTTCTGTTGGAGAAGGAAGGAAGTCTACAACCGCGTCTAGAACTAGCTGAATACCTTTGTTCTTGTATGCAGAGCCACAGTAAGTTGGGAAGAACGCTAGGTCACGAGTACCTTTACGGATACAGCGCTTGATGTCTTCTAAAGACGGCTCTTCGCCATCCATGTAAGCCATCATTAGATCGTCGTCTTGCTCAACAGCAGTTTCGATTAGTTGCTCACGGTACTCGTTAGCCTTATCAACCATATCTGCAGGGATATCTACAACTTCGTAGTTTTCAGGAAGACCTGAATCGTCCCAGATGTACGCTTTCATATCTAGAAGGTTAACAACACCTTTAAAATCGTCTTCGATACCGATTGGAAGCGTCATTACTAGTGGGTTAGCAGCAAGTACTTTCTTAACTTGACCAACAACACGGTAAAAGTCTGCACCCATACGATCTAGCTTGTTAACGAAAATACAGCGGGCAACGCCAGATTCGTTAGCATAGCGCCAGTTAGTTTCTGACTGAGGCTCAACACCGCCAGAACCACAGAATACACCAATACCACCATCCAATACTTTCAATGAACGGTAAACTTCTACTGTGAAGTCAACGTGTCCAGGAGTATCGATGATGTTCATACGGTGATCTTTCCAGAAACAGGTAGTCGCCGCTGACTGAATGGTAATACCACGCTCAGCTTCCTGCTCCATGAAGTCAGTTGTAGTTGAGCCATCGTGAGTGTCACCGATTTTGTGGATTTTACCGGTTAGTTTCAAAATACGTTCTGTAGTGGTAGTTTTACCCGCGTCTACGTGGGCGAAAATACCAATGTTTCTGTAATGAGATAAGTCTGCCATTAGTTCACTTTCATTGGTTCAGAGTAAAAAAACGGCCGGATTATAAAGGATTTCTATACCAGATTTACACCTTTTTTAGCATAAACCTTAAATTCGTTTGCTAAAATCCGCGCCACCATTAACTTTTTTCTTTAAGTATCAATAATTTATTAATTAATGACACTTTTTTTGAAAAATAACAAAATCACACCTCATCTTTTGAAGTGCGAACAATTGTTACTGTAACTTCATCTCTGTCGTGGTAGAGATGCCTCACCTTCACCGCAAATGCATCTTCCAAAGCATTTAATCGGCTTCTTAGCAACGTCATGGCTTCAACTACAGTTTCATAACGTTGTTTCATAGGTAACTTTAAATTGAATATTGCGTGCGTTGCCCAGTGCTTAACTAGCCAATCACCCATCAATTTAGCTACCCTATCGGGTTGCTCTATCATATCACATACCAGCAAATCTACACGACCAAATTGTGGTCGATAGGTAAACCCGTCTGCCGCGTGATGTTCAACCAAGCCCGTGCTCATTAAACTATCGGCTACAAGTCCATTGTCGATAGCTTCAACATACATTCCGCGCTTCACCAGCTGATATGTCCAACCACCCGGGCATGCACCTAGGTCCACGGCACGTCCACCGCTTCGAAGTACCTTAGCCTGCTGTTTGTCGCTCAGCATATTCACTAAAGCATCTTCAAGTTTAAGCGTCGAGCGGCTCGGCGCATCACTTGGGAACTTTAACCGGCAAATACCCAAGTGATCGCCACTAGCATGACTGGGTAATGTATAGCCAATATGGCAAATCTCAAATGACTCAAAGAAAATATGTAGCTTTGGTTTACCTAAATTTTCCTTTGCGGTGAGCCATCCCGCCTTTCTTAAGGTTTGGCGAAGAGGAACAGTAAACTTCCGGCAAAACTTTGCAAGGGTTTTACCTTCTTCTGTATCTGGGTATTCGACGTCTATGGCGCCAAAAATTTGAAATGGCTTTTCTACCTCGTTCAAAGCCTCGAGCACTTGCCCTACTCTGTCCTCTTTCTCTATATCGTTTAGCGTGGCAAAAACAGCCACCAGTTGACGAGGGAAGATACTGTCGTGAACAGTAAACTGGGTAATGGTTCGCTCTAGCTGCGAGCCATCATATAAGTGATAAAGTACAAAGCCACTGTTCTTCTTCGACACTGGGTAGCCATAACACTGGGCTTCACCATAACGCGATGTGAGTTCGTTAGCCGTATCGTTTTCATAACCAGGTCGACAATAACCCAAAATACTGGTATTAGACATTACCTGCCCCCGGCGTATGGTGAGTTTTGTTCTGCTCTTCTTTTTGTTGCGTGTTTAAATCATGACCTTTTATCAGTCCAATCACTAACAACACCCATCCAATAATAAAGAACATGCCACCCAAAGGCGTTATCGGGCCAAACCATTTAATACTGCTTATTCCTAGCGCATATAAACTTCCACTAAACAACACAGTTCCGGTAACAAAACAAAACGCTACCCGATTAGCCCACGTCGATGAAACAACTCCTGACAATGCAGGTAAAAGAAGCAAGGCTAATGCGTGATACATTTGATAACGCACGCCAATTTCAAATGTGTTGAGCTGCTGTGCGGTTAACACGCTTTTTAAACCATGTGCGCCAAACGCACCTAGCACAACAGAAAGGCCCGCTAGCAATGCGCCAGTAATAAGATAAGGTTTAGCAACGGTGGCAAACCCAAGTTTTTCAGTTTTCATTAAATTAGTCGTTCGCTCTGATTTCTAATTAATCATTAATTATTTAAATGGGCTTCAATAAAAGAAGCGGTAAGCGTGGCAGCGGTAACAATATGTTCTTCCTGCGTTTTGCCACTTGCTTTGCGAGGCTTAAAACTGTGATCGCCGTCGTCTAAATAGGCGCATTCAATGTCTGTAGATAATACGTTGTGCTTTTTGTAATCCTCTACTTCGCTCTTTGTACCAAAGGTATCTCGTTCACCCTGAATAATAAGTAAAGGTTTAGACGCCGTTTGCAGATGGTCGGTGCGTGTTTTTTCTGGCTTACCAGGAGGGTGAAACGGATAGCCCAGCGCTATCGCGCCTTTTACATTGCTCACCGCTTCGTACACCATGGTCGCCATACGCCCGCCCATCGACTTTCCACCGATGAACACAGGCAAGTTATGCAAGGCTTTGTTATCTTTGCTGCAGGTTTCAATCACCGCAGTAAAATGTGACATAAGTTTATCGGCTTTATCGGGAGGCCTACGCTTACCGGTAGCTTTTATGGTTTGCATATAGGGAAAGTTAAAAAGAACGGTTGATATACCTCTAGCAACAAGTTCCTTCGCAATGTCTTGCATGAACTCATGTTCCTTACCGGCGCCGGCTCCATGGCCTAGTATCAAACACGCTAAGGGCTTATCGGCTTCATGCAATTCAATGTCAAAACTAGGCTGTTCAGCAATGGTGTTCAACTTAGTCATATTACAACAAGTCCTCTTGTTCAGCTTCGACCAGCGCTAAAATCCAGTCTCTAAATGCCGCAATCTTACCCAGTTCAGCCTGTGATTCCTCACACACGAGATAAAACGCATCGCGACTCTCCACTCGTTCTTCAAACGGCATAACTAGCCTTCCTGCTTCAATTTCCGGCCTTGCAAGTACCGTGTTACCCAACGCAATGCCTTGACCGAGTGCAGCGGCTTGCAAAACTAGCATGGAGTGACTGAAAACCGGTCCTTGGTTAACGTTTACGCCAACCACACCTACATGCTTCAACCAATTTTTCCATGCAGTACGGCTTAAGTCGTGAAGCAACACGTGGTGCCGTAAGTCAGACAGGCTGGATAAAGGTTTGGGGCCTTGAAAAAGCATTGGAGAGCAAAGCGGAGTTAGAAACTCTCGATGTAGCTGGTCGGCTTGAAGACCAGCCCAACGACCTTTACCGTAATATATTGCAACGTCTACATCGTCTTCTAAGAAGCCTTCATCGAAATCAACTGCCTTGATGCGTACGTCGATGTCTGGATGCGCCAAACTAAACTTATGAATACGGGGTACCAGCCATTGGCTCGCAAAGCTGGGCGGCATCGCTACCGTGATAGCACCTTTACTGCCCTTCGCAAGTAGCCTTTCTGTCGCATCTTGTAAGTTTTTGAAGATATCTTTTAGCTCAAGAAAATAAGCTTGACCTTCTTCGGTTAGAAGCAGGGTTCTATTTCTTCGAAGAAATAGCTTCATCGATAAGAAATCTTCAAGCGCTTTTATCTGGTGGCTAACGGCAGCTTGCGTAACAAACAGCTCATCGGCAGCCTTAGTAAAGCTCAAATGGCGAGCAGCCGCTTCAAACGATTTCAAGGCGTTGAGAGGGGGTAAACGTCGATGCATATATCGTTTTTAATCCAGTGTGACCGAAGCATGACAAATTCATTAGTTTTTCTAATGACAACCCATACTTTTACTCGTTTTATTTTTCACCACCCACTGACTATAATTTACCCTAAATTAAAAAAGAACATTTAATTTCAGCATTTTATGATGAACATTTGTTAAACATTTTAACATTCATCAACAATTATTTAATTATTTTTATTAGGTGTGAAAATGAAAAAATTACTTTTAGCTAGTGTTTCTGTAATGGCTTTTGTAAGCGCTGCTGCAAATGCTAACGCACAACCAGAAAAGATCAATCTACAATCGTTAATCAACACAGCAATGACCAGCGTAAAAATGGCCGAAGTACTGCCAGAAAACGATGCGCACATTGTTGTGAAAAAGCAGTCTAAAGCGATTTTAGCTGAAGAGACGCAAGTTCAGCTTCACAAGAACTTATTAGCAATGACAAAAGGTGAAGAGCGCGTAAACGTTTCTGAAGCGGAATAAGCAACTCACACACCTGATACGCATGCCGGTGCTTGCACCGGCATACGCCATCAAATACTAGCTTAGGTATTACTTGTATCTAACGCGTCAAAACCTTTCACCAATTCATCTAGTGCTTTCATCTGCTGCAAGTAAGGCTCTAATTTTGCCAACGGCAGTGCGCAAGGCCCATCACATAGTGCTTCATCAGGGTTAGGATGCGCTTCAATAAATAGCCCTGCCAAACCCAATGCCATACCGCTTCTGGCCAACTGTGCAGCTTGCGCTCTACGACCATCTGCAGACGTCGCACGGCCACCCGGCATTTGAAGTGCGTGAGTCGCATCAAATATTACTGGGGCATATTCTTTCATTGCGTCCATGCCAAGCATATCCACAACTAAATTGTTATATCCAAAGCAGCTACCACGCTCACAAAGAATAACCTTATCGTTCCCCGCTTCGCCTAGTTTTCCTATGATGTGACGCATTTCATGCGGTGCTAAGAATTGAGGCTTTTTCACATTGATAACGCTACCGGTTTTTGCCATTGCAACCACAAGGTCGGTTTGGCGCGCCAAGAAAGCAGGCAGTTGAATAACATCCACCACTTCAGCTACGGGAGCTGCTTGGTGCGGTTCGTGCACATCAGTGATAAGCGGAACGTTAAAGGTCGACTTAATTTCTTCAAAAATACGCAACCCTTCTTCCATGCCAGGCCCACGGTAAGAAGTCACAGATGAACGGTTCGCTTTATCAAACGAGGCTTTAAAAACGTACGGGATATTGAGCTTTTGCGTTACTTCAACATAGTGTTCTGCAATACGCATAGCGAGATCGCGAGACTCAAGTACGTTCATTCCACCGAACAGAACAAACGGCAAGTGGTTGGCAACGTCAACGTTACCTACATTAATAATCTGTTGAGATTCAGACATTATCTATTTCCAATTAAATCTTAAAAAAGAGGTTGTTTGGTTACAGCAACCATAGCCGTTGCCATAAGCACAACAAGCGCTGCTACGAAAAAGCTCCATTTGCCTAACGCTGTTTTGGCTTTTTTCAATGCAAACAATCCAAACACTATGTACAGCACCACGCCCACAACTTTAAATGTGAGCCATGCATTAACTAAAGGATATTGAGACAAAATAATGCATAGCCAAATTGCGCTGGCTAATAGCACGGTATCAATGATATGTGGGAGAATTTTAACCCATTTTTTGCTAAGTGCTGTAGCGTCGAATTGACTCCATATAAAGCGAAAGACAAAAAATAAGATGCTTAAGCCAACGGCGGTCATGTGAAGGTGTTTAGCCATCATGTACATAATGTGTTCCTGTTCTTATTAGATAGTAAGGCTGCTTCTGGTTACTTTAACACAGGTGTTAATTGAGCCGATTTAGTTTTACAGCAATGCAAAATTCAACAGACTCAGAATACGAGTAGCAGACTCAAAAAACAGGTGCATGTAGCACCTGCCTTCGTTTTAATTATGGCGCCTGTTTAGAGGCTGTTATTGTAACGTATTACAGTACGTAAATAACGGAGAAATAAATCATTATGCGTCAGGGAATTGAGCTTGAATTGCCATAAAGGCCGGAAGGTCATTTAGCATACACTGAACTAAATCAGGGTCGAAGTGCTTGCCACTTTCCTCTTTCAATACGGCTTCAACCTTATCAATTGTCCACGCTGGCTTATACGGCCTTGCGTTTAACAGTGCATCAAACACATCAACTAACGTGGCAATACGGCTTTTTATATCAATTTCTTCGCCTTCAAGCCCGTCTGGATATCCCTTTCCATCCCAGCGTTCGTGATGCTGCTTTGCTAACATTGCTGCAAGTTGGATAGTGGGCCGGCTTGAATCTCGCAAGATCTGGTAACCAAATTCAGCATGCTGACGTATTTTAAATACTTCCTCTTCGGTTAACGGCGTCGTTTTGTGCAAAATAGATTTAGGCACTATAGACGTCCCAATATCATGGAGTGGCACGGCAAGGCGTAATGCGTGGATGTCTTGCTCGTTCAGCCCAACCTTTTCTGCCAACAGTTGCGCCATTTCAACCATTCTTGTGAGATTATTTGATGCATTTGACTCATGCTCTAACGCTCGACCTAAACGCTCAATTATTTCTTTCTGCGTCGCTTCAACATCTACGGTTTTAAGTACGTTGTCAAAAGCAAGCTGAACACTGTCTGAAAAGCGTTTTACCAGATGACGATCACTTTCCCCTATTCGTCTCGGTAATCCTGACAAGTACAAGAGTGCGCCATTGTGGCTTTTACTGTTGCAATAAGCCACAACGTGATCTTCTGCATAAACAATTTGCTTATCGCGCATGGCTCTTGCGCACAGGGCATATTCTTGTGCGCTAATCGCGTCTTTTAAAGGCACCCCTTCCTTACTGGCGTACTCACCGTTGCCAGCAAAAACATATAGTTCGTCGTCACCCAGTTTATTGTTGCTGGTATTAATAGTACGCGATGTGGTTGCCACCGCTGTAGTAATGTAGGCTGCATCCTTTGAACAGCCCAGAATAGATGCCAGCTGTTGAATAATCCCCTGCATGAACTTTTCGAGGGAACGGGAGGAAAATAAATCCACAGACGCATCTATAATTTTTTCAAGGCCGCGTCTATTTTCTTCGATAACGATAATATCTCGATATGAGCGGAGCGCTGCAATGATAACAGTAAAGAGTTTTTGCGCGGTCAGTTCGGTTTTCGACTTGTAGTCGTTGATGTCGTAATTAATGATGACATCTTTTTCAGGGGCTTGGCCAGGCTGTCCAGTACGCAAAATAATACGCGTGAAATGATTGTCTAATTCGTTACGAACATACTCCGCCACTTTAAGACCGGCGTCATCAGTCTCCATAACAACATCAAGTAACACAACGGCGATATCATCATGGGTTTTGAAAATGGCCTTCGCTTCCTCTCCGCTATAGGCACTAACAAACTCAAGGGTTTTGCCGTTTAAACTAAAGTCATTTAGCGCCAGCTTGGTAACGGCGTGTACTTCGGGTTCATCATCAACAATGAGTACTTTCCAGCTACCCAGATCATCTACTTCATTTTCATCGTCATCTTCTGCGAAAAGAAAGTCATCATTCATCTGGTACGTCCTGTAGTGTAAGAGATTGTTTAACTTAGTGCTTTTTGAGGTCTTACAACCGCTTAATAGATACTAATGTAAAACAAAATATAAGCAAGTTTGCAATTAAATTTTGATAACTACAGAAAAGATAACTTCTTTGAAGGTTGAAAACTACTGCCACTGTCCTAGCGTTACACGGTCATTGTTGCCGTAATCTTTAACAGTTTTGACGTCTACAAATCCCGCATCTACGAGCAAAGCGTTAACCGCAGCCCCTTGGTCAAAGCCGTGTTCGAATGCAAGTAAGGCACCTTTATTGAGATATTGCGGCGCGTTATTAATGATGTGTTTTATGTCGTCTAGGCCGTCAGTGCCCGAGGTTAATGCTGTTTTAGGTTCAAAACGCACGTCGCCCTCATTAAGGTATGGACTGGATTCTTCTATATAAGGTGGGTTTGAAACAATAATGTCGAAGGTTTGACCTGCCAGCGCACTAAACCAGTCACTTTGAACAAAATGCGCATTGGCTATGCTATTAGCTTGGGCATTACGGGTAGCAAGGTTCACCGCCCCCGCTTGAAAGTCTACGCCAGTAACGGATGCTTCTGGCAGTTCGCTCGCTAATGCCAACGCAATGGCGCCCGTACCTGTTCCCAAATCACAGATAGATAAGGACGCAGAGGATTGTTGATTTGCCCAATTGAGCACCTGCTCAACCAATACTTCTGTATCCGGTCGTGGAATTAATGTATCTGGCGAGGTAAACAGTGACAGGGTCCAGAAATCACGCTTGCCGATAATATACGCCACGGGCTCACCCCGTTTACGCTTGGTCACATCCGCTTCAAATTGCGCTTTCTGGTCGGCATCCAAGGTTTTATCAGGCCATGTGAATAGATAAGTTTGTGACTTACCTAGAATGTTCGCCAACATGACTTTCGCGTCAATAGAGGGTGACTCCCCACCCTCTAGTTGCTCAGCAGCCCATGTTAAGGCGTTGTCTATGCGCATTGTTTTTCTATAAACAGTTTGTTTAACAAGACAGCGTTATTCGTCAGAAAGAGAGGCCAGCAGATCGGCCTGATGCTCTTGCAAAATTGGGTCGATAAGCTGCTTAAGGTCACCTTCCACCACTTCATCTAATCGATAAATAGTCAGGTTGATACGGTGATCGGTTACACGTCCCTGCGGGAAGTTATAAGTACGAATTCGCTCAGAGCGGTCGCCGCTACCGACTAGGCTCTTACGGGTAGATGCCTCTTCTGCTGCACGCTTTTCTTCTTCAATCTGATTTAAGCGCGCTTGAAGTACCGACATCGCTTTCGCACGGTTTTTGTGCTGTGAGCGCTCGTCCTGACATTCCACTACCAAGCCTGTTGGCAAGTGGGTAATACGAATAGCCGAGTCGGTTTTGTTAACGTGCTGACCACCCGCACCTGATGCACGGAAGGTATCGATGCGAAGCTCTGCAGGGTTAATTTCAATTGCCTGCGACTCTGGAATTTCTGGTAATACCGCCACGGTACATGCCGAGGTATGGATACGGCCTTGTGATTCGGTTTCTGGTACACGCTGTACGCGGTGACCGCCCGACTCGAATTTCAATACGCCGTACACGCCATCGCCGCTAACATTCGCAATGACTTCTTTATAACCGCCGTGCTCACCTTCATTGGCGTTAACCAACTCTACACGCCAGCCACGACTTTCGGCATAACGGCTGTACATGCGGAACAAGTCACCTGCAAATATTGCCGCTTCGTCACCACCTGCACCTGCGCGAATTTCCAAGAAACAGTTGTTATCATCGTTAGGATCTTTTGGCAGGAGTAGCACCTGAAGTTCAGTTTCAAGGCGTTCAATTTCCGCCTTGGCATCTTTCATCTCTTCCTGTGCCATCTCGCGCATTTCAGCGTCATCTTCGTTCAACATTTCCTGCGCTGAAGCCAAGTTTTCTTGTGCTTGCTGATAAGCATTAAAGCCTGCCACTACATCTTCTAGCTGACTGAACTCTTTTGACAAGTTGCGAAACTTATCCTGATCGCCGATAACTCCAGGGTCGCCTAACAACGCCTGAACTTCTTCGAAACGCTCGACTAAGTGTTCGAGTTTCCTAACTACCGACTCTTTCATATGCTTCTTATTACCTTATTTATTATCGTCTGACGAAAAGTCAGATAAATCTAATGCCTGTCCCATCCATCGGCTCAATGCCGGGTCATCGTGCATGGCAGCCTCGCGTAACGCTAAGGTTGTTGGGTGCAATAGCGTATTGGTTAATTTATACGCCATTTCTTCTAATACCGTTTCGGCATTTTTACCTTCCGCTAATTGCGCTTTGGCTTTTTCCACAATATCGTCACGCTGTGCCATGCCTTTTTGGCGATACTGTCTTACTAAATCTATCGATTGCTGCGACTGCTTCCACGTCATGTAGTCGCCAGCTTGTTTGTCGATGAGCTTTTCGGCTTCTTTTGCTGCTTGCTCGCGGTTTTCTAAATTCTTCTGAACAATATGCTGCAAATCATCAACGGTATAAAGATAGGCATCGCCTAGCTCGTTAACCTCTGATTCGATATCTCGTGGTACTGCAAGGTCAACCAAAAACATCGGCATGTTTTTGCGCTGCTTAAGGGCTTTCTCAACCATTCCCTTGCCTATTAAAGGCAGTTGGCTTGCGGTAGAGCTTATCACGATATCGAAGTCTTTTAAGTGCTCTGGCACTTGCGATAAGGTAAACACACTCGCATCTAGTGTTTCGGCTAAGGCTTCTGCTCGCGCTACGGTTCTATTCGCCACCGCCAAACAGCTCACGCCTTGCTCTTTCAAATGCTGAGCCACAAGTTCAATGGTTTCGCCAGCTCCTACTAATAACACTGAACGTTTTGGTAGTTCAGCGAATATATGCTTGGCCAACTGAACGGCTGCATAAGCCACGCTTACCGCGTTTGCACCTATATCTGTTTCACTGCGAACTCGCTTCGCCACCGAAAACGTATGTTGAAACAGCTTATCAAATTCGCTGCTCACCATACCTGAGTGTTTTGCATCACCAAACGCCTGCTTCACCTGACCTAAGATTTGAGGTTCTCCCAAAATCAGTGAATCAAGTCCGCTGGCTACACGCATAATGTGCTTTACCGCTTCATCCTGCGCGAGCACATAGCTGTTATTGGCAATCTCTTCTACATCCAAGTGATGGAAGTCACTTAACCATTGTAGAAGCTTTTGGCCGGTGTCGTCTTGAGTATTAACGTATAGCTCAGTGCGGTTACAGGTCGATACAATGACAGACTCATCTACGCCTTCCAGCTTTTTTAAACTCGCAAGCGCTTCCACCAGAGAATCTGGTGTAAAGGCCACTTTTTCGCGAAGTGCTACTGGTGCTGTTTTGTGGTTAATACCGAGGGCGAGTAAAGTCATTAAAATCTGTGCTGGCAACGTCGGAGCGGCATTGTACGAAAAACCCAAAATGATTGAAAGTGTTGGTGAAACTGTGTTCCCATAATGTCACAATTAAATGTGTTTTATTTTTATACAGGTAACGCGCCTTAATGATTCGCTTTATTTCCCTACTGTTGTTTCTCTGCTTCGTACTGAGCGCATGCACAACCGCTCCCAAAGGCCCAGAAAACGCGGTAAACCTCACGGCCCAACTTGAAAAAGTTGCTGAAGTACATCAGTGGCAAATGCGCGGAAAAATTGCATTTCGCCAAGGAAAGGAAGCGGCCAGCCTTAATTTAGTCTGGAAAAACGATTCCGGTGATTTTGATTTTCGATTAACCAATTTTCTAGGGGTAAGTCTGGTTAACCTTAACGTTACCCAGCAGCAGTCGGTATTAGAGGCTGACGGTGAAACGTATGTAGATGCTTTACCAGAACCACTTATTTATCAGATTACGGGAATGGTCATTCCGGTGGAATCACTATTGTCTTGGGTAAAAGGCTTACCGCTAGACGGTGATAAATTCACCCTAACTGAAAAAGGGTTGGTTAATACCCTAGAGAGCTATTGCCAAGGTTGCCGCAATTGGCAAGTTGCTTACGGTAACTACGGTAGTATTGAGCTAGATGATGGCACATCTGTATGGTTGCCTCACAGCATAACGCTTACCCAGAATGAAACGCCGGACATGCCTAATACTCAGCTTAAAATTAAAATTTATCAGTGGACTCTGTAGTGAACTCATCTGTTTCAGAACATAAAGATTGGTGGCCTTCCCCTGCTAAACTGAATCTTTTCTTGCATATACTTGGCCGCTACGACAACGGCTATCACCAGCTTCAAAGTCTGTTTCAAATGCTGGATTACGGCGATGCACTCGCCTTTGACATAAGTACAGACGACACAACCATACGCATGGAAACCCCACTGGATGGGGTTCCAGACGATGACAATTTAATTGTAAAAGCAGCGCGACTGCTGGCAACAAAAACAAAATGTGATAAAGGTGCCGTTATTTCGTTAGACAAGCGCCTTCCTATGGGGGGCGGAATTGGCGGGGGTTCATCGAATGCGGCAACCACGTTAGTGGTGCTTAATCACCTTTGGAACACAGGGCTAAGTGAAGATGAACTGGCTGAGCTTGGGTTATCTTTAGGCGCTGATGTACCTATTTTTGTGCGAGGTCTAACGGCATTTGCAGGAGGCGTTGGAGAAGAGATAACGCCAGCTCCCCAAAAAGAACAGTATTTTCTTGTAGCGAACCCAAATGTTCATGTCAGCACAGCCGAAGTGTTCACCTCGCCGGATTTGCCCAGAAATACACCTGCGATACGTTGGGAAGACTATAAATTTGAAAAAACTTGGAATGATTGTCAGCAATTAGTCGCGAATCGCTATCCTGAAGTTGCAAAATTATTACAGTGGTTGGTACACTACGCACCGTCGCGAATGACGGGCACAGGTGCATGCGTGTTTGCCACTTTTTCTGACTACACTTTAGCCGAACAAGTTAGGGCTCAAATGCCTGAAACTTGGCAGAGTTTTGTCGCAAAAGGTGTGAATCGCTCACCACTATTAGACAAATTAGAACAACAAAGATAGCGTGTACGCCACATCGGACAAGAACTTAAAAATTGGGGTATAGCCAAGTTGGTAAGGCAGCGGGTTTTGATCCCGCCATTCGTAGGTTCGAGTCCTGCTACCCCAGCCAAACCTCTTTTATCAACGCACTGAGGAACCACTTGTGCCAGATATGAAGCTCTTTGCAGGTAATGCCGTACCAGAACTTGCCCAGAAAGTTGCCGATCGCCTCTACACCAAACTTGGAAATGCCAAAGTTGGCCGTTTCAGTGACGGTGAAATCAGCGTAGAAATTCATGAAAACGTCCGTGGCTCGGACGTTTTTATTATCCAGTCTACGTGTGCGCCTACTAACGATAACCTTATGGAACTTATTGTGATGATCGACGCACTACGTCGCGCATCAGCTGGTCGTATTACAGCAGTAATTCCTTACTTTGGTTATGCACGCCAAGACCGTCGTGTTCGTTCAGCTAGGGTGCCTATTACTGCGAAAGTAGTGGCTGACTTCCTGTCTAACGTTGGTGTTGACCGCGTACTTACTATCGACCTACACGCCGAACAAATTCAAGGTTTCTTTGATGTTCCGGTGGATAACGCATTCGGTACTCCTATCCTTCTTGCTGACATGGTAAGACGTGATTTTGCCGACCCTGTAGTCGTTTCTCCTGACATTGGCGGTGTTGTACGTGCACGTGCTACTGCGAAACTACTTAACGACACCGACCTTGCCATTATCGATAAGCGTCGCCCTAAAGCGAACGTGGCTCAGGTAATGAACATCATTGGTGACGTAAAAGACAGAGACTGCATCATTGTCGATGACATGATTGATACAGGCGGTACGCTTGCAAAAGCAGCTGAAGCACTTAAAGCACATGGTGCGCGTCGTGTTTATGCTTACGCAACTCACGCTATCTTTTCAGGTAACGCTGCAAACAATCTTAAAGAGTCTGTTATTGACGAAATTATCGTTACCGACTCTATCCCATTAAGTGCAGAGATGAAGCAAATTGGAAAAGTAAAACAGCTTACTTTATCTGAGATGCTTGCAGAAACTATTCGTCGCATCAGCAACGAAGAGTCTATTTCAGCAATGTTTGAATACTAAAATTTAAATATTGTTACTCCTACAAAAGAGCTGGCCCATGTAAGTGGCGCCGGCTCTTTTTTTACCTTTCTTTTTTCTTTGAAAGCGAACATCACCTTAAAAATAAGAACAGTACATCAAGCCAAACACATTCCGTTTAGGCCTTAAATATACTTTATTGCCGTTTTCCGACTCGTTAATGTGACTTTCTTTTCATCTATTTTAGGTTTAACGTTAAGAATTGTTGCGCGTTAAAACTACTATGAAGGACATAAAATGAAAACAAAAACACTATGCCTTGTTGCAGTAATTACTGCCCTCTTAAATACAACGGGCTGCTCTGGAGATGACGACTCAGTGAAACAAGCAGATCTTGAGAAACAAGGAACTGAGATGAAAGACAAATCTTCCACAGTTCAAGCTAATGAGAAGAGTTCTATGCCCAAGGAACTGGTAGCCGAACCTGTTACCCAGGCTGAAGCAGTAGAAGATAATGCAAAAGGTGAAATGACTATGAAGGGTAGTATTATTTATAAAGATCTCGAAGGCGGTTTTTACGCTTTTATTGCTGAAAATGGCGATCGTTATACGCTACATGGTTTAGATGAAACCTATCAAAAGAACGGCCTTGTTGTGGAAGTTAAAGGTACGCCTAAACCTGATATGATGACCTTTACGCAATTCGGTACGGTGCTTCAAGTATCAAGCGTTAAAGTACTCGATACCAGTAAAGTCATTGATAACCTGCAAACACAATGATCGTGAATATTGCTTTGCGTGTAGCAAATTACTGACAAAAATAATTAAGCTAGCGATTTAGCAATTATAGAATTTTTGCTTACGCGTTAATGTTGCGTAGCAACACTTAAAAGGACGGTTATTGATGATTAATGCATATGCCGCTAAAGAAGCGGGTGGAAAACTAGAAAAGTTTCAATACGACCCCGGTAAGCTTGGTTCACATGATGTTGAAATAGACGTTGAAAGCTGTGGTATCTGCCACAGCGACCTAAGCATGCTCGATAATGAATGGGGCATGACAGAATATCCCTTTGTACCTGGTCACGAAGTTGTCGGCACAATTAGCCAAATAGGTGAACATGTAACGTCACTTAAGGTGGGACAGCGTGTCGGTTTAGGCTGGCATTCAGGCTACTGCAATAGTTGTAGAACCTGCGAAGAAGGCGATCATAACCTGTGTGCCGATGCTACGATGACCATAGGTGGTCGTCACGGTGGATTTGCAGATAAAGTGCGCGCCCAAGCACGTGCCGTTATTCCCCTTCCCGATGCTATCGATAGTACAAAGGCAGGCCCTCTTTTTTGCGGAGGTATTACCGTCTTCAACCCATTAGTCCAGTTTGGTATTAGTCCTACCAGTGAAGTGGGTGTAGTTGGTATTGGCGGCCTGGGTCATCTTGCCCTGCAGTTTTTAAATGCATGGGGATGTAAGGTAGTCGCGTTCACTTCTAGCGAATCTAAAAAGACGGAAGCGCTAGAGCTAGGTGCGTCAGATACGATTAATAGCCGTGATGAAGATGAGATAAAAAAAGCGCGCGGTCGGTTTGACTTAATTATTTCAACCGTAAATGTAAAGCTTGACTGGAACTTGTACCTATCTACATTGGCACCGAAAGGCCGGCTTCACTTTGTAGGCGCCACGCTTGAACCTCTAGATATTGGTGCATTTAACTTAAT
Source organism: Alteromonas sp. CyTr2 (assembly GCF_947311905.1). Classification (NCBI taxonomy): domain Bacteria; kingdom Pseudomonadati; phylum Pseudomonadota; class Gammaproteobacteria; order Alteromonadales; family Alteromonadaceae; genus Alteromonas; species Alteromonas sp. CyTr2. Next base: position 4,386 of record NZ_CAMZMZ010000001.1, on the reverse strand, counting down.
TGGTGGTCAGAAAAGTGTGTCAGGCTCGCCAGTGGGAAGCCCCGCGACCATTAAAACCATGCTAGATTTCGCTGCACACCACAATATTGAACCTGTGACCGAAACCTTCAAGTTTGATGACGTAAATGAGGCTATTGCGCGATTAAGAGAAGGTAAAGCCCATTACAGAGTGGTGCTGACGAAGTAAACGCTTGTGTAAAGAGTTGCTATGTTCCTAAGGCTTGTTGACCTTATCAAGCCTTGGGAAAAAGACAATTAGCGGTCAAGTTAGTCTTCACAAAATGCTTTTTTCTATAAATATGATAGAAGCGCGCCAAGGTGCGCTTCTTTTATTGTGAGTAACGCAAATACTTGCATTTGCTTAGTTGGATATTTTATCTGCCTTTGTAATTGTATGTTTTGGTAGGTGGTGTTAGAATTCGCCGCCCTTGAATTTTGGGTTGGTGTTTTATTGCGCATAGAAAGTTATTTTTAAACGTAATTCACATCATTTTACCGTGGGTTTTGGTCGCAAAAATCCACATCATTAGACTTATATTTTTGGAGACAGACAATGTCTGAAGCAAATTTCAAACTAGACGCTTCTGTTCGTACAGACCTAGGGAAAGGTGCGAGCCGCCGCCTACGTCGCGAAGATAAGCTTCCTGGTATCATCTACGGTGGTGAAGAAGCACCAGTTTCTATCACACTAGATCATAACAAAGTAAACAACTCTGCTGACTTTGAAGCGTTTTATTCTCACGTTCTTGAGATTAACCTTGACGGTAAAGTTGTTGAAGTTCTAGTTAAAGATATGCAACGTCACCCGTTCAAGCCAAAGATCACACACATTGACTTCCAACGTGTAATCGCTGGTCAAGACGTTCACACTAACGTACCACTTCACTTCGTAAATGAAGAGAAATCTGCTGCTGTTAAAGCTGGCGGTATTGCTGAGCACCACGTAACTGAAATCGAAGTTACTTGTCTACCTAAGAACCTTCCTGAGTTCATCGAAGTAGACATGGCTGGTGTTGAAATGGGTCAAACGCTACACCTTTCTGACCTAACTCTTCCAGCTGGCGTTTCTTCAGTTGAACTTGCGAAGAACGACGAAGCTCACGACCTAGCGGTTGTAACTGTTAAGCCTGCTCCTAAAGCGGCTGACGCAGAAGAAGACGGCGAAGAAGCAGCTTCTGAGGAATAATCCTCTTGGCTGATATCCGCCTTATCGTGGGTCTGGGTAATCCAGGCCCCGAATATGAAAATACCCGACACAATGCCGGTGAATGGTTTCTCAACCAACTAGCCGACGCCTACAACGCCCCGCTAAAACCAGAAACCAAATTCTTCGGTAAAACTGCTCGCATTACCATTGCAGGCAAAGATATCCGTTTGCTCTACCCCACTACCTTTATGAATAAAAGTGGACAAGCCGTAGCAGCACTGGCTAACTTTTACCGCATAGAACCAGAACAAATATTAGTAGCGTTTGACGAGTTAGATTTACCCCCAGGTGTTGCAAAATACAAAGTGGGCGGAAGCTCTAGTCAAAATGGCGTACGTGACATTGTGGCTAAAATGGGTAACAACAAGAATTTTTTGCGTTTGCGCATAGGTATTGGTCATCCAGGTCATAAAAGCCGCGTTACCGGCCATGTTCTTGGAAAACCACCAGCAGAAGAAAAAGCAGCCATTGAAAGTGCCATCGATGAAGCGGTACGCTGTACAGAAATTTTGCTTAAAGAAGACCTTAAGCAAGCACAAAACAGGTTACACTCGCACAAAGGGTAAACCTAGCCAGTTATCACTTTTCCAAACTAAGGATCCATACCATGGGTTTTAAATGCGGTATTGTTGGCCTACCAAACGTAGGTAAATCAACACTTTTCAATGCATTAACTAAAGCAGGTATTGAAGCGGCAAACTTCCCGTTTTGTACTATCGAGCCAAACACAGGTGTTGTTCCTGTGCCAGATCTTCGTTTGGACAAGTTGGCTGAAATCGTAAAACCTCAGCGCGTTATTCCTACTACCATGGAATTCGTAGATATTGCTGGCTTGGTTGAAGGTGCTTCTAAAGGTGAAGGTTTAGGAAACAAATTCCTTGCTAACATCCGTGAGACTGACGCTATTGGTCACGTAGTACGCTGTTTTGATGATGAGAACATTGTTCACGTTGCAGGTCGCGTTAGCCCTAAAGACGATATCGATGTTATCAACACCGAGCTTGCACTTGCCGACTTAGAAACAACAGAAAAAGCACTTCACCGTGTTGCTAAGCGCGCAAAAGGTGGCGATGCTGAAGCTAAGTACGAAATGAAAGTGCTTGAGAAGATTAAGCCGCACCTAGACGAAGGCTTGTTACTACGTTCACTTGAGCTGACTAAAGAAGAGCTTGCGGCAATCAGCTACATGAACATGCTTACCCTTAAGCCAACCATGTACATTGCAAACGTGAATGAAGACGGTTTTGAAAACAACCCGTACCTTGATCAGGTTAAAGAAATTGCAGCAGGCGAAAATGCCACTGTAGTTGCAGTGTGCGCGGCAATCGAGTCTGATATTGCTGAGCTTGAAGACGACGAACGCGAAGAGTTTATGCAAGACATGGGTCTAGAAGAACCAGGTCTTAACCGCGTAATTCGTGCGGGTTACAGTCTTCTTACACTACAAACCTATTTTACTGCAGGCGTAAAAGAAGTACGTGCGTGGACCTTCCCTGAAGGCTCAACTGCACCACAAGCGGCAGGTAAAATTCACACCGATTTCGAAAAAGGCTTTATTCGCGCTGAAATCGTAGGCTACGAGCACTTCGTTGAGTTCAATGGCGAGCAAGGTGCGAAAGACGCAGGCAAATGGCGTTTAGAAGGTAAAGACTATATTGTTAAAGACGGTGACGTTATTCACTTCCGCTTTAACGTGTAATTTCTATTGTAGAAATTAGCACTGTTTACTAAAGCCACCGCAAGGTGGCTTTTTTGTTTCTAGCGAATAATTGTGAAGCGCACATAGGCCTGATATAACTAGTAAAAAAACTAACGGCTTTTGTAATGACTATTAATCAGCTTTGCGCTTCACGCCCTTTAACTTGCAGCAAATCACAGCACGCCAAACGATTTTCAGTAATAAAAACCTCAATTAAAGTGTTGTGCTTGTTAAGCCTGGCTAATTTTTCTTTTGCCAGTGAACCTCAAACTAATCCAGTGAATTCACAAATCAGTAGCGATGCTGTTGAAAAGGCACCAGCATTAGCAAGTAACACTGCCAGTTGGTATCAAGTTCCTCAGAGTAATACTGTGACGTTTAAAACTGCATATGGCGATGTAGTTATTGCGCTTCACCCTACCCTTGCACCAAAACATGTGGCCAGGTTTAAAAGTTTAATAGACGCAGGCTTTTATAACGAACAAGCATTTTATCGTGTAGTAGACGGGTTTGTGGCACAGGCAGGCAGCAACGATACGCATGACGCATCACAATTTCCGCCGAATCTGCTTAAAACTATTAACGCTGAATTTACGCAACCGCTTAATAGCAATGTAAACGTGGTTGAGAATCAGGATATGTTTGCGCCTAACACCGGATTTTTAGATGGCTTTCCAGTAGGCATTGATAAAAGCCGAAAAGAAATGTGGGGACTTCATTGCCCAGGTGTTGTGGCGTTTGCTCGCAATAGCGAGAAAGATACAGCCAGTACGGAGTTTTATATTGTGATTGGGCAAGCACCACGACACTTAGACAGAAATATGTCGGTCGTTGGTCGCGTACTGCACGGTATGGATGTGCTTCAAAAGTTGCCGCGAGGAAATATGGACAGAGGTGGCGTTCTAGATGATATAACGCAAGAAAGCAAAATTAAGCAGGCTTTTGTGCATGTAAACAACGCTACACCTTATTTTCTGCAAACACCGCATCATGAAGAATATAAAAAACGGGCAAACACAGGAAGAAACTTAGATAACCCGTTTTTTCATGACAATACGTATGGCCCGCGCCCTATTGACGTATGTTATTACCAAACAAAAACCAGTAACAAAGCGTGGTAAATAGCTAGCTTATTTCGTGCAAGTTGTTCAATTTCACGGCTTTTTGCGCGTATTTCGCCCTAATGCGCACACTTAATGAGCATTTAAAAAAAGTTAGTAAAAAAGGGGTTGACGGTTGCCAGTCATATACGCATAATACGCGCCACTTCCTGAGAGGGAAGAGAATAGTAAGGCTACGTAGCTCAGTTGGTTAGAGCACATCACTCATAATGATGGGGTCGCAAGTTCGAATCTCGCCGTAGCCACCAATTCTCACTTATCTCTTTTAGGAAAGTCTAGCTGCGCGGAAGTGGTGGAATTGGTAGACACGCTGGATTTAGGTTCCAGTGCTTCACGGCGTGAGAGTTCAAGTCTCTCCT